>JAISXA010000218.1 GCA_031270685.1 Planctomycetota bacterium
GTTATTTGTTGAAGCGCACGACGACGATGTCGCCGTCCTTGACCACGTAATCCCTGCCTTCGACGCGCAATTTGCCGGCCTTGGCCACCGCCGCTTCCGAACCGAGGGCGATGAGGTCGTCGTAGGTCGTCACTTCCATGCGGATGAAGCCCCGCTCCATGTCGGAGTGTATTTTCCCCGCCGCCAGCGGCGCTTTCGAACCGGACTTGCAGGTCCAGATATGCACCTCCTTTGGCCCGGCGGTGATGAAGTTCACCAGCCCCAGCGTGCGGTAGGCGGCCTGGATGAGCCGTTCCATCGAGGATTCCCCGAGGCCGAGTTCCTTCAGGAAGGCGAGTTGGTCCTCTGGTTCCAGTTGGGCGATGTCGGCCTCGTCGCGGCCGCAGACGGCGACCAGTTCCGCGTTTTCCGCCGCCGCCGCCGCGCGAAGCGCCGCGACATGGTCGTTCCTCCCGTCAGCCGGGGTCTTGATGTTGGCGACGTACATGACCGGCTTGAGCGAAACGAGGTTGCAGTCGAAAACGCCGGCGAGATCGCGTTCGGACAACTCCAGCCTGCGCGCGGGCGTGCCCGCGTCCAGGCCGGCCCTGACCGTCTCGCAGGCCGCGAGGTCGCGCTTGGCGTCCGCGTCGCCGGCCTTGGCCTTTTTGGCGATGCGCTCGATTTTGTTTTGCAGGGTCTGGGCGTCGGCGACGATCATCTCGAGATCTATCGTCTCGACGTCGCGCGCGGGATCGACCGTTTCGTATTCGTGGGGCAGGTTCGGGTCATCGAAGCAACGGACGACGTGGATGACCGCGTCAACGTCCTTGATAAGCGCGAGGAGCTTGTTGCCGCGCCCGCCGCCGGCGGTGGATCCGGCCTTGAGGCCGGGAATGTCCACCACCTCCATCTGCGCCGGGACGGTTTTCGGCGCGTTGTACATCTTCACCAGCGGCTCGATGCGGCTGTCCGGGACCATGACGACGGCGCGGTTGGCCTCGTCCTTGCCGAAGCTGTCCGCTCCGGCGGCGGTGACGGCGTTGAAGATCGCGGTTTTGCCCACGCCGGGCAGGCCGACGACGCCACAGGTGAAGCTCATGGATTTTCCTTCAAAAGTCGACTCCGGGCATTCAAATCAGGCCCGCGACATTATATAATGCCGGAGAGCATCGCGCAAGTCCACCGGAAAAGGGCAACCTGGTTGCCCAGTCCCTGCGGGCGTCCATGATTTTCAAACCCGCCGCCGGCGCATCATGACGAGGGGTTTGACATCTTTCACAGGAGGTTCTCCATGTTCACCGGATTGGTCAAAACCCTTGGAACCGTCGTTTCCGTACAGGCATTCGGCAAGGGACGCCGGCTCACGATAGATCTTGGAGCCGTTGCCGGCGAGGCCGGGGTGGGGCGGTCGGTGGCGGTGAACGGGACCTGCCTGACGGTCACGGTCCGTTCCGGAAGCAATGCGTCCTTCGACGCGGTCGCGGAGACGGTGTCGCGAACCAATCTGGGCATGCTCAGGGCGGGGGACAAGGTGAACCTCGAGCCCGCGCTCAGGATCGGCGACGCCCTGGACGGGCATATGCTGCTCGGACACGCGGATGCGCTCGCGAAAGTGCTGGCGGTGGATGCGAAGAATCCCGACCACCGCGTTCTCCGCGTCGAGCTGCCCAGGGATCTCTCCCCCCTGGTGGCGGAGAAAGGGAGCGTAGCCGTGGACGGCATATCGCTGACCGTGGCCAAGGCGACGGATAGCTGGTTCAGCGTGGCGGTGATTCCGCACACCTGGGCCAACAGCACGCTGTCCCTGCGCAAACCGGGGGACGGCGTGAACCTGGAGGCGGACGTGCTCGCCCGGTATGCGGCGCGGATTCTCGGGAAGGGTTCCGGCGGCGGCTTGACCGGGGATTTCTTGCGGGAGAACGGGTTCTGAGGGCGCGGGCGCCGGCGGCAAGGGGCGCGGCAAAATCAATGCCGCGACCAGCGCCCTTCTCCGCATTCGCGGGCCGGCGGGCATGGGATTTCGGGCGGCGAAATGCCCGGGGCGCGAAGATGCGGCGTTTGGACGCGCAACCCGGCGTTTTTCGCCCCGCGTTTCGGTTGGCGTTGACTATCCACGCCGGCATCGTATAATCGATGTTTTACGATGGCGGCGGGGCGTTGATTCGCCGTCCACTATTGAGGATAACGCGTACATGTCGATCAGCGATTCCATTCTTGAAGGGATGTCCAGGGTCTTCGCCTTCTTCTTCGGTTCCGCGAACGACCGGGAGCTGAAACGGCTGTGGCCGCGCGTTTTGGATGTCAACAAGGCCTGGGCGGAGATAAAGAAACTTTCCGACGCGGAGATACGGGCGAAGACCTCGGAGTTCCGCCGCCGCTTGGTCGGGGGTGAGAGCGAGGACGACATTCTCCCCGAGGCGTTCGCCGTCGTCCGCGAGGCGTCGCACCGTACTCTCGGCGGGAGGGAGATGATAGACGCCAAGTACGACGAAATCCTCATGGAGAACGGCAGATTCGTCTACAAGCCGGTCGAGGGCAAGATACCCCTGTTCGCGCATTTCGACGTACAGGTCCTCGGCGGCGTCGTTCTCCACGAGGGCATGATCGCCGAGATGGTCACCGGCGAGGGCAAAACCCTGGTCGCGACCCTGCCGAGCTATCTGAACGCCCTGCGCCCGGCTGCCGCCTGGACGGAGCTGGCCAGGGAGTTGCAGGGCTACGATTCCGATCAGTGGGCGTTCAAGCCCTACGGCCGCTACCGCGACGAGGAAGGCAGGCGGGAGTGGCGGCTGGTCGACAAACTGATCCCGGCTCCGGAAGACGCGCTCCACGTCGCTCCCGAGATGATCCTCCCCGTGTCGCGGGGCGTGCATGTGGTGACGGTCAACGACTATCTCGCCCAGCGCGACGCCGACTACAACCGCCCGCTGTTCGAATTCCTGGACATGAACGTCGGGGCGATCCAATCCAACATGGATTCCGTCGACCGCTACCCGATCTACCGCGGCGACGTGGTTTACGGCACCAACTCCGAGTTCGGCTTCGACTACCTCCGCGACAATCTCAAAGTCCGCGAGGAGGATCAGGTCCAGGCCGACCGCTTTTACGCCATCGTCGACGAGGTGGACTCGGTGCTCATCGACGAAGCGAGAACCCCGCTGATCATCTCCGGATCCACCCACCAGACCGCCGACAAGTACTATCTCGCCGACCGCGTCGCCCGCAAGCTCAGGGGCGGGGAGATGAACCAGGTGGAGGACCGCATCGCCGCGGTCATGAAGCAGGGCGCGCAGCGCGAGGACGCGCGCATGCAGGCGGAGGAGGATTGGGACTTCGTCTATTCAGAGCGCGACCACTCCGCCAAGCTCACCGAGCGCGGCATGCACCAGGCGCTCCGGCTTCTCGGCATGCGGGACATCTACTCCGGCGAAAATCTCGACATGCCGCATTACATCGACAACGCCCTCCGGGCGCATGCGCTGTACCGGAAGGACCACCACTACATCGTCAAGGATGGGGAGGTTTTCATCGTCGACGAGTTCACCGGCCGCGTCATGGAGGGCAGGCGCTGGTCCGACGGCCTGCACCAGGCGGTCGAGGCCAAGGAACACCTGGCGATCAAGGAGGAGTCGCAGACCGTCGCCACCATCACCTACCAGAATTTTTTCCGCCTCTACGACCGCCTCGCCGGCATGACCGGCACGGCGATGACCGAGGCCAAGGAATTCGACAAGATCTACCGCCTCGGCGTCATCGCCATCCCCACCAACCGGCCGCTCCGGCGCGTCAACCATCCGGATCTCATCTACGGCACCCTGGAGGAGAAATACAAGGCCATCGTCGAACATGTCGCCGAGGTGCACGCCGCCGGCCAGCCCATGCTCATCGGCACCGTCTCCATCGAACGTTCGGAGGTCATCTCCGAACTGCTCAAGCGCCGGGGCGTTCCGCACGAGGTCCTGAACGCCAAAAATCACGCCCGCGAGGCGGTGATCGTCGCCGACGCCGGCAAGATGGGCGCGGTCACCGTCGCCACCAACATGGCCGGCCGCGGCACCGACATCAAGCTGGGCGCGTTCACCCGGGAGGAACTGCTCGAACATTGGCGGAAGTGCGGCCTCGCGCCCAGTAAGAAGATCAACGCGGGGATGTCCGACGCGGAGTTGCGCCCGTTCCTTCTCGAGCAGTGGGCGGATCGCTATCTACGCTATCCAGAAAGCGCGCTGAAGAACGTGAAATTCGCCGACAAGAGCCTGGACGAGTGGGAGAAGGAGCTTGAACGGCACTGGCGGGAGTTCGGCCTGTACGGCCCGCGGCTGACCGTCGAGGTCGCGGAACTCGGCGGGCTGCACATCGTCGGCACCGAGCGTCACGAGGCGCGGCGCATAGACAACCAGTTGCGCGGCCGTTCCGGCCGCCAGGGCGACCCCGGCTCCAGCCGCTTCTTCCTGTCCCTCGAGGACGACACCATGCGCATGTTCGCCGCCGACAAGGTGAAGCGGTTCATGCAGTGGGCCGGCCTCAAGGACGGCGTGCCGATCGAGTCGAAGATGGTATCGCGCACGGTGGAAAACGCCCAGCGCAAGGTCGAGGAGCGCAACTTCGAAATACGAAAGAACCTTCTCGAATACGACCAGGTCATGAACGAGCAGCGCCTGGTCGTCTACGGCCGCCGCCAGCAGTGGGTGGAGGGCAAAAACCTGCGCGAAGCCATGCTCGAGTACGCCGGGAACCACATCGCGCGGCGCGTCGACCAGGAACTGGCGCGTCCGGGCGGCGAGTGGGATTGGGACGGGGTCAGGGACGCGATGCGCGACGTCTTCCTCACCGCCGTCGACGCGGCCGAGTTGAAGCGCCTCGCTTCGCGGTCGGGCTCCGGGGAGGAGATCAAGGAATATCTCAACGCCGCGCTCGCCGACGCCTACGCCAGGAAGGAGGAGCGCCTGGGCGCCGAAGTCATGCGGGTCATCGAGAAGCTGGTCCTCCTGGAAACGGTGGACCGCAAATGGATGGACCATCTCTACGCGATGGACCTTCTCAAGGACGCGATCCATCTCCGCAGCTTCGCGCAGCAGGATCCCAAGGTGCGCTACAAGATCGAAGGCTTCGAAATGTTCGAGGAGATGTGGCAGAACTTCGAGAACGAGGTGGCGCAACTGGCGATGCGGGTCAAACCCGCCGAGGAGATGCGGGTCAGGGAAAAGATCCAGGTCAGGGAGGCGGTCCAGCAGGAATTCGACTCGTTCGCCGCGGAGGCCAATCAGACCGGGGCCGACGCCGGCGAGCGCCATCGCGAACCGATCAGGAACGCCGGCCCCAAGATCGGTCCCAACGACCCCTGTCCCTGCGGCAGCGGCAGAAAGTACAAGAAATGCCACGGTCGGAAATGAACCATGCCCAACCTGCTTGACGCGGTGTACAGCCTCACCATCGGGCCGCATTATCTGTGGCACCGCTACGTCACCGATCGCTACGGCCCCCATTGCGACGAAAAGACGGGGCGCATACCGGATCGTTTCCGTTCGGCGGCGACCAGGGTCGTCGGCCGCGACGGGGAGGACCCGCATTACGAGCCGCCGTGCCTGTGGCTGCACGCGGTGAGCGTGGGCGAAGCGATCGCGTCCCGGAACCTAGCGCGGATGTTCATGGCCGACAATCCCCTCTGGGAGTTGAAAGTCTCCACCACCACCCGGACCGGGCGGAAGGTCGCCGCCGACGCCCACGGCGAGGACGGCGTTTTTTATTATCCCCTCGACTTCTCCTGGATGGTTCGCCGCGCCTTCGATCTGGTCCGGCCGGATATGGTGACGCTTATGGAGCTGGAAATCTGGCCTAATTTCCTGGCGGAGGCGGAGCGCCGGGACATTCCCGTCGTCGTCGCCAACGCCAGGATAACCGGGCGTTCGGCGAAGCGGTTGGCCCGCGTCCCCCGCGTCGCCGGCACCATGGTCCGGGCGGTGCGGAAATGGTTTCCGCAGACCCCGCTCTACGCGGAGCGCCTTCGCGCCATCGGCGTTCCGGAGGAAAGGATGGAGATCCTTGGTTCGGTTAAATACGACGCCGTGCCGGAGGAGGTCGATCCAGCCGTGGAGGCGGAGTGGCGGGCCCTTTTCGGCTGCCATCTCGCGCCGGAACGCCCGCTGGCGGTCGCCGGCAGCACGCATCCGGGCGAGGAAAAGGCGGTTCTCGACGCGCTCCGCGAGGCGGCGGGGAAAGGCGCGCCGCGCGCGCGGGTGGCCTTGGCGCCGCGCCATCCCGAGCGGCTTCCCGAAGTCGCCGGGTTGGCAAGAGCGTACGGCGAAACGGAATTGCGCAGCCTTTTGGGGAAGGATCCCTCGTCCCTCCCGGACGTGATCGTTTGCGACGTCATGGGCGACTTGTCCAAAATATACGCCGCCGCCGATGTGGTGTTCGTCGGCGGCGGCCTCGCCCGGCGCGGCGGGCAGAACTTCATCGAACCCTGCGGCATCGGCAAGCCGACCGTCGTCGGCCCGAACCTGTGGAACTTCGCGGAGGCGGCGGAGGCGCTTTCGGAGGTGGACGGCATCCGCATCGTCCCCGGCGCGGCGGATCTCGTCGAGGCGTTCCGCGATTTGCTCTCGGACGGGAAAAAGGCGCGCGCGATGGGCATGCGCGCGCGTAAGCTTCTGCTTTCCAAGGGGGGGGCGTCGCGGCGCATCGCCGACCGGCTCGACGAACTGGCGCGCGAAGTCATGCGCAAGCGCCGTAAACCGCGCTGGGGCGATTCTTCCGGGTGAGACGGTCCAGCCTTCATGGTTGGCCGTCAAACGGTCGATTTTTAATGGAAAACGGGCCCGACGACAACGCACCGGCGATCATCACCAGCCGCGACGCCTCCAGGCGCGGGGCGGTCCTGGAGAGCAGCTATCGGATGATCCGTCTGCTCGGGCGCGGGACCATGTCCTCGGTGTATCTCGCGGAACAATTGTCGATGGCGCGGCCGGTGGCGCTCAAGATCCTGTCTCCCGCCCTGGCGGGGGATCCGGAATTCGTCAAACGCTTCCTCAAGGAGGCGCGCGCCTCGGCGCGGCTCAACCATCCCAATATCGTTGGCGCCATCGATTTCGGCGAGATTGATTCCCGCTATTTCCTGGTCATGGAGTTCGTGGACGGCGACACGCTCAGCGCCCTGATCCGGCGCGAAGCTCCGCTCGACGAGATGCGCGTCGTCGCCATCGGCAGGCAGATCATCCGCGCGCTCGAACACGCCGCCCGGCACCATGTCGTCCATCGCGACGTCAAGCCGGCCAACATCATGATCTCCAGGGACGGCCGGGTCAAGCTGGCCGACTTCGGGTTGGCGCTTGTCGCCGACGCGCCCGGCGTCCGCGAGGCAACCTGCCGCGCGGTGGGCACGCCGTTCTATATGGCTCCGGAACTGATCCGGGGCGAGAAGGGGGATTGGCGGGCGGACCAGTGTTCGCTCGGGGAAAGCCTTTACGAAGCGGCCACCGGCCTCAAGCCGTTCGTCGGGAAAAATGTCTCCGACGTTCTCGACCGCCGCCTGCGCGAGGCGCCGCTCCCCGCCTATCGCGTCAATCCCCGCGTCAGCCGGGCGTTCGCGGGCGTACTCGCGAAGATGATGGCCTTGTCGCCGGCGGACCGGTACCAGAGTTTTTCCGATTTGGAGAAGGACTTCGACAGCGTGGCGGCGGGCAGGAAGCCCGGCGGCGCCAAGTCGGCGGGAATGTTTGTCCGAAAGGGACGGGCGGTCGCGCCCGCCGGTTCCCCGCCGCTCGCCGGCGCCGTCGAAAGAGCCCGCCCGAAGCGCCGGGTCGGCCTGTTTTTCCAGGCCGGGGCGGCGCTGATCGGCCTGCTTTTGATCTTCGTGGTCGCGCATTGGGCCGAAGTGCGCGGTCCCAGGCCTTTCGGCGTCCTGCCGGGACCGGACAGCGACATCGAGTCGTTGAGCTTCTCAACTTCCCGCGCGATGCGGACCGCATGGGACAACGCCTCCAGGCTCATGCTCCGGGCGGAGCGGTATCCGTCGCCGGAAGCGCTGGCCTCGGCCCGCAAGGCGCTATGCGACATCGTCGACAACGGTTTTTTCCGGGGGAGCGTTTACGCCGCCCTCGCGGCCGACGGGCTGACCCGGCTCGACGCCCTTGAGGCG
>JAISXA010000260.1 GCA_031270685.1 Planctomycetota bacterium
ATTATTACCTGGTCGGCTGTATCGCCCGACCTGATGAAAATCAACCCGTTGATCCGTAAACAGTAATATCTTTGGAGGAAATAGGGCGGCGGTTGGCCCGATTTCCTCCAAAAGTCCACCGACCCGATTCCCTTTAAGTGTTGTTTTGCAACAGAATGAAATTATTACGCAATTTTAAGTAAATTTTCTTGACAAGTAAAAGTTTCGTGCTATCTTATAGTCGTTGCATGCTTTCGCGCTTTTAGACGATTTCTCGACTCCTCAACGCAATCCAAGCGCAAATCACGAATAAACGCGATAACGGTGTATCTTCGGCGGAGGATGGCGGATGACGAATAAACTGGTGACAGTCGTCGGCAGCTATAATGTCGGTTTGTTTCTCAAGGGAGAGCGTCTTCCCGCATTGGGAGAAACGCAGATCGGCGACAAGTTTCACGAAGGAGGAGGCGGCAAGGGTTCCAATCAGGCCATAGCCGCCGCGATGCTCGGCGCCGATGTCCGTTTTATCGGAAAAATAGGCTGCGACAAATATGGGCAGGACGCGTTGCGCCTCTATGACGAAAAGGGCGTTTCGCGCGCGAGCATCAAGATAGACGGCTCCATACACACCGGGATCAGCGTCATCATCATCGACGACGACGGCAACAATCTCATTTCGGTGGTGCCCGGCGCGAATCTGCGGTTGACCCGCGAGGAGCTGGAAGCGGAGAGGGACGTCATCGGGCGGTCGCGGATCATCGGTTTCCAGCTCGAGTCCGACCCCGGGGTGGTGGTGCACGGCATTAAAATGGCCGATTCCATGGGCGTGCAGACGCTTCTCGATCCCGCACCGGTGCAGCCGCTCCCCGAGGACGTCTATCCTCACCTTGCCTACATAAAACCGAACGAGCACGAGGCGGCGGCGCTGACCGGGGTCAAGGTCAAGGACGAGGATTCGGCGGAGCGCGCCGCGCGCGTATTTCTCGACAAGGGGGTGAAGAACGTCATCGTCACGCTTGGGGAAAAGGGCTGCGTGCGCGTCAATCCGGCCGGAACGAAGGTATTTCCGGGGATCAGGGTGGAGGTCCAGGATACGACCGGGGCTGGGGATTGTTTCAGCGGCGGGTTTATGGCGGCTTTATCGGCGGGGGCGGATCCGGACGACGCCATCGTCTACGCCAATTGCGCCGCGTCGCTTTCCGTGACCCGTCTCGGTGTGATCGAGTCGTTGCCGACGCGGGAGGAGGTTTGGGAGCATATGCACGCATTGGGAATGGTCGTTCCGGCCTTCTGATGCGCACCGATCAGGTTTATGGCACGTGATAAGGGGGGACGGTGACGACGATCAGGGAAAGGATGCTGGACGCCTATTTCGGTCGACCCCGCGAAGTTCCGCCGGTCGGCATATATACCCGCTATCTGCCGCGAGGCGACGCCGAGCGCATCGGGCGCGACCTGGGTTTGGGCATCATCGACTATTATCCCGTAGTCGGCATGCTCGCGCCGCCCTGGCATATCCTTCCCGGCTTCCTCTCCGAGGTGAAGGGGGCGGAGTTTTCGGTTAAAACGTCGTGGCGCGAAGGAAAGCCGGTGGAAACGCGGGAATACCGGACCGCCTCCGGAACGGTGAGCCAGCGCGTCGAAAAGGACGCGGGCGGCATAGGCAGCGAACACATTTCCAGGCATTACATCGCCACGCCCGAAGACTACCGCGTCATGACCTCGATAGTGGAGAACACGGTTCTCTCCAGCCACGAAGCCGCCTTCAAGGCGCGGAAGGCGGATCTGGGCGGTGACGGCGTGGTCATGGCCCGGCTCGACCGCAGCCCATACCAGAAGTGTCTGATCGAACTCGTCGGCCAGGAGCAATTTCTTCTCGATCTCTACGACGATCCCGAGCCGGCGCTGGAGCTCATGAACGCCATCGACCGCAGGCTTGACGAAAGCTTCGACCTGGCGCTCCGAAGCGGAGCGCAAATCCTGTGGCAGCCGGATAACGTCACCGTGGACATGACGCCGCCGGCGGCTTTCGAAGAGCATCTCCTGCCGTTTTACCGGAAGCGCGCGCGTCTCGCCAGGGAGGCGGGCAAGGCCTATGTCGTCCATATGGACGGCAAGGTGAAGCCGCTCCGGGAGTTGATCGAGCGCTCGGGAATCCATGTCCTCGAATCCGTCTCCATCGCCGAAATGGGCGGCGACCTGTCCCCGGAGGAGATGGGGACGCTCTTCGATTCGGTGTCGGTATTCCCCAATTTCCCCTCGAACTGGTGCCTGAAAGGGGATGCGGAGCTGGAAAAGCTCGCCCGGGACTTCGTCGCCCAGCTTGCCGGGCGCCCGTGCATGCTGCAGTTCAGCGAAGACATACCCATGAGCGAATGGAAACGCGTGTATCCGCTCGTGGCGCGCGTCGTTTCCGGATACGGATCCGGAGGGGGCTGAATGGCGACCAAGGCGCTCCTGTTCAACGAAACGCCTTTTGTTCCCTACCTCGCGCGGGCGGACCAGGTCGACGCGGCCCTGGACCTTCCCGACGGCGACGTCCGCGAGTTGCGGGAGTTGGCGCGCCACTACGCGGAGGCGGCGGACAACCCGCTCATGCCGGAGCGCATCCGGCTTTGGGAAAGGATCAACGATCTTGAGGGGGGCCGGCCGCTGGTGTGGCTCAACGAAGTCTGCTGGCACGAGATGAACGTCGACGGCGAGCTGACCCTGCGTTGCGCAAGCGAGGTCGGGCGGCGGATCGAAAGCGAATTGCGGAAGGCGCTGTACCAGTGGCGGCATATGCCCGCCGATATGGTGATCGAACCGGTCTTGCATTCGCCGTTCATCATGGAAAACAGCGGTTTCGGCATCGCGGTCGAGGCCGACGTCCGCGAGACGGATAGCGAAAGCGCCATCGCCTCCCGGCATTTCCATACCCAGATCCGTGAACTTGCCGACGTCGGGAAGGTGAAGGATCCGGTCATCACCGTGGATGCGGAGCGCACCGAAGCCTTTTATCAGGAGTATTCGCGTATTTTCAAGGGGATCCTCCCGGTCGAAAAGCGGGGGGCGACCGGATTCTGGTTCGCTCCGTGGGACGACATCGTCTACTGGATGGGCGCGGAGGAAGTGTTGTTCAATCTTGTCGACAATCCCGATCTCATGCATGCGCTAATGCGCCGCTTGATGGACGCCTACCGGTCGGCGCTGGACCAATGGACGGCTCTGGGAGCGTCCGGGAGCAACAACGCCAACGTCAGGGTCGGTTCGGGGGGCTATGGATACACCAGGGAACTGCCGCGCGCCGCTGGAAGCCTGCCGCCGACGGACGCCTGGGGCGCGTGCGCGGCGCAGATTTTCGGATCTGTTTCCCCGGACATGCACAAGGAATTCGGCATCGATTACGAAATCGAATGGCTCCGCCGCTTCGGACTCGCGTATTACGGTTGCTGCGAGCCGTTGTCGGGAAGGGTGGACATCCTCGCCGCGATTCCGAATCTGCGCAAGATTTCCATCAGTCCCTGGGCCGACGAGAAGGCGGCGGCCGAAAGCATGCGCGGGCGCTACGTCGTGAGTCTGAAGCCGACGCCGTCGCATTTCGCCTCGCCCGTCTTCGACGGGAAGCTGGTCGAGCGCGAACTCCGCGAAAAGCTCGGGAACCTCAAGGGGTGTTGCGTCGAGGTGATCATGAAGGACATCTCCACCGTCAACTACGATCCGTCCCGGCTCTGGCGGTGGACGGAAATCGCGATGCGCGTGGTCGAGGAATTCGGATAAGGAGGAATGGAACATGGCGAAACGCTACGTCCTGGTGAATGAGATCAAACCGGAACGCCTGAACGACTATATCGCTGCCCACGAGCGCATGCACGAAAGCGAGTGGAAGGAGCAGTTGGACGTGCTGCGCAAGGCCGGCGCCAAGGCATGCGACAGTTATGTCTTCAAGAATTATGCGATCCTTGTTTACGAATGCGACGACATCGACGACAGCTTCGCCAAGCTCGGACAGGATCCCCGGCGCCGGGCCTGGGAGGATTTCACCCAACCCATGTTCGCCACCTCGCCCAAATTCGACGGTTCGGAAAAGGTCGCCGGGCTCAGGAAGATTTTCGACCTGAACGCGCAAATGGATCGCGGCGTCATCGATCAATATTGACTTCGGCGTCGCGTGACGCCGTGACGATTTTCAATGCCGTCCATGTTGGACGGCGGCCAGGATCCCGGAGCGGCGCGACTGTTGACGACCGGGACCGGAACCCGAGGAGGGGTGGTTATGCGTAAACTGCTGTCTTGGTTTCTTGTGTGCGCGGTCTGTGTTTGCCTGTTCGCGGGTGCGGCGGCCGGAGCGGAGAAGATTGCCATCGGCGTCGCCATGGACAACCTCGACGATCCATTCTGGATGGGGGTGAAAAAGGGAATTGACGCCGCCGTCAAGGAATTGGGAGACAAGGTCGAGATCAACATCCAGGTCTGCCTCGGCGACGCCAACGTCCAGCACAAACAGATCGAGGACATGGTCACCGCCGGAGCCGACGCCATCGCGTGCATATACGTCGATAGCGAGACGATCCGGCAGTCCGTGGAGCTGTGCAACGAAAAGAACATCCCGTTCGTCTACATGGACCGGACGCTGGAAAGCGACGACGAGATCACCGTGTCGTGGGGATTCGCGACCGACAACTACGCGCTCACCGTCGCGGGCTGGGAATACATGGCGGATTACGCCCGCAAAAACGGCATCAAATGGAAAGTGCTCGAGCTTGTCGGCTCCCTCACCGACCAGAACGTGTTGTTCCGCACCGAAGGCTTCGAGAAGGTGATGGCGGACAACCCCGGCATTATCGAACGCATCCAGTCGGTTCCGACCGAATGGAACCTGGAAAAGGCGCTGGCCGGATGCACCAACGCGCTTCAGGCCAGCCCGGACATCAATTGCATCTTCATGCACTCGGATTATCTGCTCGCCCCGACCATCCAGGCGCTCGAGGCGGCCGGCCGCTGGGTTGAGATCGGCAAGCCGGGACACGTCGCGGTCATGCCTTTCTCCGGAGCGGCGCTGTCGATCCAGGCCATGAAGGAAAAGAAGGTTGAAATGTGCTTCGGCATGGATACCTTCGGAGCGGGCTATGAGGGCGTTATAGCCGCCTACAACTTCGCCGCCGGCATCGACGACCCCAAGTACAAGGCATTCGTCAACGACCCCGGCTTTGTCATCACCCAGGAAAACTTTGCCCAGACCGCGCCGCGCGCGTATGGTTGGGAATGAACGGGAAGCGGCGAAAATCCTGATCCGGGCGTAATCGTCAATTGATGGCAAGCGGCGAAGCGGGCGACGGAACCCGACGTCCCCGCTTCGCCGGCATTATCCGCCGGATTGCGGGCGGCGCCGGCGGTTCGCCGGCAAGCTGGCCGGTCTTCGAATTCATCGCGGGCGTGGCGGAACGAGGGAAATGAAAGATCTCCGGGATTACGATTTTCTCAAGCATGTCAAGGGATTCGCCAGCGCCCAGAGCGCGATCGTCTTTTTCATCGTCTATCTCATCGTTGCCGCCCTCCTGGTTCCGAAATTCGCCAACGCCGAGAATCTGGTCAATATCGTCGTGCAGTCGTCCGAACTTATCCTTCTCGCCTGCGGCATGACCTTCGTGTTTCTCAACGGCGGCATCGACTTTTCGCAAATCGCCGTCATCGCCCTGGGAAGCGTCATCGGCGCGCAGATCATGGTCTCGGGTCTTCCGCCGGCGGTTGGCGTCCCCCTCGGCGTTCTCGCAATGCTTTGCCTGGGGCTTGCGGTCGGCGCGGTCAACGGCCTGGCGGTGACTCTCCTGAAAATGCCTTCGTTCGTCGCCACCATGGCGACGCAACTGGTTTTTTCCGGCGCCGCCCTGACCATCACCAGGAGCAAGACCATCCCCCGCCTGCCGCGCGCCTTCGGCGAGATAGCCAGAGGCTCGCTTTTCGGCGTTCAATATCCCATCATCATCGCGCTGGCCGTTTTCGCCGTCCTTGCCTTTCTGCTCAACCGCACGATCTACGGAAAGTACATCACCTCCATCGGAACCAATCACAAAACGGCGAAAATCTCCGGCCTGCCCGTTCGCCTGACGATTTTTTCGCTGTTCCTGATTTCCGGGCTGTGCGCCGCCTTCGCGAGCATAATCATGACCGCCCGCCTGCGCGGCGGCGTGCCGTCGCTCGGCAAGGACATGCTTATGGACGTGGTGGCGGCGGTCGTTATCGGCGGCACCAGCGTGGCGGGCGGCGAAGGCAACATCCATGGCAGCCTCATCGGCGCGGTCCTGGTGCTGATGCTCAACAACAGCCTCAACCTGCTGGGCGTGTCCTGGTACAACATCATGTTGTGCAAGGGACTGCTTGTTTTGATCATTTCACTTCTGGCTTTGTGGCAAAGAAAGAGGGCGTAAGTGGCCGCTACGAACCGGGACGTTGTCCTAAAAATCGACGGCTTGAACAAGAATTTCGACGGGGTTCGGGTTCTCCGCGACGTCGGATTCTCGTTGCGCAAGGGCATGGTGCTCGGCGTGGTCGGGGAAAACGGAGCCGGCAAATCCACCCTGCTCAATGTGCTGGGCGGCGTGTACCAGCGAACCTCGGGCGAAATAGAACTTTTCGGCGAAAAATACCGTCCCCGCGAACCGATGGACGCCACCAGGGCGGGCATCGCCTTCATCCACCAGGAGTTGAATCTTTTCACCAATCTCACCGTGGCCGAAAACATCTTCGTCGACGAGGGAATCAGGGGGCGGATGTTTTTGCCACCGAAGCTGCTCGACAGAAAGGCGAAAACGATCCTCGACGCGCTGGCCATCGACCTCGATCCGGCCGCGCGGGTGGAGGACCTGACCATGGGGATGCGGCAGATGGTGGAGATCGCCAAGGCCGTTTCCAAGGACGCGAAAATCATTTTCTTCGACGAGCCGACCACCTCGCTCTCGACTTCGGAAAAGGAAACGCTGTTCAAGCTGATCAGGGATTTCGCCGCGAAGGGCATTTCCATGATCTATATCTCGCATGCGCTGGACGACGTCTTCATGTTGTGCGACGAAGTGCTGGTGATCCGCGACGGGGAAACGGTCGGCGGGCAGGTCCGGTCCGGCGCGATCACCAAGGACGAGGCGATCAACCGCATGGTAGGCAGGAAAATTGGGCAAATATATCCCTATGTGGAAAAGACGGTCGGCGAAGTGCTGCTGGACGTCAAGGGCATAGTCCGCTCGGGCGTGCTCGACGGCGTATCCATAGCCGTAAGGTCCGGCGAGATCGTCGGGCTTTTCGGACTTATGGGGGCTGGGCGGACGGAGCTGGCGCGGGCGATCTACGGCGTCGATCCGTTCGATTCCGGAAGGATCGAATTCAAGGGCAGGGCGATAGCCGATCCGGACCCCATGCTCTGGGTGCGCGAGAAGGTGGCGTTTATCACCGAGAACCGGCGCGACGAGGGGCTGCTCCTTCCCAAAACCGTCGTCGACAACATCTCCCTCGTCAATCTTCCGCATATGCGGAAGCGGCTGGCCGTTCTCGACCGGGCCGGGCAATCCGCCGCCGCCGCCGAGACCGTGTCGAAGCTTCGCATCAAGACCGGGGACGCGAACCGGCAGATTGTCCGCAACCTCTCCGGAGGCAACCAGCAGAAGGTGGTTATCGGCAAGTGGCTGCTGATAAGGCCGGATTTGTTCATCCTCGACGAGCCGACGCGCGGCGTGGACGTGGGTTCGAAGTTCGACATTTATACCTACATCAACGCCCTCGCCGCCAGCGGCACCGGCGTACTGTTCATCTCCAGCGAGATGGAGGAGCTGGTCGGTGTCTGCGACCGGATCGCCGTCATGTGCGGCGGCAGGATCGCCGGGGAACTGGAGCGCGCGCAATTCTCTTCCGAGGCGCTTCTAAAGCTGGCATTGGAGAAATAGACCATGAGCGCGGCCCGCGAGGAACGTCCGCAAGCGCTTTCCCGACTCGATCGCATGGAACGTCTGTCCGAGGCATTCTACAGGTATGGCCTTTACATCGTCCTTTTGGCGCTGGTGGTGCTGTTTTACGCGCTCAATTCCAATTTCCTGTCCGCCAACAACGCGGTCAACCTTTTGCTCCAAACCTCCTCGACCGGCATCGCCGCCGCCGGGCTGGTGTTCGTGATGCTGACCGGCGGGATCGACATTTCGATCAGCGCCGTCATGTTCATCACCGCCGTAATTTCCACCGTTCTTACCGACATGGGGCTCGGCCTGATCGGCGCGATCGCCGTCTCCATCGCCTGCGGGGCGGTGATCGGCGCCGTCAACGGCTTTTTCATCGCCAAGCTCAAGATGACGCCGATCATCGTGACCCTCGCGGTCATGTATTCGGTGCGCGGCCTCGCCATCGGCTTCATCGGAGTCAAGACGCTGTTTTTCACCAACGCGGTTGGCGCCTATCTCGTCAAGACCCGGATTCTCGGCTACATACCCCTTATCGTGGTCATACTGGCGGTCGTCATGGCGCTATGCCAGATTCTGCTTTCCCGCACCCTTCTCGGCAAGCAGATGTACGCCATCGGCAACAACCGGAGCGGAGCGCAAAAAATGGGAATCGCCGTCGAGAAGCGGATTTTTTCCGCATATGTCTTGTGCGGAGCGCTCGCGGGGTTGGCCGGGCTGGTCTCCGGAGCGCAGGTCGGCCAGGTCTCCCCGGCCTTCGCCGTCGGCCAGGAATTCATCATCATCAGCGCCGCCGTTCTCGGGGGGGTCAGCCTGTTCGGCGGCAAAGGAAAAGCCTTCCCGGGCGCGTTTCTCGGAGTTCTCATCATCATGTGCATCGAGAACGGCCTGGTGATGGCGCGCACCAACATGTACGCGTACACCATCGTTCGCGGCTGCGTCATTTTCGTCGCCGTCATGCTGGACAGCTTCCACAACAAGGGCGAGACCAGGTAGCCCTGCCGCATTTCCGCGCCCTAGTCGCCGGAACGCTTGCCCATATGCCGGTCGATGAAGAGCATCGCCGAACAGGTGGGTTTGACGAGCTTGAGTTCGTCGAGAACCTTGCGGAAGGTGTCCTCCTCCTCGACCTGTTCTTTCACGAACCATTGCAGAAAGGCAAAGGTTGCGTGATCCTTTTCCTCCTGCGAAAGGTCGACCAGTCTGTTGATCAGGCCGGTGACCATTTCCTCGTGCTTGAGCGACTGCTCGATAACCTCGTGCGGGCTTTCCCAGGTTTTCTTCGGCGCCGCGATCGGCAGCAACTCGACCCGGTTGCCGCGCTCCTCGACATATCCGTAAATCTTCATCGCATGTCCCTGTTCCTCCTTGGCCTGCTCGCGCATCCAATGCGCGAACCCGGGGTAGGCGTTGTCATTCAACCAGGCGGCCATGCCAAGATAGAGGTACGAGGACTCGAATTCCCACTTGATCTGTTCGTTAAGCGCATTCCACATTTTTTCTGACAACATCGCATTCTCCTCTATGAAAGACGTCTAAATAGTAATCATAACTAATAATATGCAAATCCTGTTTTCCGGTCAAGCGTTTTATTGATTGCGATGAAACAACATTCACTATACCCCGAATGCATCCGCAATGCGTCAGGCAAAGGAAAAGACGGGGAAACATTTCGCTAACGACCCTGGGGCGGGCGCGACCGCTCATGATTGAGCAGCCATTGCTTCATGGCAAGGCCGCCGGCGTATCCGGTGAGGCTGCCGCTGCCGC
Source organism: Planctomycetota bacterium (assembly GCA_031270685.1). GTDB lineage: Bacteria > Planctomycetota > SZUA-567 > SZUA-567 > SZUA-567 > JAIRTL01. The sequence continues at coordinate 9,669 of JAISXA010000260.1, forward strand.
CGAGCACCCGGTGGCAGGGGATGATTATGGAGATGGGGTTGTGTCCGACCGCGCCGCCCACCGCTTGCGCCGACATCGTTCGTGCGCGGCGCCTCCCGGCGATTATCTTGGCGATATCGCCATAAGTGGTTGTTTCGCCATAAGGGACATCAAGGAGCAGATTCCATATTTCTTGCCGAAACCGGCTGCCCGGCGGCGCCAAGGGCAGGTTTGTCCGGGGATTCGATCCGTTGAAATATTCATCCAGCCAGAGCCCGACAAGGTCGAATACGGGGACGTGCCGCGCGGACGCGTCTTTCGGCAGGGTTTGCCCGTAATATTTCTGCCCCAGCTTCCACAGCCCGGTGATGTTCCCGCCATCGCTGGCGATGGTGAGCGTTCCGAGGGGGGAAGCGTATTCATGGACGTATGTCATTCGTTTCTCCATGCCGGATCCGCCTGACGGAAAGATGCGTGCCAGGCCAGGAGTCGGCATCGCCAGGTATTGCGCCGTCTGAGATCGAACCTTGGGAGCGGGGAGAATCACCTCACCTCCGTCGCGGGCTCGGAGTCACGCCACTTGGGCGGCGATCCGCTTCAGGTTCGCGAGTCCCTTGACCGCGAGTTCCTCGCCCGTGTCGGTGAACCGCCGCCAGATGGCGCAGTTTTTGGACAGTTCCTCGAAGTTGGGG
>JAISXA010000121.1 GCA_031270685.1 Planctomycetota bacterium
CAGGAACTTCTTCTCGAGCGCATCGAGGCCATGCTCTCCGGAAATCCGAGTCAGGATGCCTGTGACCGACAGGCGCACGACCCCGCCGCCAGGGTCGCCGGCTGGGCCAGACCCGGGGCCCGGGTGGCGGACGAGCGCCTCGGATCACAGCCCACCGCCTCCAGACTCCAGGACGCTTTGGCCCGTCCCGCCAATCTTGAACTCCTCCGCCAAGCCCCCGGCGATCTCGTCGCACAGTCAATCTTGTAATTTCAGGTACGAGTCGACTTCTCCCGCAGAGGATATGGATCATAATACATAATTTACAACATTGACTATGTACTAGCGGCGCACTGGAAATGCCGAAAGCGGGATGACCTTTTCCAAAAGTCGATGAAGAGTGCGAAAAACCAATCCCCCTCCCGCCGTCAGAAGCCGACGGGAGGCAGGTCATGGCCTTGATAGGCGACCCTGCCGCCGGCGTCGAGAACGACGAAGGTGGGGTAGCCGATCACGCCGAAGCGCGACCCGACCTGGCCGGACTGGTCAAGCAGCACCGGGAAATTGGGCCGGTACGCCTGCACGAACCCCTGCACCTGCGCGGGGGATTCGTTCACGTCGATGCCGTACACCTGCCAGCCCCGGCGGCGGGCGGCATCGGCCATGCGGTTCACGTTCGGCATGGCCTGCTTGCAATACCCGCACCAGGTGGTGAAGAAGAACAGGGCCGCCGGCCCCCGGACCGTAATCCCGCGGCCGTCGACCGCGGGCAAACTGAAGAGCGGCGATCCGGAACCGCGTTGCGCCCGGGGCGGTTGCCCCGGCGCCGGACGCGATTGCGGTTGACCGCTCCGCGCCCGGAGCGGCGGAGGCGGCTCCGGTTCTCCGGCGCAACCGGCCGCCAGCAGCGACGCGGTAAAAAACAAGATAAGGCCGTGGCGTTTAATCATATAAGCTTCCACTTTCCAAAAGTCCGCCAAAGGTCCACTCATACTTTCCATGGCATCGGGTTTTCATTCGCGAAAAACCGGAAAAAAAACGGATTGCGGAAAAAGAGCGCGCCAGCGGGACAAACGTCCCGTTCCGACAAGGGAACGCGGCGTCAAGCCTCCCCGGTCGCCGGAGAGCCGCGAGCGCCGGTCGCGGCGGGAAACCGGGAGGCGGGGAGGGAGGTTATTGTATTCCGGCGGCGGTTGCATACGATAGGCAGTGGGCATATCCCGTGGCGGGATCGCCATGGCGAGGGAAACTCTTTTCAAGTATGGCAGACCCGAGGCGACCGGTTGAACCGGTGGATTCTTTGATCGACTCCCTGTCGGAGCGCCTGCGCGAAACCGGCGCCGCGCTGGGGGAATCCATTCCCGCGGCCGGGACCGTTTCGCGTTCCCGGAGAGTCGGTTCCCTTTCGCCGCCGACGGCGGAGGGCATGGAAAGGGCGCTCGAGTCCGGCATTGACAAGGCCCTGGGCGATGCGGACGGCGCTTTCCTCGCCGGCCTGCTCGACGCCGGGGAAGCCGACGATCCCGCCCGGAAGGACTACGGCGACCGTTACCGCTATATTGACGCGCTCGGCGAGGGCGGCCAGGGCAGGGTGCTGCGTTTCCGCGACGCGGTGCTTGACCGCGACGTCGCCATCAAGGTGGTGAAGCCGCCGTACACGCGCGACCGGGAGCGCCAGCTCGAAAACGAGGCCCGCCTCGGCGGCATGCTCGAGCATCCCAACATCCTCCCCACCTACGACCTGTGCCGCGACGAGACCGGCAGCCCCTTCTTCGTGATGAAAAAGGTGGAGGGCGTCACCCTCGACGATCTGCTCAAACGCGCCCACGCCGAGGGCGGCGCGATCCGTTCCGACCGCGACCGCGGCGAATTCTCGCGGCGGCGCCTGCTCAACGTCTTCCTCCAGGTGTGCCACGCCATGGAATACGCGCATTCGCGCGGCGTCTGCCATCTCGACCTCAAGCCGCAGAACGTCAAGCTTGGACCTTTCGGCGAGGTCTACGTGCTCGACTGGGGGTTCGCCGCGCGCGAGGACGATCTGCCGAAGGTGGTGGCCGGCACCCCGCTCTACATCGCGCCGGAGCGGTTCAAGCCGGGCAAGCCGGACGCGCGCTGCGACATCTACTCCCTCGGCGTCATGCTTTACCGCATTCTCGTCAACCAGCTTCCCCGCGACGTCGGCAAGGTAAGCTTCAAGGAATTCCGCAGGTGCATCCGGGATTTCCCGATCATAGCGCCGCGCGGGCGCGACCCCTCGCTGCCGCGCGACCTGGAGGCGATCGTCATGAAGGCGATCCGGGACAACCCCGACCAGCGCTACCGGTCGGTCCAGGAGTTGGCCGACGATCTCGAGCGTTACCTCGACATTCTCCCCATAACCGCCTATCGCGAGGGGTGGTCCGGAAGGGCGTTGAAATTCTATCGGCGGCACCAGGCGACGGTGATCGCCGCGACGGTGATGCTGGCCGCCGTGCTGCTCACCGGCGGCGCGTTCCTCCGCGCCCGCCACGCCGCCGCGCAGGCGGAGGAGGCCGAGCTCCGGGTCCGCGAGGAAAGCGGGCGCCGGGAACGGACCAACCTGCGCCTCGCCATGGCCGAGGAAGAGCGCAAGGAGGCGGTGCGCCGCCGCGCCGCCGCGCGGGTGCCGCTGGAAAAGGGCGTGGAGATACTCGACAAGTCGAAAGCCGCCGTGGACAAGGAGCGCGACAACGTCAGGAAGCTGCAGCTGCTGCAACCCGCCATCGACCTGTTCACCCGGGCGGCGGCCATTCTCGAGGACGGACGGAAGGACTCCCCCGACGCGGCCGAAGCCTACTACGCCCGCGCCCGCGCCTACGAACAGGCGCGCGAAATCGGCATGGCCGCCCGCGACTACCGCCAGGCCTACCTCCGCGACGAATCGTACATCATGGCCCGCTACTATCTCGGCCGCATCCATTTCGACGTGGACCGCAATCCCGAGCGCGCGATCGCCGAATTCCGGGCCATGAACGACATCGATCCGGGAAACGAATTCTCCGAGCTCGGCAGGGCCTACATCGAAGCCCACACCGGCAAGGACGGCTCCGCCCTCGAGCGTGTCGCGCGCATCGAGGCCGCCGACCGCGCCGCGCGCGGCGAGGCGGCGGGCGGGGAATCGTGGCGCAATCCCGGCCTCTACGAGATCTGGCTCATCCGCGGCCTGGTCCACGGCAGGCGCGGCGGCGAATTCTACGATCCGGAGAAGGCGATCGCGGCCTACGGCCACTATATCGCCTACCAGCCGGACAAACCCTCGGCGTACCTGAACCGGGGCATCCTGCATCAGGAGCTTTTCGGCCGCCTGCGCGCCGACGACCCGGAGGCGGCGCGGGAGCAGCTGGACCTCGCCCTCGCCGACTACAGCCGCGCGCTCCAGGCGAATCCGGAATTCAAGTGGGCGCTGCAGCACCGGGGATACGCGCTGTTCAAGCACCGCGACGACATCGAGGCCGGGTTGCGGGACATCGAGCGGGCGCTCGCGATCGACCCGCGCTACGTCGCCGCCCTGTTCGACCGCGCCGCCATCCGCGAAGCGCAGAAACGGTACCGGGACGCGGCCGCGGATTACGAACTTATCCGCCGGGTCCAGCCGGAAAACCGCAATCTCGACTACCGCCTGGCCATGCTCCACCTGTACCAGGACGATCTCGCCGGCGCGGAGCGGAATCTCGACCGCGCCGTCCCCATGGCGGCGTCCGCCGCCGACCGCGGGGTCCGGGTGCACCGGCGGGGCGTGGTGCGCTTCCTGCTCGGCCGTTACCGGGAGGCGGAGCAGGATTTTTCCCGCTCCCTGGAGTTGCGCTCCGACGGCAAGGCCTATCCGGCGCTGATGCGCTGGCTGGCCCTGATGCGGCTCGGCGAGACGCCCGACCCGGCGGAATTCGCCCGGCAAATGCAGATCGGCCCGGACAAGCCCTGGCTCGCCCTCGTCGCCAGCATCTATCTCGGCGAGGATCCCTACGGCGAGGACCAGGCGATCCGCCTCGCGGCGACGCCGGAGGCGCTGTGCGAGACCGCCTTCTACCTCGGCGCGCGGGCGTGGGTGCGCGGCGAGACGGTGAACGCGCTCGCCTTCTTCCGGCGGGCGCTCGCCTCGGAGCTGCATGTATTCATGGAATACAACATGGCGCGGATTCTGGCGCGACGCGTCGCCGCGGGGGAGGAGGACGCGAAACGCCTCCCCGACCGGGTGGCCCCGGATCCGCCGCCGACCGTCCCGCTCCTGTCGGACCTGGTCGACACCTTGCCTTGACGGAAAGCTGGTGAAGCGCTTGAACGCATCGGACGCGGATTCCGGATTCAGCCATTTCCGCACCACCGCCTGGTCGGTGGTGCTGGGCGCGCAGGACGAAAAGGGCGGAAGCGATCGCCAGGAATGCCTGTCCTTCCTCTGCCGCAACTACTGGAAGCCGGTTTATTATTACATCCGCCGCCGCGGCCTGAACCACGAGGACGCCGTCGACCTGACGCAGGAATATTTCGCCACCTTCCTCGAGAAGGATTACGTCTCCAGCGCCGACCGCGAGCGCGGCCGCTTCCGGACCTTCGTGCTGGTCACCGCCAACCGCTTCCTCTCGAAGCAGCTGGCGAAGAAGGCGCGGCGCGAACACGCCATTTCCCTCAACTTCATCGCGGTCGACAAGAACGGCGACGAGATCACCCTGCCGGAACTCGCGACCGGCGAGACCGCCGAGGACGACTTCAACCGCCGCTGGGCGCTGTCGCTGCTGGAATCGACGCTCGAGCGCATGGACGCGGAATGCGCGGAAGGGCGGCGCCGGCAATACTATCTCGCGTTCCGCCGCTACCTCGAGGCCAGTTCCGATCCGAATCCGCCGAGTTATCGCGAAATCGGCGGGGAACTCGGCGTCACCGAAATCGACGTCACCAATTTCCTCTATCGCGGCAGGAACATTTTCCAGAAAATCCTCCGCGCCGGGATCCGCGAACTCGTCTCCACCGACGCCGAGGTCGACGCCGAGATCGAGGCGCTCAAGCAGTATCTGCGCAAGTGAACCGCCAGCCGCCCGTTCGGCGGCCAAACGTCCATCAAGGAGGCTTATGACGCCACGCATTGTCATCACCGGCCTCGGCCTGACCTCGCCCCTCGGAAACTCGCCCGCGGAACATCGCGCGGCGCTGCTGGCCGGGACGCCCAAAATCGGGGTCCTCACCCCCCGCTACATGGGGGAATGGCCGGCCGGCATTTGCGATTTCCCGGAGGACCGGCACCAGCGCCGCAAGGACGCCCGGCGCGGCACCCGGGCGGGGCGGATCGCCGTCTATTGCGGCCGCGAGGCGCTCGCCGACGCCGGGCTCGACCCGGCGCGGCTCGACCGGTCGCGGATCGGGGTGTTCGTCGGCATCACCGAGCACGGCAACGTCGAGACCGAGAACGAGGTCGCCGCCATCAAGGAATACGGCTACAACGTCAAATACTGGTCGCATCACCACAATCCCCGCTCGATCGCGAACAACCCCGCCGGCGAATTGACCCTGAACGCCGGCATCACCGGCCCGCACTGCACCGTCGGCGCCGCCTGCGCCGCCGGGAACTGCGGGCTGATCTACGGCGCGCAGCAGCTGCTGTTGGGCGAGGTGGACTACGCGCTCGCCGGCGGCGTGTCGGAGGCGATCCGCAGCTTCGGCATTTTCGCGAGTTTTCTCGCGCAAAACGCGCTCGCCGGGCACGACGACCCCAACCGCGCCTGCCGCCCCTTCGACCGCGACCGTTCCGGCATCGTCGTCGCCGAAGGGGGTTGCCTGTATGTGCTCGAGCGCCACGCCGACGCCAAGGCGCGCGGCGCGCGGATCATCGCGGAAATCCTGGGCTGGGCGGTGAACTCCGACGCCACCGATTTCGTGCTTCCCAATCCGGAGCGCCAGGCCGAGGCGATGCGCCTCGCGCTGGCGCGGGCGAATCTGGAGCCGAAGGACATCGACCTCATCAACGCCCACGCCACCGCGACCCCCGAGGGCGACCGGCGCGAGGTCCGGGCGATCCGGGCGGTGTTCGGCGACGACTGCCCGGCCTACGTCAACGCCACCAAGGGCTTCATCGGCCACGCGATGGGGGCGGCCGCCGCGCTCGAGCTGGCCGGCAACCTCCCCGCGTTCGGCGACGGCCTGATCCATCCCTGCGCCAATATCGACCATCTCGATCCCGACTGCGCGCTGCCGCGCCTGGTCGTGGACGGGACGGTGAAGGCGGACCGGCCGGTACGCGCCATATTGAACAACAGCTTCGGCATGCTCGGCATCAATGCGGCGCTGATCGTCGGCGCGGGGGAGTGAAGCGGCGCGCCCGCCGTTCGTCCTTGCGCCGGCCGGGCCTTTACCGGGGAGCGACGATGTCGGATCGGATCCTGGTGTTTCCCGAGGAACAAATCGCCGCGCGGGTGAGGGAGCTTGGCGCCCGGGCGCGCGCCGATTACGAAAGGATTCTCGCGCCCGGTGAACAGCTGCTCGCCATCGGCGTGCTGAACGGGGCGTTCATATTCATGGCCGACCTGGTGCGGGCTATGGGCGGCCTGCCGGTCGAGGTGGATTTCGTCCGCCTGTCGAGCTACCAGGACCGGGACACCTCCTCGTCCGAGGTGGTGATGACCAAGAACATCGAGAAGGATATCAAGGGCCGGCATGTGCTGGTCGTCGAGGACATCGCGGACGCCGGCCTGACCCTGGACTGGCTCATCGAATTCCTGAACAAGCGCGGTCCGGCCTCGCTGCGGATCGCGGTGGTGGTTGACAAGCTGGCCAGGCGGGAGACGCGGGTGCCCCTGGATTATGTGGGATTCACCTTGCACGACGGGTTCCTGATCGGCTACGGCCTCGATTTCGCGGAGCGATACCGCGCCCTGCCGGCGATCTACGAGTTGGCGACCAGGTAGGCGCCGGATAAATCCGGGATTTTCCTCGCAAGGCGCTTGACTCGCGGCGAAATTCCTGTACAATGCCTTGCGTTGTCGAAGCGCCGTCCGGAATTACGTGGCCGGCGGGACGCGCGATGCCGCGGGGTGGAGCAGTCTGGTAGCTCGTCGGGCTCATAACCCGGAGGCCGCAGGTTCAAATCCTGCCCCCGCTACCAATATTATCAAGGGGTTACGGAGACGCCTCCGTACCCCCCTTTTTTGTTTTTCCAACCTATTTCCAACCACGTGCGGAAATTGGCTTGAAAATTTCGGCGTCAAAACTTCATCCCCGACCGCCAGCCCCAAAAGCGTCTTGGCCCGAAGTTCAGCGGCGACTTCCGGGCCATACCCTTCGGATGCCTTGCCGACCTTTTTCCATACCAGCTTGTGGCCGACCTTTTCATCCTGGAGTATTTGAAGGGAAGCGCTATGCCGCACAGGAGACGCATGACGAGTGGCGTCACATAATGGTCGTCCTGGCATACCGTGGATCTTCCTTGAAAAAAGGCCACGTAACGATAATGAAGTTATGGGCATCCGTCGCAAGGCAGCCTGGCACTCGTCCATGGCGATACCATTTTTCCTGCGTTTTCATGGGGCAGCCTGTGGATGCAAATCCAGCCCTTCCTCCCCTGTTTCTCGGCGCATTGCGGACAGTCATCGAAAGGATGCCGTCAGGCTCCGCAAAATACATCAATAGGAGCCGTCTGGGGTTGCAGTTGCTGGGTTGTGGTTGAACGCGGGCGCGGCAAGGAAAGGCGGTTCGCATGCGTGAAAAACTGGTAAGTCTTATTACCGGCGCAAGCAAAGGAATAGGCAAGGCCATTGCAAAACGTTTTTTGAAGCGTGGATTGCATGTTATTGGCAGTTACGCGCGTGACGATGAGGCGGCGGACGAAACTCGGAAGGAATTTTTCGCGTTCGGCGAAAAATTCCTTCTTGTCAGAGCGGATTTCTCCGCTTTTGCCGGGATCGATATCGTGGAGACCGCCGTTGCCGCCGCAGGAGGCAGGTTGCACTTTCTGGTCTCGAACGTGGGCATAACCGATCGCGTGGACTTTCAGGACACAACGCCGGATAATTGGGAGCGCGTCATCCGAACCAATCTCACAATTCCTTTTTTTCTCGTTCAGCGCGCGGCGAAATGGATTCCTGATGAAACCGGCAGAATCGTCTTTATCGGCGCAACGATGGGTTTGCAGCCCCATTCCATAAGTTATTCATATGCCGCCAGCAAGGCGGCATTGCATTTTTTGGCAAAATGCCTGGTTAAGGAGTTTTCCCCGAAAGGCATAACCGTTAATGTGGTGGCCCCGGGGTTCGTGGACACCCCAATGCAGTCGGAAAAGGATCCCGAACATCGAAAACGCATTGAACACCGCATTGCCGTGGGACGCTTTGCCCGGCCTGATGAAGTTGCGGCGGTGGTCGAGGGGTTGCTGGATCATCGTTATGTAACCGGACAGGTGATCGCCGTCGATGGCGGATATGATTGTCGGTGATTATGTATCGCGGGCGCGCTTGAACCGGGCACAATGCATGGCGACGCCGTATAATCCCTAACAAGATGTTTCGTTATCCCGGAACAATGGAGTTTTTGTGCGAAAGAATTTATTGATTTTGCATCTCGAAAGCATTTCGAGAGCCAATTTGTGGCAATTCAGGAACGAGTTGGGTACGGTATGGCGTCTAATGTCCAGCTCGCGGCAGTTCACGAAGTTTTATTCCTCGGCCTGCTCAACGGGGTCGGCGGTGACGGATTTTTTGTATGGGCATGCGTTTACCTACGATCATTGCAGGCGTTACACCGATTATGCTTCCAGCAGGAAAACCGGCGCCTCATTGCATTCCATAATGAATTACATGGGATGGGATTGGGGATATTTCGGTTCCTCTCCCTTTCAACCGACATATCACAGTCGTAATGACTCGTACCAGGAGGCGAATAATCGCAATATTCCACAGTTGGCCGATTTATTGCTAAAAGAGTTCAAAGCCCATAAGGAAAACGGCGTCCCGTTTGCGGCGTATTTTTGGGATGATACCTCTCATCTCGCCTTTTCATGCGATCCCAAGAACTCGGCGGCAAGCATTCAGGAGCGCATGCGCGTTGGGTACCAATTGCTCGACGCGTCCGTGAATTATATTTTGTCCGGCCTCGCCGAACTTGGGCTCTGGGAGAATACGGTAATCGTCGGTTTCGGCGATCACGGCGACGAGCCGTGGAGCCACGGCCTCAATAAAGGATATTGCCACGCGGTGGCCCCCTACAGCAGCATATGCTGGACGCCCTTCTTCATTTTCGACAACGGCGAGCATCAAGGCATATCCGAACAGCTCGTCAGTCTGGTCGATCTCAGGTACACCATCGCGCGTTTCATGCAGCGGGGCGCCGATGACCTGCCGCCCGAAAAATTGGAGCGACTGGACCGGTATTTGCAGCCGAGGGGCGGAAATGATATTTTCAATTCCACGAGGCGATACGCCCTTTCACAGAACATGTTTGCCCTGCAATTGGAACATACCGATCCGGAGGAGGGGATGGAGAAAGCCTATGGCATCACCAACGGCGAATATCGCCTGGTGGCGGCGTCCGGCGGTCCGGCAAGAAAGGGAGGGGGGCTGGAGTTGTTTTGCGAACGGACGGACCCCACCAACAGCCGTAATTTGCTTGACTTTTTCGAATTGGACGGCAAGGGCGAAATAACCGGATTCAGACCGCCCGAGGACGCGATTGGCATGCATTTCAGGCAGGCGTTTCGCCCCCCCCAGGTCAAGTCGATTGTCGCGGCGTTCGGCGCCCTGAAAAGGTTCCTTGTCGGGTGGGTACGGCGCAAGGAAGAACGGGCGCTCAAGATGCTGGGGATGAACGCCGGGCGGGGCAGCTATCATCTTTTCCCGGAGCGCGCTTTCCAAAGGGCCAAAAGGCGGCGCTGAAACAAACGCCCTGAAGCCTCGAAGAAAATCAAACGGCGGTTTGTTTGATTTCCTTCGAATGTCCAGCGAAGGAATCCAGGTTGGCATGCGGAAGAATCTTGTCATACTGCATCTTGAAAGCGTCTCGCAATCCGCGTTTTGGCAATTCATGGCGGACCTGCCCGAGTTGTGGAAGCTGAGCGCCCGATCGGGCAATTTTCGTCGTTTTTACACGGCTTCCACCTCCTCGGTCATGAGCATGTGCGAGATGTTGCACGGCGATTCGGCCGAGCTGGACCATAATCCGGTTTTTCCGCGTCACAAGGATGGCCTTGCCGGCCGTTCGTCCAATCTTTTCCAGGTTTTGCTCGACCGCGGTTACGCCACCAAGGGAGTGCAATACGGCAGCTTCTGCCTTGGGGACGCGCCGAACAATTTCTGGGGAATATGGCCCTATGCGTGCGGCCAGTTCATTCGGCATGATAAAATCGAGGAATTCCACGGCGATATACGGCATTTCATACGCGAATCCAAGGCGAAGAATCGGCCGTTCGCGCTGTACCACTGGAACATGTCGACCCATATCAGGAACGATCCCGAATCCGATTTCGAGGAACTCGGCTTCGCCAAACGCTTCAAGGTGAAATACCGGCTCCTGGACGAATCGGTGAAGCGGTTGCTGGACGACCTGGCGGAAGCTGGCGTTCTCGACAATACCATAATTGCGGCGTATGGCGATCACGGGGACGATTTCTGGGGTCATGGGCTCTCACGGGGCAGGACGCACGTCATAGAGCCATATGCCACGGTTTGCTGGACGCCGTTTTTTATTTTCAACAACGGCTTCGACCGCGGCATATTCGATAATCTGGCCAGCAACATCGACATCAAACCCACGCTATTGTCCATGCTTTTTCCCGACATGCCGGCGGAGACGGGCGCGTCGCTGTTCGCCGGCGTCAATTTGATTTCCGGATCCAGGAAGACGGCGTTCAGCCAGAGCATCTTCGCCCTGCAATTGGAGCACAGCGATCCCTGCCAGGCGGTCATCAAAAGTTACGCCGTCACCAACGGGGAAATCCGGTTGATGGCGTCCTCGGGAGGGAACAAACCCGAAGAGGGCGGAATGGAGCTGTTCCTGGAACAGTGGGACTTCGGCAATACGAAGAATCTTCTCGATTTCTTCCAATTGGACAAGAACGGCCGCATTGCGGCCTTCGATTCGCATGGGGCGGTTCATCCGCATTTCACCATGTCCTTCACCCGGCAGAGAATCGTCAGTCTGGCCGGAACGTACGACCTCCTTCGCCAAAATCTCGCGGATTTTATCGCGGCGAAGGAGCGCGAGGCGATGAAGATCTCCCGGGATGGGAAAAAACAGCTTTTTCCCATGGAGATGTTCAAGGTGGTCCGGAAAAAGAGGCGGTAGATGACGAAGATCAGGGTGTTGCAAATGCCGGTGGCCAATGCGCGGGGGGGGATAACCCGGTATGCCCTGCAAAATGCGCGGTTCATTGATCGAAGCCGCTTTGTCGTCGATTTCGCCACCAGGAGCCCCTGGCTCGACTTCGCCGATCTCCTGGCCGGACTCGGCGGCAAGGCGCATTATTTTTCATGCTCGTCGCTGGAGGACGAGCGCCGGTTCGCGGGGGAGATGCACCGCATCCTCGACGGCGGATATGACGCGGTGCACCTTCACACCTCGTATTGGAATGGTCAGCTGGCCGAAAAAATAGCCTCGGAACGGGGCTGCCCCCTGGTGATAGTGCATGCCCACAGCACCATGGTCGACTTGGCCGACGCCGGGAAAAGGACGGCGGCCATCGAATTGCACGAACGTCTGAAGCGGGAATTTTCGGAACAGATGGCCAATCGCTTTTGCGCCTGTTCCGCCGCCGCCGCCGCCTGGCTGTTCGGCGAAAACATTCCGGGGAAGAAGATCCGCATTCTTAAAAACGCCATCGATGTCGCGGCGTTTTCCTTCAATCCGGCGACCCGGGAGCGAACGAGACGCGAACTGCGCCTCTCGGGCAAGCTGGTTCTGGGTTGCGTCGGGCGCTTTACCTATCAGAAGAATCATGAAAAACTCCTGGATGTTTTTGCGTTGGTCAGGGACCGCCTCCCGACGGCCAGGCTGGTTCTCGTCGGCGATGGTCCGCTGCTGGACCAGGCGCGGCGCGACGCGACGGGGCGGGGGTTGGATGGAGACGTCGCCTTCCTCGGCCGGCGCGGCGACGTGGCGGATCTGATGCAGGCCATGGATGTTTACCTGCAGCCCTCACGTTTCGAAGGGCTTGGCCTGGCGCTGGTGGAGGCGCAAGCCGCCGGTCTGCGTTGCCTGGCAAGCGAGCATGTTCCGCCCGAGACCGGCGTCACTCCCGAACTCGTTCGTGTTTCGGGAGATGCCGGAGTATGGGCGGACGCGGTTCTGGAGCTGGCGGGCGGATATGACCGGCGCGACGGTTCAGGCAAGGTGGCCGCCGCGGGTTATTCAATCCGGCGGCAAATCGGCGAAATCGAGAAACTGTATGCCGGGCTTTGAAAAGCCCGGCATCACCGGGGGGATGGAATGACGCCCATGACGCGGGATTCGCCGTTCGACGGCAAGACCATACTGATCACCGGGGGAACCGGATCATTCGGCAACGCCGTTGTCAAGCGTTTTCTACATACGGGAGTGAAGGAAATACGGGTGTTCTCCCGCGACGAGAAAAAGCAGGACGATATGCGCAGGTTCTACCGGAACGCCAAGCTGACGTTCCATCTGGGCGACGTCCGGAACCGGGACAGCATCAGCGGCCCCATGCGGGGGGTGGACTGCGTCTTTAACGCCGCCGCGCTCAAGCAGGTGCCGTCATGCGAGTTTTTCCCCATGGAGGCGGTGTTCACCAACATCCTCGGCGTTGACAACGTGCTCGCCGCCGCCATCGAGGCCGGAGTCGGGAAGGCGGTCTGCCTTTCGACCGACAAGGCCGCCTATCCCGTCAATGCCATGGGAATCAGCAAGGCGATGATGGAAAGGGTGTTGGTCGCCAAATCGCGCGTCACTTCCGAGACCGTTATCTGCGGCACCCGGTACGGCAACGTCATGTGCTCGCGCGGTTCGGTGATTCCGCTTTTTGTGACGCAAATCGAAACCGGCCAGGCCTTGACCGTCACCGACCCGGAAATGACCCGCTTCCTGATGAGCCTGGATTCCGCGGTGGACCTGGTGCTGTTCGCTTTTCGGCATGCCGCGCCCGGGGACATCATGGTGCAAAAAGCTCCCGCCTGCGCCATCGGGACGTTGGCGCGGGCGGTAAAGGAGATATTCGGGGCCGACAATCCCGTCGTCCGCATCGGTACCCGGCACGGCGAAAAGAAATGCGAAACCCTGCTTACCCGCGAGGAATGCCTGCACGCCGAGGATATGGGCGGTTTTTACCGCATCCCCGCCGACAACAGGGACTTGAATTATGCGCAATATTTCGAAAAGGGCGTGATGGAAAAGACGGAACTGACGGAATTCAACTCCGACAACGCCTTGCGCCTGTCCGTGGACGAGGTGAAGGAAGCGCTCCTCGGTTTGGAGTATATACAAGAGAAACTGTCCCAGTGCGAATCCTAGTGCTCGGCGCCGGCGGCATGGCGGGACATCTTATCGCGCTATATTTACGGGAACGCGGCCATATCGTGACCGGCGTGGCGAGAAGGAAGCTGGCCTGTTGCCGCTCGATCACGGCCGATGCCATGGACAGCGGAGCGCTTGGGCGCATCGTCCGCTCGGAAGGCGGCGACGCGGTGGTAAACTGCATCGGCGTTCTCAACAGGGCGGTGGATGAGCGTCCATGCGCCGGAATCCACTTGAACGCCTGTCTTCCGCATCTGTTGGCCGAATGGACCGGGAATTCGCCGACCCGGCTCGTGCATCTCAGCAGCGACTGCGTGTTTTCCGGGGACGGGAACGGGGGGCATGCGGAAGACGATTTCCGTTCGGCCGACACCATGTACGGTAGGAGCAAGGCGCTGGGCGAAGTTGCTTACGGAGGAAATGTCACCATCCGGACTTCCTTTGTCGGCCCCGACATGAATGCGGACGGCGGGGGTCTCTTCAACTGGTTCATGCGCCAGCGCGGCGCGATATCCGGATATCGCGCCGCGCTGTGGTCCGGCGTCACCTCCATGGTGCTGGCCAGGGCGGTGGATGCGGTCATTGCGCGCGGCGTGACCGGCCTGTACCATTTGACGAATAATTCCACGATAAGCAAATATGAATTGTTGGGGTTGTTCAACGAACTCCGGAGCGAGCCGGTCGAGATCCGGGCCGATGACGACATCCGTGAAAACAGGTCCCTGGTGGATACCCGCCGGGAGTTGGGGTTTGTCGTGCCCGGGTACGGTGAAATGGCGCGGGAGATGCATGAATGGATGCTGCGGCATCGCGCGCTGTATCCGCATTATGCGCTACGGGAACCGGATAAATGAAAAAACTCAAGCTGATGACCGTCGTCGGCACGCGCCCGGAAATCATCCGGCTTTCCGAAACGATAAAAAAAGCGGATCGTTTTTTCGAGCAGGTGTTTGTCCATACCGGGCAGAATTACGATCCCCGGTTGGGGGAAATTTTTTTCGACGATCTGGAACTGCGGCGTCCCGACGTTCGCCTGGAGGCGGCCGGCGCCGATCTCGGCGAGACGCTGGGCAACATTATCGCCCGATCCTACGCGGCCATGGTCCGGCGCCGGCCCGACGCCCTGCTTGTCCTCGGCGACACCAACTCCGCCCTTTCCGCTCTTGCCGCGAAAAGGCTCAAGATACCGGTTTTCCACATGGAGGCGGGCAACCGTTGTTTCGACGAGAATCTGCCGGAAGAAATAAATCGCCGGATAGTGGATCACGTCGCGGACGTCAATCTCGCCTATACCGAACATGCCCGGCGTTATTTACTCGCGGAGGGCGTCCGCAAGGAACATGTCTATGTCACCGGCTCGCCCATGGCCGAGGTGCTCCACGCCAACCGGGCCAAGATAGAGGCAAGCGCGGCGGTCGAGGAATTGGGCCTGGAAAAGGGAAGGTATATCCTGCTTTCGGCCCACCGGGAAGAGAACGTGGATCATCCCGGCCGCTTCGCCTCGCTCGTGAAAGCGGTCAACTCCATGGCGGAAACGTATCGGGCGCCCGTCATTTTCTCCGTGCATCCCCGAAGCGGGAAGATCATGCGGGAACGGGGAACCGTGCTTCACGAACTGATCCGGGAAATGCCGCCCTTCCCGTTCACCGACTACAGCCGCCTCATGCGGGACGCGCTTTGCGTGGTGTCCGACAGCGGCACGCTTCCGGAGGAGGCGGCGCTTTGCGGTTTCCCGGCGGTCAGCCTCCGCACTTCGACCGAGCGGCCGGAGGCGCTGGACAAGGGGCGTTTCGTCATCGGCGGCATCACCCCCGCGTCGCTTCTCCGGGCGGTGGCCATGGCGACCGCCCTGGCGGGGGAACGCGGCTCGGCCGTTCCGGACTACGAGGCGGCCGATGTTTCGTCCAGGGTGGTGCGCATCATACTGGGCTATGCGGACATCGTCAATTCCACCGTGTGGCGGAAGGCGGTGGAATAGTCATGGACAATCCCGTCGTATCCATAGTGATACCGGTTTACAACGGTTCCAACTACCTGCGGGACGCGATCGACAGCGCCTTGGCGCAAACCTATCCGCATTGCGAGGTGATCGTGGTGAATGACGGCTCCAGCGACGGCGGAGCCACCGCCGCGATAGCCGGATCCTACGGGGGCAAAATCCGCTATTTCGCCAAGGATAACGGCGGCGTCGCCACCGCCGTGAATCTCGGCGTCCGCAACATGCGCGGGGAATATTTCTCCTGGCTTTCGCATGACGACGCATACTATCCGGACAAAATAGGGAAACAAGTGGCGGCGCTGCGATCAAGCCCGGATAGGACCGCCATCGTCCATTCCAATCTGGACTATGTGTTCGCGAGGAACAATAAAATCGTCCCGATGGATTACCTTCGCTATGAGCGCCTCGAATCGCTCACCAACGGCAATTACGCGGCGATTTTTTTCCGCATCCACGGCTGCAGCGTTTTGGTGCATAAAAGCCATTTTGACCGGGTGGGACTTTACGACGAGTCCAAATTGACGACGCAGGATTCCTGGTTCCTGTTCCATGCCATGCGGGGCAGGCGCTCCCTTTTCGTGCCCGACCGGCTTCTCATGGCGCGAATTCATGACCAACAGGGGCAGAAGGTCATGACGCGCCATGAAGTGGAATACAATGAAATGCTCATTGATTTTTGCCGCATGACCGGCGAGGAGGAAATGGTCCGCCTGTGCGGAAGCGTCCTGCAGTTTTATTATAAAATGTATGCCCTGCACCGGTTCAAACGGACATCCTCCGCCATTCTCGCCCATGTCCGGGAACGGCTGCGGCTTTTGACTCCCGCCGTCAACCCGATCGCCGGTTTCGCGCGGCTGCGGGCTTTGCTGTCGCGGAGGGGGGGGCCGGCGTTCGCGTCCAGAAAGATTTGTATTTTTGGAGCCGGCATGACCGGCAAGAGAATCCGCGATTTTCTTCAAGGCATGTTCGTGCGCGTGGATTGCTTCCTCGACAACGATCCGGATTTAATCGGCGCCGCTGTCGAAGGCCTCCCGTGCCGTTCAGTCGCCGACCTGTCCGGACGGAACGACGAATGGCTGGCGGTCATGGCCATCGCCGATTCCGCCGACCCCCTCGCGCAACTTCGCGCCGCCGGCCTGGAATGCGTCGTCCCCATGGAGGAAATGGTGGAACTCATGGCGGCTGTGGTTCCGCCGGGCGTTTTCGGCGGCATGGAGGAAATGGCCGGCGACAGCGGCGAAATGGGGGAGATTGTCGGGCGGATAATGCGGTAGCGCCGGCCGGTGGCGGCCTGGAAGGAAATCAAGCGGCGATTGGGGGGTTAACCGCCATTTTGCATAGCTTCGGTCAGGAACGGCGATGAAGTGGGCCAACAAGGGAAATGAATTCGCCCGGTATCGCCACGCGCTGGACGGCAGGACGAACATTTATCTATACGGCGCGGGGATACTGGGGCTGGAAGTGGCCGAGATCCTTGAGCGCTGCGCGGCGTGGCTGCCATGGAATGCGTCATTCGTGGACAATGATCCGGAAAAATTGGCGGCCGGAAGGGTGGCGTCCCTTCCGGTGATTGCCCACGCCGCCTTGGCGCGGGTGGACAGGCGAAAAAGTTTTGTCGTCGTTTGCGGCCGCGAAAGCAACATGGTGTGGATGATCGAAGCGCTTGACGTCATGGGCTTCGAATTCGGAAAGAATGTTTTCACCCACGACTTTTTCGCGCTCAAACTTCTTCCGCTCTATTTTTTCCGCCATCACAACATGGTGTATTTCTCCTCGCTGAGCACGCTCCCGACGACGCGCTGCAATCTCAATTGCCGCGGGTGCCTGAATTTCAATCCCTACCTGCGGACGCACGCGACTTACGATATCGCGGCCATGCGCGACAGTCTGGACGCGCTGTTCGGGGTTGTGGATTTGATTTTCCGTTTCCAGATAACGGGCGGGGAACCGTTTCTATATCCCGGCCTCGGGGATTTGGCGAACCTTATCGGCGAAAATTATGCGGAGCGGATCGTCAAGTTCGAGGTGGTGACCAACGGAACGGTTCTCCCGACCGACGAGATGTGCGCCACTTTTAAAAACAACAAGGTTCGGGTAATATTGGACGATTACCGGAATTCCCTGGAGGGGCATGACGGGCGCTACCGTGAAATTCTGGAGCGGCTCCTCGATCGGGGCGTGTCGGTCCAGGAAAATCGGGTCGACGCCTGGTTCGATTTGGCGCCGGAGACGACCGATCATTCCGCTTGCCGGCCGGAACAGCTGGAAACCCGTTTCGACCGCTGCGGATGCCCTTATGCTTCGCTGGAAAACAAGCGCATCTCGTCGTGCAACTACGCCTGGTACGCCTGCAAGGCGGGATTGGTCGAGTACATCCCCGGCGAGTATTTCGACCTGACCGGGGTGACCGATGAATCCAGGGCGGAGTTGGTGGAATTCCGCATGGGATTCAGCGAAAAGGGGTATGTCGAGTTTTGCAAGCGCTGCGCCGGCTATCGGCGAATAAACCACGGCGTCATCGATGTCGCGGTTCAGATGCCGCGCAAGCGGAATGAACACGGGGGGGAGGAAGGGAAACCGCCGCGATGACGCCCCTCGTTTCCATTGTCATCCCCGTGTACAACGGCTCCGGGCATGTTCGCGAAGCCATAGCGTCCGCGCTTGCGCAGACCTGCCGGGATGTGGAAATTCTGGTGATCAACGACGGCTCGACCGACGGGGGAAAAACACGGGAGGCGTGCTTGTTTTACGGCGACAGGATACGGTATTTCGAAAAGGAGAACGCCGGCGTTTCCAGCGCCCTCAATTTCGGCATCGAGCGGATGCGGGGCGAGTATTTCTCCTGGCTGTCGCACGACGACGCGTATTTTCCCGACAAGCTGGAACGGCAGGTCGCGCTGCTCCGGGACAATCCCGGCGCCGACGGCATCGTGATCGGCGACTACGATTTCCTGAACGCCGCCTCCGGCCGGAAATCCCGGGTGCGGCTGAACCGGATCTATCCCGAGCAATGGCTGGTCAACTCGGTTTTCACGGTATTGACGACGGTCGTCCACGGCTGCACTCCGCTGATTCATCGCGCCCATTTCGAAAGAACCGGCCTTTTTGACCGCGCCCTTCACGGCATGCAGGATCATGACATGTGGTTCCGGCTCTTTCGGGGGCGGAAACTGCTCTATTCGCCTTCGCCGCTGGCGACGGTGCGCCTGCACGCCCTTTCCGGAACGAACACCATGCGGGGTTTTACGGAGGAACTGGGAAGGACGTACATGCATTCGGCGCTTTCCCTCGGTTTGGACGAAGTCCGGAGCATGTTTCCCTCCGCCTCCGCCTTCTATTACAAGATAGTCGGCTTGCTGCTGAGTTACGGTTGCGTAAACGAGGCGCGAAGAGTCGGCGAGCGGGCCGGGGCGCCCGCGAACGATTCCGGTTCCGGGACGGCCGCGGCCAGGTTGAGACGGCGTCTGGACGAGCTGGCCGGGGGGGAGGCGAAGCGCATAGTTATTTTCGGTCTTGGCAGGCACGGGCGGCGCCTGCTTTTTGACCTGTCCACCAGGCGCATTCCGGTCGCGGCGTTTATCGACAACGATCCCGCCAAGTGGGGGCGCTCCTTCCATGGCGTTCCTTGCTTGTCGCCGGAGACGATGGCGGAGCGCGGGGACGGCGTTCTGACGCTCGCGGCGTTGCGGGATCCGGACGGCGTCATGGCGCAGCTGGCGGACGCGGCGTTGCCGGCCGCTTCCAAGCAGGATCTGGACGCCCTGTTGCTGGAAACGCCGCCGTCGGCGTCGGCGGCCGAAACCGGATGGATCGCATCATGAAATGGACGCGGCGCGGGCGCGAGTTCGCCGGGCCGGGATTGGCGGCGGCAAAGGTGAGGCGGATCCATATTTTCGGGGCCGGCCTCAATGGCGGGATGCTGCACGACTTTCTTCGTTCCCGCCTCGAAATCGCCGGCTTTCTCGATAATGAACCCCGCAAGCGGGAGGAGGGATTCCTGGGATTGCCGGTCAGGCCGCCGGAGGAGATTGAAGCGCCGGAAGAGGGCGAGGCGATAATCGTCGCCCTGGCGCCGGCGGCCGTTTCCGGGGCGTTGCGCCAACTGAAAGGGTTGGGATTCGCGGAGAACGGCCGGGTCTTTCCCATGCAGACCTTCTGTCCGCTGTATTTCCTCTATGCGCGGAACGAGGTTTGTTTTCCGTCGCTTTCCTTTCTGCCCACGACCAGCTGCAATTTGCGTTGCCGGCATTGCCTCAATTTTTCGCCTCTTTTGCCCGCGCACGGGAAGCGGTCCCTGAAAGCTTTGACCGAAAGCCTGGACCTGTTGTTCGCCAAGGTCGATTACGTCATGCTCTTCCACATAAGCGGGGGCGAACCCCTGCTTTACCCCGAACTGGCGGATTTGCTGGGGCATATCGGCGACCGTTACGGCAAGCGCGTCTGCCGGCTGGAGCTCACCACCAATGGAACCGTGGTGCCGACGGATGACGTTTGCGACTCATGCCGGCGGCACGGCGTGCACGTCATGCTTGACGATTATCGGGAAAGCCTGCCCGGGCGGGCCGGGCTTTTCGAAAGCGCGCTCGGCAAGTTCCTGGCTTCCGGCGTGACCGTCAGACTCGGCAAACCCGCCGCGTGGGTCGATTTGACGCCGCCGGGAACGGACCATTCGGATTGGGGGGCGGAGCGCCTGGGGCGACATTTCGAAGACTGCCGCGTTCCCTGGCAGGAATACCGGGACGGGATTTTGCACGCGTGCAATTACGCCGCCTATGCCGCGTTGGCCGGCCTGCAGGCCGAAGACGAGGGCGATTGGCTCGATCTGCGGCGGGTTCCCGGTCCCGCCCGGGCGGAACTGGTGGAATTCCGGCTGGGCTGCAACGCAAAAGGGTACGTGGAGTTTTGCCGCAAGTGCGCCGGCTACGGCAACAATGCGAACCTGGTGAAGGCGGCCGGCCAGCTTGCCTCGGCCGCGCCCGGCGCGCCCTGACGCGTTCGACGGGAGGAACGGGCGAAGCGATTCGAATCGTTTGCGGAAAGGAACGGCCGCGATGGGCGGATTAATCCTGGACGGACATAAACTGGCGTGGCATCGGGACCGGGTCGAGGCCTATCTCGCGGGTGAACGGGTGGCTCCCGTCACCATGGATATCGCCCTGACGCGGCGATGCAATTTCAAGTGCGTGTACTGCTACGGCCGGTTGCAGGATAATCCGGCGGAGAAATTGACGCTGCCGGTCATTCGGCGCCTTTTGGACGACGCCGCCGAAATCGGGGTGAAAGCCGTCAGTCTCGTCAGCGACGGGGAGAGCGCGTGCAGCCCGCACGTCTACGAGGCGGTGCGGCATGGCAAGGCCAATGGCCTCGACATGGCCATGGGGACCAATGGCGCCCTGTTCCGCTGGGACGGGCGCCTCGAGGGTCTGCTGGACGATCTCACCTACTTGCGTTTCAATATTTCCGCCGCCACTCCGGAACGGTTCGCCGAGATACACGGATGCCCGATTGAAAATTACGAAATCGTGTGCGGCAATATCCGCGCCTGCGTGGCGATAAAGGAGAAAAAGCGCCTGCCCGCGACCATCGGCATGCAGATGGTGCTGCTGCCGCGATACGGCGATCAGATTGTGCCGCTGGCCAGGTTGGCGGTGGATTTGGGGGTTGATTACCTGGTGATCAAGCATTGCAGCGACGACGAGTCGGGGACCCTGGGCGTGGACTATTCGGGATATGGCGCATTGGCGGGGGCTCTGCGCGAGGCCGAATCCCTGTCCACCGACAGGACGCTGGTCAAGGCGAAGTGGAGCAAAATACTGAGCGGGGGCAAACGCTCCTATTCCAGATGCTATGGCCCGCCCCTGATATTGCAGATGTCCGGTTCGGGCCTGGTGGCGCCGTGCGGCATGCTGTTCAACGAACGTTACGGCAATTGCCATATCGGAAATATCGCGCAAACCCGATTCAGGGAATTATGGCGGTCGGACAGGTACTGGGAGGTGATGCGGCTGATCGCCTCCCCGGAATTCGACGCCCGAACCATGTGCGGAAGCCTCTGCCTGCAGCACAAGGTGAACGAGTGCCTTTGGAGCGTCAGGGAGGAGGGGGCGGTTCTGCCGCGGCCGGCGGAAGACGTTCCCCCGCACGTGAATTTCATATAACCGGCGGGTGTCGAAGATGCGGGCGAATGGCGATGATGCGCTTGCCGGGCTATTGAGGAAGGCCGGCGTCGGCGGGACTCCGGAAATGCCGCTGGCGTTGGCGGGCGGGCGCAACAACCGGGTTTACCGGCTGGAAACAACGGACGGACCGGTGTTTTTGAAGCAATACCATCGGGGGGGCGACTGGGACCGGCTGGCCGCGGAAAGCCGGTTTTTGCGCTTCTGCGAAAAACGGGGCGTCAACCGGGTTCCCCTCCTGTTGGCCGAGGACCGGGAAAACGCCCTGGCGCTTCATAGCTGGATAGTCGGCGGGCGTCCCGACCCGGAAACCGCCGGCGGCGCCGGGATGCGCGGGGCGGCGGATTTTCTGCGCGACCTGGCCGGGGCGTCGTCCGGGAAAGACGGGAATGCGCCGCCGGCGAGGGACGCGTGCCTGTGCCTGGAGGACTTTTTCCGTTCCCCGCGCGAGCGGCTGCGGGACCTGGCCGTTGCCCTGGAACGCCGGACGGATGAAGGTCCGCTCCCGGGAAGGGTTGTGGACGCGGCCGCCTGTTTTTTGCGGAAGGTCCTGTTTCCGTATTGGGAGGAAGTGCGCGACGTGGCGCGGGCCAGACTGGGAACGGCGGACTTGTCGGCCCCCTTTCCCGGGCGGGAGCTGATTTTCTCCCCGTCGGACTTCGGTTTTCACAACGTCCTGATGAATGGGGACGGAGAGCCGGTTTTCACCGATTTCGAATATGCGGGACTGGATGATCCGGCCAAGGCCATCGGCGATTTCCTCTGCCAGGCGGATTACGTCCCCGGGCCGGCGGCGCTGGGCGAACTGGCGGGCGCTGTTCGCCGTTCCGCCGGCGAGGCGGCGAAACTGGCGGAACGGGTCGCGACACTGCTCCCGCTTTTCCACGTCAAGTTTTGCTGCATCATATTGAACGATTTCAAGACGGCGGACGCGGAGCGCCGCGCCTTCGCCAATTTGCCCGCCGGGGTCGAACGCGTGTCGGCGCAATTGCGCAAGGCCGAACGCTACTTTCGCGAAAGGAGGCCATGATGACCGCCGACCGGCGCGAGACCGGCGATTTCAGCGCCGGCCTGTCCATGCCGTGGAAAATATTCCGCAGCCGGACGGCGATCGAAGGCCGCCCCCGGCCGGAGCATATCCGGCTGTATCCCACCAACCGCTGCAACGCGGCTTGTTCCTTTTGCGCCATACGCAAGTGGACCCGGGGGGAGGAGATTCCCACCCCGGAACTCATGGAGCTGGTGCGGCATTTCCACCGGTTGGGAACCAGGGCCATTACCGTCTCCGGGGGGGGGGAGCCGACCCTGCATCCCGGATTCGACGCGTTGCTGGATCTCGCCGGCGAGCTTGACATCCAGCTCGGCTTGATCACCAACGGTCTTCTTTGGAGCGACGCGCCGAAAAAACTCCCGGCCAACGGCAGGCTGGTGTGGGCCAGGATGTCGGTGGTGGATTCGGAATCGGGAAACTACGATGTCGGGCGCCTTCGCCGGTTCAGCCGGAACCTGTCGGAGACGGCCGTCGGTTGTTACGCGACCATAACCTCCCGGTCCAGCGTGGACACCATCAGGGCGCTTGCCGATTTGGCCGAGGAATTGCCCAACGTGACCCATTTCAAGTTGGGCGAGGACACCGTGTCCGGAGCGGGCGAAAAGATGTCGGAACTGGCGGATTTGCTGAAGCCGGGCCACGGGAAGGTGATTGTGCACCGGCATGAAGGCGCGGTGCGCGGGGCGAAGCGGTGTCTTGTCTCCCTGGTGCGGCCGGTGGCGGCGGCGGACGGATACGTTTATCCCTGCTGCAGCATGGAACTGGAGGACCTTGGCCAGGTGAGGCCGGATCGCTTCCGGATGACGCGTTGGCGCGACTTCGGGGCCGATACCGGCTGCTTTGACGGAAGCATCTGCCCGAAATGCATATGGGACAGGTATAACCGGGTATTGGCGGCGTTGTGCGCGCCCATGGAGCACGAGCGCTTCTTCTGATCGAAGACGCGTCGGGCTTAGGCGCTTTGTCCTTGCCGAAATGTCGAACCGGCGCGTTGTCAATATGCCGTTTTTTCGCGGGTTTTGGTTGAAGTCGACTTTTAAAGGAAATCGGGCCAACCGCCGCCCGATTTCCTTTAAAGATTCAACCGCTTTCGTTCCAATGGGTTGTTTTTTCGTCAACTCGACCCAAACCTGCGACGTTGCAAAAAAGCGTAGCTGAAACGAACGCCCTGAAACTTTGAAGAAAATCAAACAGCGGTTTGTTTGATTTTCTTCAAAAGTCCACTTGAAGCGGGCTTGTAAAGGAAATAAAATACGCCTAAAGAGAAAATCGGGCGGCGGTTGGCCCGATTTCCCTTAAAAGCCGCCTCATGGGAGCACGGGATATGCGACTGGAAAACGAGAGCTTCGTCGGATCGACCGTAATGCCCTGGAAATTATTGCAGCGGCATGGGGAACTTGTTTCAAAAGATGAAATAGTCCCTTACTGCGTGCAGATATTCCCGACCTTCAAGTGCAACGGCAAGTGCCGATGGTGCGACTATCGCGGCCTGGACCGATCGGTGGAGCTGACGGCCGGGGAGCTGAGGGGAATCGCCGATCATTTCCGGAAACTGGGAACGCGCGCGTTTGTCCTTTCCGGCGGCGGCGAACCGACGATGCACGAGGGACTTGACGAATTCATCGCCTATGCGCATGGCGCCGGGTTCCACCTGGGCGTCGTCACCAACGGCCTGAAATGGGGCGCGCGCGGGGAAGTGTTGCCCGCCAATGGGAAGGTGGTGTGGGTGCGGATGTCCATTATCGACACCGAGACCGGCAAATACGACGTGAAGCGGCTCGCCCGCCTGGCCGCCGGCCTTCCGGACGCGGAAATCGGCGTGAGCTTCACCGTGACCAACGCCGTCGACGTCGGCACCGCGCTCGGCCTGATGGACATCGTCGAGTCGACGGGGAACATCACCCACATCAAATTCGTGGAGGACATCATCAATTTCGCCCCGGAAGGCATGGCGCGCATACGGGAGACCTGCGGCCCCATCTCGGAAAAATGCATTTTCCAGGACCGCCTGTCGCGGGAACAGGGCGCGGAACGCTGCCTCGTCTCCCTGCTCAAGCCGACGATCGGCGCCGACGGATATGTGTATCCCTGCGGTTGCGTGCAGTTCGTGCGCGGCGGCGACGATTACGACTTCACCATGCCGAAGGAATTCCGCATGGCGCGCTGGAATGAATTCTCCCGCTCCACGCCGCCCTTCAACGGCGCCATTTGCCGGCGCTGCCCCTTTGACCGGCATAACAGGATACTTGCGGGATTGCGGACGGAATTCAAGCACGAACGGTTTATATGAATTTCCGTAAGGATTTGCCCAAAATCAAGTTATACAGCCATATTCATGCATTGCCCGCGCAAGTTGCCTCCGGGCGAACTCGGGCGTAACCTTTGATTCGGGGCGGACCTCAAAGTTTCAGGACGTTCGCTCCTGCGCCGCTTTTTTGCGCTGTCGGCGGCTTGGGTGGAGTTGACGGGAAACAACCCGTTGAAACGAATGCGGTTGAATCTTTTGAGGAAATCGGGCGGCGGTTGGCCCGTTTTCCTCAATAAGTCAATTTGCCGCGACATATCTTTTTCTTTGGATGGTCGACTTTTACAGGAAATCGGGCCACCCGCCGCCCGATTTCCTTTAAAAGTCGACCAAAAGTCCGCCATCATATGATTCCCGCCGGGAAAGAAGGAGGCGCCTTGACCAAAACCGCCGCCGCGACGTTTTCGCATCCGCACGACCTGCTGGTCCGGAGCATGCTCGCCGACGCCGACCTGGCGGCGGATCTGCTCCGCAATTACCTCGACCCGGATCTGACCGCGCTGCTTGACCTGGACCGCCTCGCCCGCGAATCGCCGGTCGCGGTCGACGAAAGCCTTGCCGAAACCCGGGGCGACCTGCGCTATTCGCTGCCGTTCAAGGGGAGCGGACGGCAGCTCCGGGTATTCGTATTCGTCGAACATCAGTCGACGCCGGACCGCTTCATGAGCTTGCGGCTGCTGGAATACGTGTGCAAGGCGTACCGGCAGCAT
>JAISXA010000150.1 GCA_031270685.1 Planctomycetota bacterium
CCGGTCCTGCCAGCGGTCGCCTGTCGCCGGGCGGTTTTCGGACGATCCGACGCTTTCCAAAAAAGTCCGCCCCCGCTTGAGCAACAGGTTGAGCAGCGCGGGGTCGACCTTTTCGCCTATCAGGCGGAACAGCGACTGCAAGTCCGAGCAGCCGGGCCCGGCGTCGAACTGGTTCATTTTTTTCATTTCTGGATCCGGAAACGGCATTGAGAAAAGACGGCCGCCTTGCCGGACGACCGGGAAAAGATTATAATTGAACTTTCGCAAATTGGCCATTCAAACCGCCGAATGCCCAATTTGTAAAAATCGCGATCCTTGCGGCGCGGCGAAAAACGATTTTACAAAGCGGCGATCGGCGGTGCAATCGTCATGTTGCAAAAGTTCCGTTAATTTCATAAAGAACGTTCCTTCCCCCCATCTTTAAAAGTGGACTTTTGGAGAAAATCGGGCCAACCACCGCCCGATTTCCTCCAAAGATGTTACCGCTTACGGGCCAATGGGTTGATTTTTCGTCAGGCCGGGCGATACCGCCGACCTTGCAATAATTCCCGGCGTAAAATGGAGCCCCAGGAAACGTTGGAGAGAATCAAACGGCGGTTTGTTTGATTTTCTCCAAAAGTCCACCTTACGCGGGCGGCGCATACACCGGCAAATCGGCCTTGTCCATTTCCCGCAGCGGTTTGTACCGCAGGTCCTTGTCGGAAAGGATGGGCGGTTTCGCCGCGTCCAGCGGCCACTGGATGCCCAGCTCCGGATCGCTCCACAAGATTCCCCTCTCGTTTCGCGGGGAATAATAGTCGGAGCATTTATAGGCGAATTCGGCGTATTCCGAGAGGACGTAGAAGCCGTGGGCGAATCCGGCGGGGATATAGAGGGTTTTGCGGTTCGACTCGGAAAGCGTCATGCCGCAGTGTCGGCCGAACCACGGGCTGCCGACGCGGACGTCCACCGCGACGTCGAACACCTCGCCCTTGACCACCCGCACCAGTTTGGCCTGCGGCGTGTCGATTTGGTAATGCAGCCCGCGCAGGGCATTGCGGATCGATCCGGACTGATTGTCCTGGACGAAATTCACCGTGATGCCGAGGGACGCGAATTCGTTCCGCCGGTAGGTTTCGAAAAAGAAACCGCGCCTGTCCTCGAAGACCTTCGGCCTGAGCAGCAACAGATCGGGAATGGTCAGGGGTTCGCGTTCCATGCCGTTTTTTCAATTTTCACCGGAAGATCCCGATGGTGGACTTTTGAAGGAAATCAAACAAACCGCCGTTTGATTTCCTTCAAAGTTTCAGGGCGTTCGTTTCAGCGCCGTTTTTTTGCAATGTCGCCGGTTTGGGTCGAGTTGACGAAAAAACAACCCATTGAAACGAAAGCGGTTGAATCTTAAAAGGGAATCGGGCGGCGGTTGGCCCGATTTTCTTTAAAAGTCGACCGACGACGAAATCCTCAATAGCCCACTTGCGGGGGCGGGGCGACCATATCGCTCAGCGTAACAGATTTCGCAGATATCCGCCATAGAGGTTATTGCCGTATTTGTCGGCGATGGCCGCAACCTGTTCGGGGCCGATCCATCCTTTCATCAGGGCGATTTCCTCGAGGCAGGCAACCTTGAGCTGCTGCCGATTTTCCATGACCTGGATGAACAGCGAGGCGTCCAGCAGGCTCTCGTGGGTGCCGGTATCGAGCCAGGCGGTGCCGCGCCCGAGGGGGACGACCCGCAGTTCGCCGCGCTCGAGATAGCGGAGATTGAGATCGGTTATCTCCAGCTCCCCGCGTTTGCTCGGCTTGAGCCGCTTCGCCTCCTCGGCGACGCCGGGGCCGTAGAAATAAAGGCCCGGCACCGCGAAGCTGGATTTGGGCGCCGCCGGTTTCTCCTCGATGGATATGGCCTTGCCGTCGGCGTCGAATTCTATCACGCCGTAACGCTGGGGGTCCTGGACCCGATAGGCGAAAATGAGCGCGCCTTCGCGAATCGTCGCCGCGCGCAGCAACGTTTCCGTCAGGTTCTGCCCGTGAAAAATGTTGTCGCCCAGGATAAGGCAGGACGAGTCGTCGCCGATGAAATCCTCGCCGATGCCGAAAGCCTGCGCCAGCCCGTCGGGGCTGGGCTGCTCCGCATACTCGATGCGGATGCCCCATTGGCCGCCGTCGTCCAAAAGCCGCCGGAAATTGGGAAGATCGACGGGCGTGGATATGACCAGGACGTCCCGGATGCCGGCCAGCATGAGAATGGACAGCGGATAGTAGATCATCGGCTTGTCATAGACGGCCAGCATTTGCTTCGAGGCCGCCAGGGTCAGGGGATACAGCCGCGTCCCGGAACCGCCCGCCAGTACGATGCCCTTCATCGCGTTTCCCCCGCCGCAATCGACTTCCGCCGTCACCGGCCGCCGCCGGCGAAGACGACCGGGATGGTCCTGAGCAATAGCTGAAAATCGAGCCCGAGGTTCCAGTTGCCGATATAGGCGAGATCCATTTCCATCCACCGGTTGAACGGCACTTCATTGCGCCCGCTGACCTGCCAGATGCAGGTCAGGCCCGGCCGCATGGAAAAGCGCTTGCGCTGCCAGTCCTCGCGCAGATGGTCGTAATCGCGTTTCGACAGCGGGCGCGGACCCACCAGGCTCATGTCGCCGCGCAAAACGTTCCACAGTTGAGGCAGTTCGTCCAGGCTGTATTTCCTGAGAAAGGAACCGCCGGGAATCAGGCGCGGATCGCCGGCTATCTTGAAGGCGGCGCCGTCCATTTCGTTGAGGTGCGACAGTTCGGCGAGGCGCCGTTCGGCGTCCGGCACCATGGTGCGGAATTTGTACAGGGTGAAGGTGCGCTTGTTCAGCCCGATGCGCTCCTGGCGAAAAATAGCCGGCCCGCCGGCCCGGATCTTGATGAAAACGGCGATAAGCAGCAGCAGCGGGGAGATGAAAACGAGGGCGAGGAAGGAGACGGCAATGTCGAAGATGCGCTTGACGCCGAGGCTGAAATGGTTGACCGAGGTGCTCGAAAAGGCCATGCTGCCGAAGTCGTTGATGCAAAGCGGGGTCTTTTTGATGCCGTCGGCCTCGAACACGTTGCCGACGATGTGGGCGGTGACGCCGTAAAACGCCGCCGTTTCGATGACCTTTTGGATGTCGTCGTAGAAGGAGCGGACCGGCAGGAAAATGAAGATGACGTCGACGACCTCGCCCTTGAGGATGCCGTCGAGCCGGTCGGGAAGGCCGAGAAAGGGCAGCGGCGAATTTTCCGCGGCCTCGTAATCCAGATAGCCCCGAATTTCGCAGCCGAGGTGCGGGGTGGAGTTGAGAATGCTCGAAAAATCCCCGGTCCGGCGGTTCATGCCGACCAACAGGATGCTCAACTTGTTGCCGGGGGCGTTGTACAGCTTTTTAAGGAACCGGGTCGCCGCCATATGCGTCAGGGTTATGAGAATCATGGTGGTTGCGGTGTAGCCCGCCGTCAGCAGCCAAATCCGGCCGCCCGAGAAATACTCCACGAGTCCGAGGAAGAAGGCGCCCAGCACGGCCACGTTGATCTGGGCCTCGATGAATCCCCCGCGGGTGACGGAATGGGAAAAACTGGAACAATATACAATTTTATGGTAGAAGGCGATCAGAAAACCGAAGATGTTGAGGAGAAAGAGGGCGGTCAGGAAAAAGACGGCGCCCACGGGGGTAAAGCCGTATGAAGCGGGGCGGTGGTAGATGATGGAGCACCACACGACGAACGCGACGCAGGAACTGAAGACGTCCGTCGCCAGGAGAGTGAAGAAAATGTTCTTGAGCCGAGCGGCAAGCATCTTATGCCTCGCACCGCCCATGGCGGTTTGGATATCGGTTACCGCGCCGCAAACTGGTACATCGTGGTTTGCGAATAGACTTCGCCCGGATTGAGGACCACGGAATCGAAATTGGAATGATTGATCGCGTCGGGGTAGCGTTGGGCCTCGAGGCAGAAGCCGAAACGCTTTTGGTATGACTTTCCGCCCAACCCCCTGTCCGATCCGTCCAGGAAATTGCCGATGTAGAACTGGGTGCAGGGCTCGGTGGTGGCCATCTTCAGCGTCCGGCCGCCGTCGGGGTCGTGGACTTCCACCAGCCAATCCTCGAGTCCCGGATTGACGCGCGTGAACACGTAGTTATGGTCGTACCCTTCCGGAATGTCCTCGAGGTCCCTGGCTATGGGTTTGGGTGCGCGGAAATCCATGGCCGTGCCTTCGACGGAGGCGATTTCGCCCGTCGGGATCAGCTTGTCGTCGACCGGCGTGTAGCGATCCGCCTGGATGCGCGCCTCGTGGGCGAGAATGTCGCGTTCGCAGCAGTTGAGGTTGAAGAATATATGGTTGGTGAGGTTGACGATGGTGGTCCGGTCGGTTTTCGCCTCGTAATCGATTTTGAGGATGTCGCCGAGAAGCGAATACCAGACCGTCGTCGACAGCGTGCCCGGGTAGTTCTCCTCTCCGTCCCCGGAAACGTAGTCGAGGCGCAGGCGCTCGCCGTCGATGTTCGCCTCCCAGAGCTTGGCGTTGAATCCCTCCTTGCCGCCGTGCAGGCTGCCGCCGTTTTCGTTTTGATATAGCCGATACTCGCGCCCATCGAGGGTGAAGCGGGCGCCGCCGATGCGGTTGGCGACGCGCCCGACCAGCGCGCCGTAGAAATTGCGCTTGGCGAGGTATTCCCCGAGCGTCTCGAATCCCAGGCCGATCTGTCCCGGTTTGCCGTTTCGGTCGAGGGTGATGAGGGACTGGATGATGCCGCCGTAATTGAGAATGCCGGCTTTCACCCCGCCGTCGCTCTCGAAGGTGAACAGGTGGACCGCGCGTCCGTCGGGCAACATTCCGAACCGCGTCTGCCGAATGCTCATGTCTTTTCCTCTCAACCCGGGATCACGGAGCGCGCGGCGCATAATGGCCGCCAACCCGGCTTCGCCTGGCCACGCCGCCGGACGTCTACGGTCAATCGTCCATTTTCCGGTAAACCACCCGCACCGCCTTGCCTTCCTGGCGGGGCAGGGCGCCGGGAAGGAACACATCGCCCTTCGGCGAGAATCCGAGCCGTTCCTTGAGGTGTTTTTCCACGGTGAAACCGGTGACGGTCGGTTCGGCCTCGACGTGGACGCGAACGTCCTTCACCCCGTGCGTCTCCTCGATGATGATCTGGTAGTTCGGATGGACGCCGGGGATCTCCATAAGCGCCTGTTCCACCTGGGTGGGGAAGAAATTGATGCCCTTGATGATAAGCATGTCGTCCACGCGGCCGGTGATCGGCGAAATCCGGATATGGGTGCGTCCGCAAGGGCAGGTCTGGCGCGACACGACGCGCGCGAGATCGCCGGTGCGGAAACGGATCACCGGTATCGCTTCGCGGGTCAGGGCGGTGATGTGGATTTCCCCTTCCTCGCCGTCCGGGAGCGGCTCGCGCGTTTCGCGGTCCAGCACCTCGACGATGTAGTGGTCTTCCCAGACGTGGATGCCGGAATGGTCCGGGCAATCCTGTCCCAGCGTGCCGACGCCGCCCGTCTCGGTCATGCCGTAGATGTTGAACGCCTCCAGCCCCAATCCGTTTTCCAGGTTCTTCTTCATGCTCTCGGAAAAGGTTTCCGCGCCGAAGACGCCGATAGTCAATTCGGGCAGTTCCGACTTTTCCTTTTTCAATTCCTCGAGGACGCGGATGCCGTAGGAGACGACGCCGGTGAGGATCCGGGTGCCGAAGTCCCTGGCCAGCCTGATCTGCCGCGCGGTATTGCCCGCGCCGGTGGGGATGACGAACAAACCGGCCGCGCGCGCGCCGTGATACATGCCGAAGCCGCCGTTGAACAGCCCGAACGAAGGGGTGATCTGGATCGGATCGCCCGGTTCGCACCCGGCCATGACGTAACAGCGAGCCATGCATTCCGCCCACTGCCTCAGATCGCCTTCCGTGTACAGCATGGCGATGGGACTGCCGGTGGAGCCGGACGACATGTGCATTTCACGGATCTCCGACAGGTCGACGCAGTTGAAGCCGTGCGGATAGGCGAGGCGCAGATCCTCCTTGTTCATGGCGGGAAGACGCAGGATGTCCGCGGGTATCCTGATGTCCTCGGGCGAGACACCCGCCTTTTTGAACCGCTCGCGATGCAGCCGGTTGTTCTTCATGGCGTAACGGACAAGGTGCTGGAGCCGGCGCATCTGCAGATCGGTGAGTTCGTCGCGGGACATGGTTTCAAGTTCGGGCTGGTGCATGCGTTGCTTCACGGCGCACTCCTCCGGAGCGGTGGAATCGTTGTTTGCGGACTTTTGGAGGAAATCGGGCCAACCGCCGCCCGATTTCCTCCAAGGATGTTACTGTTTACGGATCAACGGGTTGATTTTTCATCAGGTCGGGCGATACCGCCGACCTTGCAATAATTCCCGAGGCAAAATGCAAACCCAAGAAACTTTGGAGAGAATCAAACGGCGGTTTGTTTGATTCTCTCCAAAAGTCCACATCCGGCCGCTACAAGCCAAGCTCGAAACGGGCGAAGGCGGCGATCTCAGCCTTGCCGCCGGCCGCCTTGGCGGCGGCGTCCAGCATTTCCTTCACCGTGCCTTCAAGCCCCTTGACGAACAACTGTTCGGGCAGGACCTTGTCGGCGTAAAACTTCTCGATTTTGCCGTTAAGAATTTTGTCGCGTATCTGCTCGGGCTTGTTCTTGATCTCCTCCATGAACACCTCTTTTTCCTTGGCGAGGATGTCCGGGGGGATGTCGTCGCGGCGCCAGGCGAGGGGACGCGCGGCGACGGCGTGGAGGCAGATGTCGTTGGCCGCGATCTTGATGCCGTCGCCGTCCTTGCCGACGCCGTCAAGCTTGAGCGCGACGATCGCGCCGGCCTTTTTGTTGAAGTGGACGTAACTGCCGATGACTCCTCCGACGGGCGCGGCGATCGTGATCGCCTTGCGCAACTGGACGTTCTCGCCGACCACGCCGATCAGCTCCTTGACGGAATCGGCGATGACGCCGTCCCCGGATTTGGCGCCGTTAAGTTGGTCGACGTTGGACACGTTTTCGCTCAAGGCGGCGTCGAGGGCGAGCGCGACCAGGGCGAGGAAGCGCCCGTTGTTGGTCGTGGGTTCCTGCTCGCACGCGAGTTCGATCATGGCGGCCCGGTCGCCGTCGACCTTGACCGCGACGACTCCTTGGCCGGTGGGCCGGTCGGCCTTCTTCGCGGCCTTGTCCAGACCCTGTTTCCTGAGAATCATCTCCGCCCGCCCGCAGTCGCCGTCGGCTTCCTCGAGCGCCTTCTTGCAGTTGGTGATGCCCATGCCGGTTTTTTCGCGCAATTCCTTTATCAGTTTGGTGTCGATGGCCATGCGTCCTCTCCTGAGCGATGGATTGTCTGGGACTCGAACCGCCGTATCCGCCTTATTCCCGCTCTTCCTCTTTGCCGCCATAGGAGAATCCCCCAACCTGGCTGAAATCGCCGGGGGTGTCGATTCCCTTGTCGGGTTCGGCGGATTTTGCTTCGCCCGCCTCGGCGCGCTGCTTCACCGCGCCCTGGATTGCGTAGTTCTTGCGGCCTTCGATGACCGCGTCGGCAAGCTTGGAGACGAGATACTGAATCGAGCAGAAGGCGTCATCGTTGCCGGGGATGACGAAATCGAGATTGGTCGGGTCGTCGTCGGTGTCGATGATGCCGATGAGGGGAACGCCCAGCTTCATGCTTTCGGCGATCGCGATATGCTCGGTGGCGGGATCGACGATGACCAGCGCGCCCGGAGTCTCCTTCATGTTGCGGATTCCTTCGAAGTTGCGGAAAATCTTCTTCCGTTCCCGGGTGAGGGACGAGATCATTTTTTTGGAGAATTCCTGCAACTGGCCGCTCGTCTCAAGGTCCTCGAGTTCCTGCAGGCGGTTGATGCGGCGACGCATGGTGTTCATGTTGGTGAGGGTGCCGCCGAGCCAGCGGTTGGCGACGAAATACGAATCGCAGCGGGTCGCTTCCTGGCGAATGATGTCGGCCGCCTGCCGCTTGGTGCCGACGAACAGGACCTGCTTGCCCTGCGCGGCGGTCTGGGCGAGAAAATGCCAGGACCGGATCAGCGACTTCAGCGTTTCCCTGAGATCGATGATATGGATTTTGTTCTGTTTGGAGAAGATGTAAGGCTTCATCTTCGGATTCCAGCGCGACGCGGCGCTTCCGAAATGGATACCGGCCTCGATCATTTCCTTCAGCGATGCAATTGCCATGCTTCCCCTTTCCGGCCGTATTTCGCGCTACGCCTTTGCGACCCGCCGCCATAAGCGGGCAAGGCGTGAGAATATGACGGCCGCCTTGAAAAGAATAAAGAATAAACAATAATACCCGACGCGGCGCCGCCGGCGCCGCCGCGTCAACAATAAGCGCAAGTATACCGCAAATACGGAGTAGTGTCAAGCAGCCGCGCAGGGGGTATTTCAAATTTTTCACGCCTCGCGGGATTGTGGACTTTTGGAGAGAATCAAACAAACCGCCGTTTGATTCTCTCCAAAGTTTCTTGGGTTTGCATTTTGCGTCGGGAATTGTTGCAAGGTCGGCGGTATCGCCCGACCTGACGAAAAAACAACCCATTGAAACGAAAGCGGTTGAATCATTAAGGAAAATCGGGCTGCGGTTGGCCCGATTTTCTTTAAAAGTCGACGGTATTTACGCTTTACTTTTTCGGTTAAAACACTATAGGTGGACTTTTGGAGAGAATCAAACAAACCGCCGTTTGATTCTCTTCAAAGTTTCTTGGGTTTACATTTTGCGTCGGGAATTATTGCAAGGTCGGCGGGATCACCCGACCTTACGAAAAATCAACCAGTTGATCCGTAAACAGTGACCTCTTTGGAGGAAATCGGGCGGCGGTTGGCCCGAGTTCCTCCAAAAGTCCACTTTACCAAAAGGTGAAATTATGCCAAATATGCCGGCGCCATTCGTCGCCACCCTTCCCAAGGACAAAGTGACCAAGTACGATCTGATCCAGGCCGTCCGCGCGGACATCGTGGGCGAGCTCGAAGCCATTTACCTCTATGACGCTCATGCCAACGCCGCCGCCGACCCGGTCGCCAAGGCGGTTCTGGCCGATATCCGCGACGAGGAGCGTGTCCATGTGGGCGAACTGTTCACCTTGCTCAAATACCTGGACCCCAAGGAGGCCGAACACCTCGCCGACGGCGAAACCGAGGTCAGGGAAGTGATGGAGAGCCTGGGAATCGCAACCAACGATGATGCGGGCGCGGGCGGGCTTACCGTCGGCAGCCTCAAGGATTAGTTTCCGTTTCCCGGCGGCGATCTTAGGACGTGTAAGGAAATAATGTTTACACCAGGGCGAGCGGTTTGTAGTCTGTGCGCCGCTTCTTCTTGTGGAAGTGTAAACTTAATTTATTTCCGAGTCCTTAGTTGCAGCCTTTGCCAATGACAGGAGTTCACATATGCGTTATCTCATGCGGGACGGCGCGCCGCTCACCGATTCCCAATGGGGCCAGATAGACGCCGCGGTGGTGCAAAAAGCGAAAGAGACGCTCGTCGGCAGGCGTTTCCTGACCCTCGTCGGGCCGGTGGGGGCGTCGACGCAGAACGTCCACTTGGACACCCTTTCCGACAACCATCCCGCCGCCGACTTTTGGGGCGACAACGATGAAAGCCAGATTCGCGTCAAGGACCGGCGTTTTGTGAATTTGGCGGCCATATACAGCGATTTCCGCATGTCGTGGCGCGACGTCGAAAACGAGCGGGGCGCCGGCGTCCAGGCCGCCATCGACGCCGCCATGGCGGTTGCGCGCCGCGAGGACGACGTCGTCTTCCACGGGTTGAAGGAGATGGACATAGACGGAGTTTTCACCGCCGAAGGCGTCAACAGGCTGAAAATCGGCGATTGGAACAAGGGCGAGGCGCCGCTCCAGGACGTCGTCAAGGCTATCGAGGTCTTGGTGGGCGGGGGCGCGTCAGGGCAACGGGCGCTTGTCGTTTCCAGCGATCTGTGGGGCAAACTGCACCGTATCCAGGCCGGGACCGGCATTATGGAAGTCGACCGGGTGCGCTCGCTGGTCAACGGCGGCTTGTTCAGTTCCACCCGCATCGGCGAGAACAAGGCGGTTCTGCTTTACACCGATCCGCACAATATCGACCTGGTCGTCGGGCAGGACCTGACAACCGCCTATTTGGGCAACGAACAGCTCGACCACATCTTCCGCGTCTTCGAGACGGTGGTTCCGCGCGTGAAACGACCTCGGGCGATCGCGGTTCTCGAGTAACGACCGCGCGACGGCAAATCAACCCATCCGCCAGCCATGCCCAAGACATGGCTGGCGTCGTTCATGCCGCTTCTCCCTTGCGCTTCCGCGCGAAGGGTGTATCATCGGTGGACTTTTGAAGAAAATCGCATGAATTATCGAGCGCCAGCGTTTTTCGTGTTTTTGTGGTGCGCCGCCCTCTCGTCCGGCTGCGGGCCGACGGTCATATGCTCCGTGGAAACAGTGGTGCAGACCGATTACACCTGCCGGCGGGTGCTACGCCTGGATGCGTACGCGAATCCGCGCTTTCCCAACCAGCGCATCCGTTTGGGCGACTATTTCCAGTTCCCGCCCGCCGAGATGTACGATACCTACCTCGCGCAGCCGGAAAAGGCCGCTTTCGCCGGCGCGTTCAACAGTTTCGAAATGATTCCCGCCGACCTCGTCCGTTTCACTCCCGGTTCTTCGCGGCTTGGCGGCAATGCCTTTTCCTTTCGCGCCATCGACCTGGTCGTCGCGGTGCTCGCCGATTTCGACGAAACGATCCATGACACGGTCGTGAGCCGGGAAGACGGCGAAGCCGCCCTGGACGAGCTGGTCCGACTCCTGACGCCAGAAATCATGGCTGTCCTCAACGCCCGCTACGGCCAGCGGTACGATCTTGCCCGGCTGGAACACTGGCTGCTCAACGATCTTTCCGCGAAATTGCGGCGCGTCTATTCCGGGGTGTGGAATATCCACAATTACCGGCGCAGCGGCGTGACTTCCCCCGGCGAGGATTACGAAATCTTCATGTTCTTCAAGGCGGAGGCCGAACGCGAAGGGTTGCGGCTCGAGGATCCTTTTTCGCCGGACGCGGAGCGGGAAAATCTGCGCCGGTCGAAGGAATACGCGATGCAATTGGTGGAGCGGCTCTGCCCGCCGAGACAGAGCGGCGGCCCGCCCTTGTCGCGCGACATGCTGACCTCGACCATCGGCGACGAACTCATCGGTGCGTTGCAAAAGACCGTCAGCGCCAGGCACGGTTCGATAAACGAATTCCTGCGCAAGATCGGCGCACAGATACCCCGCGCCTTCGGCAGTTATCTGACGCCGAAGGCGATGCCGATTTACATGCTTCCGGAGGTCGCCTACTTCTATCGCCTCAAAATACCGGGGCAGGTGCTCCAGACCAACGCGGTCAGGGACGTGAACGGCGACCTGGTCTGGACCTTCACCGATCGGGACATCGCCTTCTCGGGCCAGAGCATGTGGGCGCGGACGCTTTTCGTGCGCGAACCGGTCGTCTTGAGCCTTGGCCTGCGCGGTTTTCCGGAAAATCTGGCGGAAGTCGACCGCTTGTTCGGACTGTGCGTCGACGCGCAGGGACGGCCGCGCGAAACGTTGCTGACGGCGATGCAGCAGTCGGCGGCGGCGCGCGGGATGCGACCGCTCGAGAATCTGGCGGACAACGCCGCGTCGCCGGATGCGCATTCCGCCAGGGGCGTCCTGGAATTGTTCGCCAAGTACCGGCGCGGCAATGACGGCGCGGCGATGCGGCCGGAGCCGGGGCAACCCGGCCAACCGCCGCCCACTGCACCTCAAGCCAACCATTCGTCCGCGATGCCGGACGACGGACCGCCGGATCCGCCGATAACGGTCGCCGTACCGCCGAGCGCCCCGGCATCGGGTCAACCTCCGAATGTCGGCGATATCCCCGACCTTTCGCCGACCGCCCGGACGCGACCATCCGAACCCCTGTCATCCCCCCCGCCGGAGCGGCGACAATCCAGTGCGGATCAACCCCCAAGCATCGCCCCGCCGCCGCTTCCGCCGCCGATCCGGTAGTGGGTTTTAATTGTCAAAATGACTTATGGACTGGTCATACACACGCAAACGCTTGATTGATTCCACTGCCATCGAATTTGTAACCTGTTGAAATTCATGGTATTTTACTTTAGTTTGCAAAACGGCACTTTTTCAACGCCGATGGAATGAAAATTGCATATTTTTTACGTGGCGACCGCTATCCATGCGGTTTGAATGTCCAATTTGCAAAACTTCAGTTAAAAGTCGTCTTACTGTACTTTGTTTATGGAGGAATATGGAATGGCAGTCAAACCATTGGGCGACAAAATTCTTGTCAAGCGACTCGAAGCCCAGGAAGTGACCAAGGGCGGCATCGTTCTCCCCGACAGCGCGAAGGAAAAGCCGAAGGAAGGCAGGATCGTCGAGGTCGGGCCCGGAAAGGTGCTTGACGATGGCAAGCGGGGGGAAATGCAGGTCAAGAAGGGCGACAGGGTTTTGTTCACCAGTTACGCCGGGACCGAGATCAAGATTGACGGCGAGGAATACCTTGTCATGTCGGAAGACGACATCCTCGCGGTCGTCGAGGGCTGAGCCGGGATCGGGACAGAGGACTATTTGACAGGATCGACCAGGTTGCGTTGAACGCGATTCCCGGTCGGTAGAGAGGACACACAGATATGGCAGCCAAAAAACTCGCTTTCGATTCCGAAGCGCGCGAGTCCATTCGCGCCGGCGTCAAGAAACTTTCCCAGGCGGTAAAGATCACCCTCGGCCCGCGCGGCCGCAACGTGGTCATCGAGAAATCCTATGGCGCCCCGACCGTCACCAAGGACGGGGTAACCGTCGCCAAAGAAGTGGAACTCGAGGACAAATACGAAAACATGGGCGCGCAAATGGTCAAATCCGTCGCGTCCAAAACCTCCGACGTCGCCGGCGACGGCACCACCACCGCCACCGTCCTCGCCGAGGCGATCTTCGACGAGGGACTGAAGAACGTCGCGGCCGGCGCTTCGGCGATGGCGCTCAAGCGCGGCATCGACAAGGCCGTTACGGCGGTCGTCGAAGAGTTGAAGAAGATTTCCAAGCCGGTCAAGTCCAACAAGGAAATCGCCCAGGTCGCCACCGTCTCCGCCAACGGCGACGAGGAAATCGGCTCCAAGATCGCCGAGGCCATGGACAAGGTCGGCAAGGACGGAGTCATAACCGTCGAAGAGGGCAAGGCGCTTGAAACCGCCATCGACCTCGTCGAAGGCATGCAATTCGACCGCGGTTATCTCAGCCCGCATTTCGTCACATCCGTGGAGGACATGGAGGCGGTGCTCGAGAACGCTTATGTCCTCCTTTATGAAAAGAAGATATCCTCCGTCAAGGATCTTCTCCCCGTTCTCGAAAAGATCGCCCAATCCCGCCGTCCGCTCCTCATCGTCGCCGAGGACGTCGATGGCGAAGCGCTCGCGACTCTTGTCGTGAACAAGCTGCGCGGCACCCTGAATTGCTGCGCGGTCAAGGCTCCCGGCTACGGCGACCGTCGCAAGGCCATGCTCGAAGACATCGCGATCCTGACCGGAGGCCAGGCCATTTTCGAGGATCTCGGGCTCAAGCTCGAGAATCTCGAACTCGCCGCCCTCGGCCAGGCCAAGAAGATCATCGTCGAGAAGGAAAACACCACCCTTATCGAAGGCGGCGGCAAGCCCGAGTCGGTCAAGGGCCGCATCGAGCAGATCCGCCGGGAGATCGACGCCACCACCTCCGACTACGACCGCGAAAAGCTCCAGGAACGCTTGGCGAAGCTGGCCGGCGGCGTCGCGCAGGTCAACGTCGGCGCGGCCACCGAGGTCGAGATGAAGGAAAAGAAGGCCCGTGTCGAAGACGCCCTGCAGGCGACCCGCGCGGCCGTCGAGGAAGGCATCGTTCCCGGCGGCGGCGTCGCCCTGATCCGATGCCTCAAGGCGCTCGATGCCGTCAAGACGATAAGCGAGGATGAAAAGACCGGCGTCGACATCGTCCGCCGCGCCATCGCCTCTCCCCTGCGCTGCATCGCCGAAAACGGCGGCAAGGAAGGCGCGATCATCGTCCAGAAGGTTCTCGAAGGCAAGGATTCCTTCGGCTACAACGCGGCCACCGACGAATACGGCGACCTGGTCAAGATGGGCGTTATCGACCCGACCAAAGTCACCCGTTGCGCGCTGCAGAACGCCGCTTCCATTTCGGGACTGCTCCTGACCACCGACTGCGCCATAGTCGAAATTCCGGAAAAGAAGCCCGCGATGCCCCCCGGCGGAATGGGCGGCGGCATGGGTGGCATGGGCGGCATGGGCGGCATGATGTAAGGTGGACTTTTGCGCATATTCACCGGTTTTCGCCCCCCGGGCCGGCGACGGCTTCGGGGGGCGATATTTTGCGATAATTCCTTGAACGTCCGGTCGCGCGGCCAGGCAACGCCGGGTCGCGGAAAGAAAAAAAAGAACCGGTACCGAGGCTCGCCCCGTACCGGTTCCGTAGGATCATGTCGCGCATCGCTGTCGATGTCTATCCATTTTCTCCAAGCAGTCCCCGGGACAGCGCCTCCCAATCCACCCGCTCGATGTCCTCGGTCGTGATTGGATCCTGTTCGCGAAAACGCTCGAACTCCTCCGCGGACGCGAATTCAATGAATTCCCGGTAGCTGAAAGGAAGGCCGGCGCTTTTGGGGTCGATGCTTTTCCGCAGGGGCGCCGCCGCCTGCTCCAGTCTGCGCCGATTGGCGCTATGGCAGTTTGCCGCCTCTCCTATGCGTTTCGCGATAAGCTTCATCACTTCCGAGGAACTTTTGAACCTTTCCGCCAGTTCTTTCATGATTTCCTGGCGGCGCTGGTCGTTGTCATTCATGTGGAATCGCTCCTGGCGGTTGTCCGACCTAAATACTATCGGAGAAATTTCTTTCCAGCTTGACGGGATTGACTCACCGCGAATCGGAAAGTATTCTCGCACCTTGAGATATTCCGATAAGAGCGGTTCCGCCGTCATCCATTGTTGTGGACTTTTGGAGAAAATCAAACAAACCGCCGTTTGATTCTCTCCAAAGTTCTTGGGTTTACATTTTGCGTCGGGAATTATTGCAAGGTCGGCGCTACCGCCCGACCTGACGAATCTGACGAATAATCAACCCATTGGTCCGTAAGCGGTAACATCTTTGGAGGAAATCGGGCGGCGGTTGGCCCGATTTCCTCCAAAAGTCCACTTGTTGTATTCTCGGTTGCGGTTGGCGCAACTTGAGCGGTTTCGTTCGTTGCGCGGCATTCTTCGGAAAGCGGCACCCATGGCGCCCGGAGCCTCGTCGATCATCCTCTCGTCGCTGGATGTGCGGTGCGTCGTCCTGCCGTTCAGGATGCGCGTCAGCCACTCCCTTGCATCCCGTGATTCGGCGGAGACGCTCCTGGTCTCGGTCGCGACTCCCGGAGGGGAGCGCGGGTATGGCCAAGCGCTTCCAAGGAGCTACCTGACCGGCGAGACCGTCGAGGAAGCCGAGGATTCCATAAGGAACCAGTGGTGGCCGGCAATCCGGGCGCTGGAATT
>JAISXA010000162.1 GCA_031270685.1 Planctomycetota bacterium
ATATAAAGCTAAATCCGCCAAGGCTTATAGGCCGTTGGCGGACGTTAGCGTTTCGCGTATTGGTTACCCCGCCAGGACTCGAACCTGGAACAAGAGAACCAAAATCTCTGGTGTTGCCGATTACACCACGGGGTAGCATTCCAAAATGATACCGATAACCCAGCCGAGCGCAAGGGGCGTATTATTGCCGCGCAATAGACTCCAGCATGAAAACCAATAACGCTTACGGCGCGTCGAGACCTATCGCGGCGCGCGACGGCCCTATCTTCCGCGCACGCATCGGCTCGTCCGATCCGGCGCGCTCCAGCGCGTCCAGCTGTTCAAGATAGCCGCGCGCCCAATTCCGCCACGCGTCGAGCGCCGCGCGCATGCGGGCGTGGCGCCGGTATCGCGAATCCTCCGCCGCCCCTTCCGGCAGCGCGGCGTCCGGCTGCGGCCCGGGCAGTTCGAGCACTTTGCGCCAATAGACGCGCGCGCCGTCGCGGTCGTTCTCCACAAAGCAGCGGATCTCGCCCAGCCGATAGAGAGCGGCCGCCGATTCCGACGGGCGCGATTCCCGTGATGCGGCCTCGACCGCCCTTTCATACCATCCTTCCGCGCCTTCGATCAATTGCAGAGCCGCGTTGCGGTCTTCCCCGAAGCCGGACCTGGCCAACAACCCCATCCCCTCGGCCTGGAAGCTCTCGCCCATGAGCAGGCGCAGGTCGATGCGGCCCGGCGACCTTCGCATCGCCCCGAGCAACGTTTCGCGGGCGGTTTTGTACGCGCCGGCTTCGATGTACGCCAGCCCGATGTCCGCCCAGACGTCAAGAAAGTCGGGATCCTCGCGCGCCGACCGCCAATAATAGGGCAAAGCCTCCAGCGGCAGATTCCGCCGCATCAGATCGGCGGCCATGAGATAGTGCGACCACGCCTCGTTCCCGTCGTATTGCGGACATTCGGCCACGCAGGCGCCGTCCCCGGGGATCGGCGCGGGAACCGGGGTTCCGCCCCCGACCTCCACCAGCTTCACGGAGCTTCCGCGATTGCCCGCCATGTCCGCAGCAACGAGCTTGAGCAGCATCCGGCCGGACACGTCGGATGGAACAGGCCAGACCATTTCTCCCGCCGGAAGCAGGTTGTCGGCGAGAAGCCGCCACACGTCGCCGTCGTCGCGCGACCATTGCAGAACGGCGGGAAATTCGTCGAGATTCTCGTCGAGAACCACCCAGGCGATTCCCATCGCTTCACCCGCAACGGCACGAGCGGGATCGGGCGGGCGGACTATCCTGACGCGCGGCGGCAAGGCGTCAACGACCACCACCGCCTGCGGCGGCGAATCCGGGCCGGGAGGCGACGAGGTCTCGCCGCCGACGACCGGCCGGCTGGTGTAGCGATAGACGCCGTCCAGGTCGACCTTGACCAGCTTGAGGAAGCGGACCCCGCCATCAGGAAGAACGATCCTCTCGGAACGACCAAGGTTTTTCCATGCCGCCTCGACGCCGCTCCGCTCGTACAAATCGGCGTTTTCGGCGTTCCGGCTCTCCTCGTCCAGCGGGGACACGGTAACCACATATTCGCGGCCGGCGAAATACAATATCCCGTCAAGCGGTTCGCCGGCGGGAACCAGGCCGGAGAATCCCAAAACGGCGCCGCAGACGATGAGTGCGCGGGCGATAATCCTCATGAAACTTCCATTTTCACGCCTCGTCGAGCGCCGCCACGCCCGGCAGCGCCTTGCCTTCGAGGAATTCGAGGGATGCGCCGCCGCCGGTGGAGATGTGGGTCATCTTGTCGGCGAGGCCGGATTTGTTGACCGCGCTCACCGAATCGCCGCCGCCG
Organism: Planctomycetota bacterium; assembly: GCA_031270685.1. Lineage (GTDB taxonomy): Bacteria > Planctomycetota > SZUA-567 > SZUA-567 > SZUA-567 > JAIRTL01. The sequence continues at coordinate 1,822 of JAISXA010000162.1, forward strand.
ATGATCGACACCGCGCCCTGGTTTTCGGCGATGGCGCGGCAGAGGGCGAAGGTGCCGTTCGAGAAGGCGGGCTTCTCGAAAACGCCCATGGGACCGTTCCAAACGATCGTTTTGGCGCAGGCGATCTCGCCGGTGAACAGTTTGATCGACTTGGGGCCAATGTCTAGACCCATCATGTCGTCGGGAATCACATCGAAGACGCCGTCCGCCTGATCGACGTCGAATTTGCGCGCGCAGACATGGTCGCCGGGGAGGAACAACTTCACTTTCTTCGCCTTGGCCTTTTCGAGCACGTCCCTGGCGACGTCCAGCTTGTCCTCCTCGACCCGGGAAATGCCGATCTTGCCGCCGCCCGCTTTCATGAGCGTATACGCCATCGCCCCGCCGATGATGAGCGCGTCGATCTTTTCGAGGAGATTGTCGATAACCAGCACCTTGTCGGAGACCTTGGCGCCGCCGAGGACGGCGAGGAAGGGATGCTCGGGTCTGGCCAGCGTGTCGCCGAAATATTTCACTTCCTTCTCCATGAGGAATCCGGCGACGTTGGTTTTGATGTATTTGGTCACGCCCTGGGTGGAGGCGTGCGCGCGATGGGCGGTGCCGAAGGCGTCGTTGACGTAAATATCGCCGAAACCGGCCAGTTCCCTGGTGAAGGCGTCGATCCTGGACCTGGTCGCTTCGTCCTGTTTGGCGTACTTGTTGAGAAGCTCCTCCTCGGGATGGAAGCGAACGTTCTCAAGCATCATCACTTCGCCCGGCTTGAGCGCGTCGACCATTGCCCTGGCCTGCTCCCCGACGCAATCGGTGGCGAGCGGGACAGGCTGGCCGAGGTGGTCGGCGAGCTTGAGCGCGGCGGGCTTGAGGGAAAACTCGGGCGAAGCCTGGCCATTGGGACGGCCAAGATGGGACATGAGGATCAGCTTGCCGCCATGCTCGAGCACGTAGCGGATGGTGGGTAACGCGGCATCGATGCGGGTGGCGTCGGCGACCTTGCCGTCCTTCAGGGGCACGTTGAAATCGACGCGCATCAACACGCGCTTCCCGTTCACGTCCACATCGCGAATGGTCTTTTTGGCCATGGCTTGATGCTCCTTTTCATCATGTGCGCCAAAGGGTTGGCAATCAATTACGGACGCGCGGCCATGCCACGGAACCGTCCTTTCATTAGATAAACAATTCCCCAAGTTTCCGCGCTTGTCAAGACAATTTGCGGAATGCGGAAATTGAAAACCGTATCATCATACTTGAAGCGGCGGGGGATTGCGATTCCGGAAACCGGAGGCATGAAATTCAATCGCCGGACCGCGGGAAATCAAACATCGGAATCTCGTTTTCCCGGATCAACAGCGTCGCCGTCAATCTGGACGGGCGCTTCCTCACCAACCGTCCACCGGCTTGTCGCCGTAAGTCGAGACGGAATTCCAGGGCGCGGTCTTGCGTCCGCGCGCGGGGAAGGCGTAGGGATCGACCGGCGCTTGAGCCTGTCGCTCGGGCGGCCCGGAGAACATCGACTGCCAGGACCGGGCGCCCCGCGCTCCGCCCCGCGCGGGGACGGACGAACCGGTATGTTCCTTCGGGGCGTAAAAACCGTATCCGGAAGCGGCGGGATGGTCGTAGCGCATGGCGCTTGGCGAAGCGGTTCCGGTCGCCGCCGGCGCGCCGGCGGCGACCGGGAAGTCCTCGGGCAGCGAAAAAAGCGACCTGTCCCTTTCCGGCGGCAGGAGGACGTCCGGACCGCGAACGGCGGCGCGGGACGACCCGATCTTCTGCGCCGGCATGAGGTCGACGATTCCCGCCCTCTCCCGCGCGTCCATCTGTTCGAGGTATCCGCGCGCCCAGTTCCGCCATGCGTCGAGGGTTACCCGCATGTAGGTGTATCGCTGATAGCGCAATTCCGCCTTTTCCCATTCCGGCGGCGCCGCCCACAGTTTGAGGTCGGGATTGGGTTCGGGCGTGTGCAAGTCGAGTATCTTCCGCCAATAGGCGCGCGCGCCGTCGCGGTCGAGATTGACGTAATAGCAGATTTCGCCCAGGCGATAGAAGCTCGGGGCCTGCTCCGCGAGCCGCCACTCGTCGGACGCGGCCTCCAGCGCCTTGCCGTACCAGGCAACCGCGTTGTCTATCAACCCTTTCGCCTCGCGGCGATCATCGGAGGCGCCGGCGCGGTCGAGAAGCTCCATCGCCTCGGCATGGTAGGTCTCGCCCATGAGGTGCATCAGATCAACCCGTTCGGGCGCTTTTCCCCTCGTCTTCACCACTACGTCGCGGGCGGTCTTGTACGCGCCCACATCAATGTAAGCCAACCCGATATCGGCCCAGGCGTTGATGAAGTCGGGATCCTCGCGGACAGTCAGCCAGTAATAACGCAGCGCCTCGCGCGGCTTGTTCTGGCGCATCAGGTTAACGGCCATAAGGTAGTACAGCCAGGACCGGTTTTTGTCGAGTTTCTGGCTTTCCGGCCCCCTCTTCTGGTCAGGCCCGGCCATTGACTTTTCCGGTTCCTTGGGGCGCCCGGAGGTGTATGGAGTCTCGACAACCGCCGCCTTGCGTTCAATCTCAATCAGCCGCACAGCGATCCCCCGGTTTCCCGCCTTGTCCACGGCGGTGAACCTGATGGCGATCTGTCCGGACAACGCGGAAGGAACGCTCCAGATCATTTCCTCCTCCGGCGGCAGGTGGTCGGCGAGCGGGCGCCATTCCTCGCCGCCGTCCACCGACCATTGAAGGATGCCTGGGAATTCGGGGAGATTCTCGTCCACGACCATCCAGGCGATCTCCAATGATTCCCCGGCAGGGGCGTGAGCCGGATCGGCGGGACGGGATATTTCAACGCGCGGCGGCAGGGTGTCGACGATCACTACCGCCTGCGGCGGCGATTCCGGTTCGGGCGACGACGACGCTTTTCCGCCCACAACCGGACGGCTGGTGTAATGGTATTCGCCATCGCTTTCAACCTTCACCAACTTGAGGAACTGGACTTCGTCGTCCGGAAGGGTCACCTTTTCGGATGGTCCGAGGTTTTTCCAGGTTTCGTCGCCGCCGCCACGTTCGTAAAGGTCCGCGTTCTCGGCGTTCCGGCTTTCCTCGTCCACCGGCGACACCGTGACCACGTACTCGCGGCTGGCGATATGCACGCCGTCAAGCAGCTCGCCGGCCGGAAGCGTTCCGGCGGCGCAAAAACCGGAGAAAACCAACACTCCGACAGAGGCTACGGTCTTCATTGCAGGCATCCCCGGAGCATCGTAACGACACTCCCTGTTCTGTTATCGACCGTAACGACCCGGGGATGCAGGGAAAAGGCATATGGAGAAGATCTATGCGGAGAGGTGGTTTCCGCCGCCAGGATTTTTCCGGAAAGTTGGGCCGCCGCTTCCTTGACCGTACTCGGCGGGCGGAGGCGCCAATGCTCACGTATCAGCGTGTCAAAAGTCGCCAATTCGCCATCCGTGTCTCCCTCACGCCATCTGGTCAATCCCTCGACACCCCCGGACTCAAACAAAACCAGGACGTTGGTGACGGTATTGGCGTGTATGCCAAGTTCAAGCCGCTGCCAGTATATGCCGTTGTCGAACTGCCCGATGGCGTGGTTGTACGCCATATTGTTTTCGAGGGCAAGCAGGACTTGGAAAACAATTGCTTCGCCGCATGCGGGGATACCTCACTCCAGGAACGCGCTTCAGAGTGTTTTCGAGATTTGATTCCGTACCTGGAGATCGCAACCCGTTCGTCCTCTCCGGAAGCCAAAATCACCCTGTTCCGGTCGCTCTTTTCCAGAAGGATGGATGTCTATCCCAGGCGGTATGAAACCTTCCGCTGACGGTGGTCGGAATCGGGGCGGGGCTGGGGTATGCCTCGCTCGGCCCCACGCACCATGCGCTCGAGGACATCGCCTGGCTTCGGAGCATTACGAACATGACCGTGCTTCGTCCCTGCCGGCGATCCGGAAAAAATCCACTTTTCAATCGCGAACCAGGATTCTATTGGCATGACGTTGTTCGATGCGGCATTTTCCGGCGATTCACCTTCGGGGGCGAAAAGGATTTTGTTGACGGCGGATGGGAATGCCGGGTGTCGAAAAAAGGCGGACAGGTCGTCGACGAAATGGCTGCAGCCGGTTTCGGCAACCCGGCGGGCCTTGCGTTCCATGGTTTCTTCCAGGTGAATGTGATCGGACGAAAGGAGGCCGGCCGAGCGAAACCCGTTTTCGTCCAGCCATGACCATGAGGCCCGATGCAAATCATGCCGCGGGCCGAGAACCGGAAAGCGCGTCTTATGGCTGATGACATGAACCTCAACGCCTGCCCGAATCAGGTTGGCGATGCACGCCAAGGCGCCCGGATAGGGTTTGGCGAGCGCAAGATCCGAACCGTAAACGCGTCCCTGAAGCCAGGTGAAATCGTCTTCCCGATTTCGATCGACGAACCAGCTCCGCACCTCGCGCTTGTTGCGCGGTCCATCCGGCGGCATGAATCCTTCCGCCACCGCCGCGGCGTGAAACAGGCCATCGTAACAAACGAGGGTGTTATCCAGATCAATGCCGAGGATCATGATCCACATTTTTTCAAGGCGGAACGGATGCGCCCCGCCACACTCTTCGCATCCAGCCCGAAATGACGCCGCGCCCAACCCTGTCCGCCCGCCAGATGGTGAAATTCGTCGGGCATGCCGATCCGCCCGAGTCGCGCGCCTCCACCCCCGCGTTCCGCCAACCATTCCGCCACCGCAGACCACGCGCCCCCCGACGCCACATGCTCCTCGATGACGAAGACGATCGACACGGAGTCGAAAAGGCTCTCCAGAAGCCGCGTATCCATGGGCTTGACGGAATGAAAGGAATACACGGACGCGGCAACGCCTTTTTCAGCCAGCAAGTCGGCCGCCTTGAGCGCCTCGGGCATAACGGCGCCCACCGCCAGCAACGCCGCATCGCCTCCTTCCCGAAGGCGGATCGATCCGCCGATTCGGAAATCGGGCTCCCGGAAGTGGACGGTGGGTTCGCCCTTCTTCCCGAGGCGGAGGTATACCGGTCCGTCATGGCGAAGGGCGGCTCGAACCGCGCACCGGGTTTCCACCGGATCGCAAGGACAAAGCACGGTCATGTTCGGAATGCTCCGAAGCCAGGCGATGTCCTCGAGCGCATGGTGGGTGGGGCCGAGCGAGGCATACCCCAGCCCCGCCCCGACTCCGACCACCGTCACCGGAAGGTTATGCTGGCAAATATCCAGCCGTATCTGCTCGAGACAGCGCCCCGGATTGAAGGAAGCGATGGTATAAGTGAAGGGTCGAAGTCCAGCCATGGCAAGACCGGCGGCAATGCCGGTCATGTTTGCCTCCGCGATTCCGGTATTGACGAAACGGCCGGGGTTGGCTTCGCGAAAACGATTGAACATCCGGTTGCCGATGTCGGCCGTCACAACCACAATCCGTTCATCGCCATCGGGATCGGCGGCCAGACGCTCGATTTCCTGTATGAAAGCGTCGCGCATGGTGAAATGTCTTTCTCCCGGAAAGTCATTGGCGCGGGGTCGGGATTGCGGCAATCTCCGCTACGGCGGCGAGGCGTTCCGACGGCTTCAGCGTACGGTAATGCCAATGGTTGTCGTCCTCCATGAAGGAAACGCCTTTGCCTTTCACCGTTCTCGCAATAATCGCGGTCGGCTTGCCGCCATCGCCGTAGGCGGCGAGGAGATCGCGAAGTTTGTCCGGGTCATGACCGTCAACCTCTATGGCATGCCACCCAAAGGCGCGCCACTTGTCCGCCAGCGGTTCAAGCGCGGTTATTTCCCCGCTGCGGCCAATTCCCTGCCAACCGTTCAGGTCCACCACGGCGCAGAGCCGCGCCAGCCCCTGTCCGCCGGCAAACATGGCTGCTTCCCATACCGAACCCTCATTGCATTCGCCATCGCCGATGACGGCGCATACGCGATATCCCCTCCCCTGTATTGACGCCGCCAAGGCAAGCCCGACCGCGATGGAAAGGGCGTGGCCAAGGGAACCCGCCGCCGTCTCCACGCCGGCCGGCCAGTCCGGGCCGGGATGCTCCTGCAACAAACCGCCTTCCCGGTTGAATCCGTCGAGCGTTTCCAGGGGGAAAAAGCCCCGCGCCGCCAAAGCCGACAGCAAGGCGGCCGCGGCGTGTCCCTTGCCAAAAACCAGGCGGTCGCGATCGGGGGACGCCGCGGTTTCGGGGGCGACATTCAATCCACCCCAATAGGCGGCGGCGAGAATATCGGCGACCGAAAGGCACGAACCGATATGCGCCGTTCCCGTTCGATGGGAAAGCTCGATAACGCCAAGTCGAATCAATCCCGCAACCTCGCGGAGATTATTTCCCCGATACGCGGACAGCAAACTTTTTGCGCCCTCGGCCATTCTAAATCCTGTATCACTCCGGTCCACCGCCGTCCGGTTGTTCCCGTCGTCAAGTCATACAACATATAGCACGATCGCGCGTTATGTAAAAGTCGGCGTTAACCGCGACTCCTAAAAAATCTTACCGTGGCGATCCGGGTTGTCAATGTAAAATCGGACTTACGCGCGCGGCGACCCGATCTTCCCCCCAAGGCTCGGCATCGCTTTCCTGGTTATGGAAATCCGGGATTCCGACAGCGTCAAACAGGGACGAGAATTCTTCTCCGTCCGGATCAATCCACCGCCGACGCCGGACAACCCCGGCCTTCCGCCTCGGGATATGCGGACACTCTTAAGAAAATGATTGCGCGGACGAAAATTGATTGATATGTTGTTAAGCGTCCACGGTCGGTGCCGTGGCTTCGATTTACCGCATCATAGCGCAATCGCGCGTTAAAAAATACCTTAATGCATAATCCCATGGGAGGCCAAACACCTGTTGATCTGGCAAACGTATATCGGGCAAATTGCCGAAGTCCTGGCAAAACTTGAGGCGGCCGACGACACGGGCGCCGGACTGGATCCCGACGCGGCCTTTTCCATGTGGGTGGATCTCGCGGTCGGACTGCCGCCGAATGGCGCCATACATCTTATAGGGAATGGGGCCAGCGCCGCCATGGCCAGTCACTTCGCCGCGGACATCACGAAAAATTGCGGTTTCCGGGCCAACGTTTTCACCGATTGCGCGTTGCTGACAGCCATGGCCAACGACTACGGCTACGAGACCGCCTATGCCATAGCCCTTGACCGTTACGCCATTCCGGGCGATCTTCTGGTGGCGGTCAGTTCATCGGGGGAATCGCCGAACATCCTCAATGCCTGCCGCCGGGCGAACGAACTGGGCATCACGGTCTCGACCGTCAGCGGCATGTCCGCCGGCAACACCCTCCGCTCGCTGGGAAGGCTCAACTTCTACGTCCCGGCGCCAAGCTACGGTTTGGCGGAGAGTTCCCATTCCGCCCTGCTTCACCATTGGACCGACAGGCTGGAAGCCATTCACAAGGCCCGCTCATAGATGCGCGGGGATCGTATACGGAGACATTACGTGGCGCCTTCCGATTTGACTTCCCTCCGGAACCTTCGCCGTGATCATCCGCACGAACGCATAGCTTTTGTTTCCGGCAAGTTCAACGTCATTCATCCCGGCCACATCCGGCTTTTGAAATTTTCCCGTTCCGTGGCGGATATACTTGTCGTCGCGCTCCATCCCGACGCATCCGGCTCCTATGTGCCGGAGGAATTCCGTCTCGCCGCCATGCGGTCCATAAATGTGGTCGACTTCGCCTTTGTGGCGCATAACGATATCGAGGGCTATATCCGGCGACTCAGGCCGGATCTTGTCGTCAAGGGCGCCGAACACGAGTTCCGGTCGAATCCCGAGGCGGAATGGCTGCGCGAATGGGACGGCAAGCTGCTGTTCAGCACCGACGATCCCCGTTTTTCCCATGAGGAAATGATCCAGGGCCTTCTCAAAACCCGTCCGCGCTTGCCGGCGGCGGCCATTCCCCGCGAATACCTTGATCGTCATGACATCCGCCCGGACTGGGCGGCGGAAACGCTCGCCGCCATGGCCGGGGTTCGGGTTTGCGTTTTGGGCGATCTGATACTTGACGAGTATGTGACCTGCGATCCCCTCGGCATGTCGCGGGAGGATCCGACGCTCGTGGTGAGACCGGTCGATGAAACCCGCTTCATCGGCGGCGCCGGCGTCGTCGCCGGGCATTCCGCCGGTTTGGGCGGCAAGACCAGCCTCATCACCTTGGCCGGCGATGACAAAGCCGCCGCTTACGCCGAGGACAACCTGGCGAAATACGGCGTTTCCGCCAGCATCATCCGCGATCCGGACCGCCCCACCACCGTCAAGCGCCGCTACCGCGCCCAGAACAAGACGCTCCTTCGCGTCAACCGCCTCGCCCAGCAGCACCTCTCCCGCGATCGGCAGGACAAGGCGCTGGAATTGCTCGCCGCCGCGTTGCCGGAAACCGATGTCCTTATTTTTTCCGATTTCAGTTACGGCATGCTCCCCCCGCCGCTGGTGGAACAAGCCATCGCCTTATGCCGGGGTCATGACGTTCCTTTCGCCGCGGACAGCCAAACCTCGTCCCAAATCGGCGACCTGGCGAAATTCAAGGGCGCGATGCTCGTCACTCCGACCGAGGTGGAAGCCAGAAACGCCGTCGCCAACTACTCGCTTGGCCTCGTCGCCCTGACGGAAGACCTGATCGCGAAGACGGGCGCGAGGAACGTCGTTATCACCATGGGTGAAAACGGCTGCCTCGTTTATGGCGATCGAAAAGAACACGCCATTTTCACCGACAATCTTCCCGCCCTGAACACCCAGGCCGTCGATGTGGCCGGAGCGGGGGACTCGTTCCTCGCGGCCGCCGCCATCGCCATGGCTTCCGGCGCGGACATCTGGCGCGGCGCGCTTCTCGGAAGCATAGCCGCCGCGGTGCAGGTGAGCCGCATCGGAAACCATCCGCTCGGCAGGGACGATATCAACGAATGGTTGACGGGGGCGCCGTCGAGCGCCCGGGGCGACATGGTTCGCGAACAGCCGGGGTGCGCCTTCGCGCCGGCGCGGCACGGCGGGTAGCCGGCCTCTTTCATGGGAGAAGCCATGCAATTCATCGTTCTGTCGGCGGGCCAGGGCACGCGGATGCAGCCATTCACCAAAATAACGCCGAAGGCGATGTTGCGCCTGGGATTCGGCGAGACCGTCGCGGAGCGGATGACGCGCATCATTAAAAAGGTGGTTCCCGGCGCGCGCATTTCCTACGTGCTTGGATTCCGCCACGAGGAGATCGCGGCGGTTCTCCCCAAGGATGTGGAGATCATTCTCAATCCATTTTATACCGTGTCGAACAGCATCGCGTCCCTCTGGTTCGCCCGTCACCTTCTGACGCAGGACACCGTCATCATCAACGGCGACATCGTAATCGGCGAATCGGGATTCCGGGAAGTGGCGGCGTTGCGCAATCCCGCCACCATCGTTCTCGATTCCGGCAAAACCGAAAATCTGGATTGCGGCGTCGTCATCGAGGAAAACCGCGTGGTGCTGATGTCGAAAAGCTTCAATCGCGGGTATGGCGAATATGCGGGCATCCTGCAAATGGATGAAAACGTCGCCCGAATGGTGAAGCGGCAAACGGAAGAAATGATCGAGTCGAACGATCTGAACAACTGGTCCGAATACGCCCTGATGCAATTGATTCTCAGCGACGATTTGGAAGTGAGCTTCCTCGATCTGGCCGGGCACGCCTGGGCGGAGCTGGATTCGCTTCACGACCTGTATCTTGCCCGAAGGGTGCAACAACAGGAATTCCGGAGCGATACCTGCTGATGCCGCGCGAAAACAGTAAAGACCTTGTCGCCGCGGCGCGGGAACTGCGGCGGTCCGGCAGGCCTGAGGAGGCGATCGAGCTTCTCGCGGCGGGAATAGGGCGGCATCCGAATTCGCGGCGCTTGCGCGCGGCGCTGGGCGACGCCTATTCCGACGTGGGAGAATCGCATCCGGCCCGCGACGCGTATGCGGCGGCGTTGGCCGCGCCCGACGATGATTTCGCCGACCCCCGCAATGCGCTGTTCGTCAAGGACAGGTTGGCGTGCGCCGAAACCGCGCTGGGGAATATCGACGCGGCCGTGTCCCTTTTCGACGAGTTGCTCGCCGAATGTCCCGAAGAGAAGCGGTTCGTCATGAACAAAGGCGTCGCGCTTAGATGGGGCGGCCGGTTTCGGGAGATGCGGCGATTGTTGCGCGACTATCTGCGTTCCGCCGCCCGGCCGCCATGGGAAGAGGATGAAAACGTTGCCGGCGTGGCGTTCGCCCTGTGTTTGTGCGAAGCGCGTCTTGGAAACTTCGACGAGAGCGAAGCCTTGCTCTTCGCGCTGGTTCGCAAGGATCCTCTCGGGATTTCGAATCGCGCCAAATTTTTCAGGCTATTTCACATATTCGCCAGGCGTCCCGAAGCGCAGGAAAGACTCGGGGAGAGATATTACGATTTGCTGCGGCAGGCGTGCGGTGGATTTGTTCCCAGGGAGATAAGCGAGGATGCGGAACTCATCCGGCGGACATGGGCCGCTGCCCGCGAAAGCGATTTTTTCGCGGCGGGAAAATCCTATTCGCTCGCACAGGCGTTCGAGTTCGCGCTGCTGTGCGACCGATACGACGATGCCGAATCCTTGGCTCTCATTGAAGGTTTTGAGGACCGGGCGATCCCCATCATCATGAACAAACGTAGATTCAACGTCAAGCTTCATCATATCGCCTGGCGTGGAGTTCCCCAAGCCGATAGATTCGAGGGAATGGCGTTCAAGCTCTTCAAGAACGCCATCGTCGGGGACGACGTTCACACCAACCTTTTCAACTACCGGGACGGGCAACGAATAATTCCGGCCGCCCCCAAAGAATTCGGGCGAACCTTGCATCTCCTTGGCGCGTGTCATGTGTGGGGGATTCATGCCGCGGACGAGCAAACGCTTGCCAATCATCTCCAGCGCATTTTTAACGGCAATGGCGAGGCGGTGCGCGTTGTCGCCAGGGGCGGCGCATCGGTGCTGGAAAATTGCTACCTGCAGTTTTTGGGACAGGACGTGCGGAGGGGCGATTATGTCGTGTTTCTGCCCAGGAACAGGTTCGACACGTTCGAATCCGATATCGTAACCGATAATTGCACCCAGTTTTCACGCGCGGTGGCGACGGCGTGCGCACAAATAGGAGCCGTGCCGCACGTATTCTACATCCCGGCCATCCTGGATGTGGAGCGTCCCGGCGAAGCGGAGGCCTCGGTGCAGGAGTTCGATCGCATCCGTTATGCGCTGCGAAGCCGGCATGATTTCGAAAAATTGCGAGCGATCAGGCTTCAGGCGTGTCGAAGGATCGCGGAGCAGGGCTGCATATGCCGTTCCCTCGAATACCTGGCCAATCGCTCTCCGGAATCCGGAGGATTTTTCCGGAATTCCTTTCATATGAATAGCGAGGGCAACAAGGTTATTGCCGAGGAAATTCATAAAATTCTGGTCCATCCTTCGTCATGGACTTCTCCGCGGATGGCGGGCAACGCAGCGGAGGACTATAGGGTGCGGGCTGTGCGCTGGCTGAAGCGATCGGCGGCGGAAATGCGTCTTACGACCCTGGAGATGGAGCAATGGCTGCGGGAGGTGCGAAACCCTGTTTTCGACGGTCGGGAAAATGTCGGCGCCATCGTCATGAACTGCAATCCATTCACGCTTGGACATCGTTACCTCGTTGAGCAGGCGGCAAAGGCGGTCGATGGTCTCTATGTTTTCGTGGTCCAGGAAGACAAGTCCGACTTTCCCTTTGTCGACCGCATCCGGCTCGCCAGGCGGGGCGTGGCCGATATGGGAGACAAGGTATACGTGGCCCCCAGCGGAAAATTCATTATCTCGAGTTTTTCCTTTGGCAATTATTTCGGGAAAACGCGGGCTATCGAACCCGGCGACTCGACCGCCGACGTCGTGATCTTCGGGTCGGCAATCGCGCCCGCATTGAACATAACGCATCGGTTTGTGGGCGAAGAACCGCTTTGCATCGTGACCAGGGCCTATAACGAAACGCTGCTGTTCCATCTCCCGCCGATGGGGGTGAAAATCCATGTCTTTTCCCGCAAGGAATGCGGAGGATCGCCCATAAGCGCTTCAACGGTGAGGCAGGCCATGAAGGACGGCGACTGGGAACGGGTGCGGACTCTGGTTCCGCCGACGACATACGCGTATCTTGCGGGCGACTTTTAAAGGGAATCGGGCCAACCGCCGCCCGATTTCCTCTAAAGATTCACTCGTTTCGTTTCGGCGGTCCAGAGTCGGTGAATGTTTTTCCCGACCGTTTTTCTTCGCCTGCGATGTTTGTCAACCACGGAAGGAGAACGCATCTTGGAGGCGGGAACGCCGGGCTTTATTATACGACGCGTACCTTTGGCGCAACTGTATCGCAACCGGTTGGTGGTCGGCGTGAAATGCCCCCGCTGCGGCCGCTCCCGCGTCGTCGATTGTCATCCCCGGGATCTCGCCGGGAGCGGCGCGGACATCTGCGACGCTTGCGGAATGGAACACGCCATCAGGACGGGCGATCTTCGCCTTGCCCTGGAAAAGGGGTTTCGGCGCGCGATACGCCGGGTGGAGGCGCAGGACAATCGCTTTTGGGGCGACATACTGGCGGTGACGATTTGCAACGCGGCGCTGCTTCTCGAACCGCTGTTGTGGGTGACGGTCGTCCGCCTGTACTATCAGAGCATAGGCCACTACGTGATGAGCACGCTGCACCTGGTGCGCCGCATGGAGCGGCTTGGCCGGGAGAGGATGCTGGTGTTCGTCGCAACGCCCGACGCCGAATTCGAATCGAACCGGTATATCGGGAAAAAATGGGCCGAGCGCCTTCTCTTTTCCCGACACGCGGAGGCGGCGTATCGCCGGCTGGCCGCGAAAAGACCGGCTTCAATATGGGACAGCGCCCACAAGACCAGCCATAAATACCTGTTCCGGGATTTATCGCGGGCGTTTCTGTATCTGTTCAAGCAGTACGACTACTCCACGCTTCCGCATTGCATCGACCTGCGCGACGAGGCGTACAAGTGGTACGTGGACGCGGAACAGAGCGGCGAGGATCTGCGGTCGCCGTTCATATTCACCGCCGCCGAGCGTGAACGGGCGGCGCGGGAGTTGCGCGGGCTTGGCATCGAAAACGGCCGCGGACATATCGTTTTTCTTGCGCGGGACAAGGGATATTATGACCGGCCGCGGGGATTGCCTTTCCATTTCGAGAGCACCAACCACCGCAACATGGACGTGAACAATTTTCTGCCGGCCATGAATTGGGCGGTCGACAACGGCATCGCGGCGGTAAGAATGGGTCGCGACGTCGTCAAGGCCTTGCCGGACGCGCGGGAGGGAATCATCGATTACGCCTCGGGTTCGCCGACCGATTTCCTCGACGTGCATCTCGTCGCCAACTGCCTGTTCCAGGTCTGCGCGAACACCGGAATGTACTACCTCGGCCTGATCTTCGGAAAATGGCTGTTGGCGTGCAACTTTCCGGACGTGTACTCCCCGATGGATTACGCCTATTTCCCCAGGGTGTGCTTCATGTTCAAGAAATTTTGGTGTCACCGCGCCAAGCGATTTCTTTCGCTCCGCGAGATCTTGGCGAGAAAACTGGAAAACAAGCGCCTCGCTTCGGCGTATTTCCAGGAACGGATTTCGCTGGTGGAAAACTCCGGCGCGGAAATACTCTCCGCCACCCGGGAAACCTATTCCCGGGCCGTCGGGACCTGGCGGACCACCGACGCGGAGGAGGAACTTCAGGGAAAATTCAAAGCCCTGTTGCGGGCGGCATACCAGGAGGACGTGCCGCTGGCCGGCGTCGTCAGCCACAGCTTTCTCAGCGCCAATCCCTGGCTTCTGGCGGACGCGTGATTCGACGGGGCCTATCCGCCGCTGCGGGATCATACCAGGAACGCGGTGCAGAAAGTTGCAGTACCCTATCGCGGTGTCGTAATAGTTGACGCCAAGCCGGCGCGCCCGGCGCAACAAGGGCAACGCCGTTTCCCGATCGACCGCGCCGAATGCGTCCAGCGGCAGGCGCATGCAGCCGAATCCAAGCCTGGACGCCGACAACCCGGTATTTCCAAGCGTCCTGTACAGCATGTCCATCTCCCGATGCGCCGCGCCCGGCCGGTCATGCGTCCGCAAGCAGCCAGGGATTCATTTTCATGAAGCTGTGGCATAATATGCCGTCGAACCTGGGTTCAAACCCGGCGTACGTCTTCCGGACCAGCCGCAGATACCTGTCGCGAAGTTCCCGCTCCTCCTCCGTCGTCGTCCAGGCGCCCGCCGCCCTGGCCCAGGTTTCCCGCGCCGCGGTCAGCAGTTCCTCCCGGGTGTTCTCGACCAGAGTCACTTCCTCGTCGAAATAGGCGTCGGAACTTTGCTTGTCCTCCAGGCGGCGGGCGAATATCTCCCTGAAGGAGAGAAACCGCTGCTCCCGGTGGCACCAATATTTTTTGAACATGAAGCAACACCGGGGGTAATGGAATTCGGCCAGGGGCGAATAGATATGCGGCATATTGCAGCGCAACACCCACTTGCCCTGCAAAAGCGCCAAATAGGCCGGGCCGGCCCCCGCGCTAACCATGAAGCGGCACTTCGCTATGAGGTGGACGTCCCTGAAATCGTCCGGGGGCATGGCGGAGCAATCGATTATTCCGTTTCCGGTCGGCGACAGGATTTTTTCCACATGCCGGCCAAGCCGCACGGCGGACATTCCGTTGGCCGTCACCCAATGCATGGCGGGCAGGAAGTCGTCCGCGTTCATGTTCTTGAAGTCCTGGCCATCGCGGTCCGCTGCGCAGAAGCCGCGTTTTTTCGTATAAGCCGAATCGCGTCCAAGAAAAAGGACAAATCCCCGTTCAACGTCTATTCCCGCCTTCGCGAGAGTTTCGGCCGCCCTGTTTTCCTCGTCCTCGCCGAATGCGAACAGCGGCGCGCTGTCCGCCGGAATTTTTTCCACATCCACTTGCCATCGGTAATTCTCCTGCTTGAGTTCGGCTGTGCGCGGCGGAAGAACCGGGCTCATCCGCCGGGAGAGAAACATAATGCCCCTGGCATAATCCCGATCCAGCGATTCCTTCCCCGCGGGGATGGACCAAACGGGAACTTGCGCCGGTTTGTCCTCCAACAGATGCAAGGCCTGTATCGCGGATTTGGTGATGATAAAGCGTTCCCCCCATTTTTCCCGGAGGTGGCGATTGGACTCGGTGGCCGGGTTCGGGGTTATGGCGAAAAGAAGAGCGTCCCCGTGCCCGCCGCGCCGCAGGTAGCGCAATAAATTGGCGGTATTGACGACATAATGCCCGAAGCGGTGATGGTGGAAATGAACCACCATCACCATAAGCAGGGGACGAAGCAGCGTCGCCGAGTTGGCGATGGTGAAAGTGAGGATATCCTTCCAGACCATGACGTCCCTGGCCTCGATGCGGCGAACGGCGCGGCGGAAACTTCGCTCCAGGGAGAGGCGGATATCCCGCGGCCGCAACTCCTGTTCCACCCCGCAAGCGGGACATGGGCCCCTGTTCCCGGCAAAGCCGCCGGCGGGATAATCGACGGCGAAGGCCTGTCCGCAACGGGAGCAGGTCAAGCCAAGCACCACGCGCTCCCTGTACAATTGCGCAAGAGGCACGCGGCGGACAATGAAGGCCGGGAGCCCGCCTTCGCCCTGTTCACTCGTCGTCATCAGGTCATTCTCCTCCATCATGCGTCCGCCAACAGCCACGGATTCGCGCGCATAAAATTATAACTCAGGACTCCCCCGATACCGGCGCCGAGGTTGGGGAAAAACTCGTCCAGCAGGCTTTTGTATTTATTCTGGATCTCCGTCTCCCCGGCCGTGGCGACCCACTGCCCGCTCGCCCTGGCGCAGGTTTCCCGCACCGCGGCCAACAACTCCTCGCCGGTGTTTTCCACCAGCGTTATTCCGTTGATGAAATACGTCCTCGTCCTACTGAGATATTCAATCCTGCGCTGGAATATCTCCCGGAAGGAGAGGAAACGCCGTTTCTTGTGACACCAGTATTTCTTGAAGGTGTAACAGCGCCTGTAAAACCGGAACTCGTTGCCGGGCGCGTAAATATGCGGCATATTGCAGGCCAGAAGCCATTTTCCCAGCAGCAGCGCAAGGTAATACATCCCGGTGTTGGCGCTGACGAGAAACAGGCAATTCGCCATCAGGTGAACGTCCAAAAAATCGTCCGGCGGCATGCTGCTGTAATCAATTATCCCTTCGCGGGAAACTCCCAGCGGCTCCGCCACATGCCGTCCGATGCGCACCGCCTTCATATGGTTGTCGACCACCCAATTCATGGCGGGCAGATACTTGGCGATATCGACGTTTCGATAATCGAAATCGCTGAAATCCGTTTCGGGGATATGGGTTTTGAGGTAGTTCCCGTCCCGGCCAAGAAAGAGAATATAGCTGTCGTCCCGGTTTATTCCCATGCCGGCGAGGCGCTCTTTCGCCTCCGCGCGCTCGGCCTCGCCAAAGGAGAAGGGCGCGACGACATCCGCCGGCGTTTGCTCGGGGTCGGTCCACCATTTATAGGAAGAGTCCAGAAAATCAAGGCTAACCGCGTGGGGAAATGTCTTGTACGAATACAGATGCCTGGTTTGGAAGAGAAGGGTGCGGGTGCGATCCCGTGCGAGATACCGTAACTCCAGGTCCAGGCCTCCCGGATGGCCGCGCTTTACGGACAGCTTGTCGAAGGCGCGATCGGCCAATGTCGCGACAATGAATCTTTCTCCCCATTTTTTCCCCAAATAATGGTTGCTTTCCCTGTTTGAATCCGGCCGTACACCGAAAAGAAGCGCCTGCTCCAGTCCCGCCCGCTTCAGCCTGCGCAGGAAATTCGCGGTGTGCATTAAATACTGCCCGACAAAATAATGCGCAAACCGCACGACTATCACCCAGAGAATCGGCTCGAGAAGACGCGCGGCATTGCATATGGTGATTGCCATGACGTCGCTAAAAAAACGTCCCCCCCGTTTTTCGATGCGTTTGACGGCGGAACGGAACCGCGGTTCCAGCGCCGCCCGAAGATCGCCGGCGCGAAGGCGCTGCGAGACCCCGCAACAGGGGCATTGACCCTGGACGCCGTCAAACCCGCCGGCGTAATAGTCAACGCTGAAGGACGCTCCGCATGCCGAGCAGGATAATCCCAAAATCAGACGGTTGCGATAAAGTTGCCGTAAAGGTATCCGGCGTACGATAAAAGCTGGCAGTTCGGCCATCGTGCAATGCCCCGCGATCTTTGCAGCCCGTGTCAGACGAAATTAACATGCGGCGGAGGGTTTTTCAACTTCATGAGCCAAAGGTTGATCTGGTGATGACGGCAGTTCGCCTGGCATTCGTTCTTGTCGTGGCTCTCGGCGAAATGCCGTAATACGCGTTCGCGCCCTTCCGACCCCCACAGGACGGGAAATGACTGCTCCAGGAGACTGCCGACGCTGGCGGCTTCGTCGTCCTGGCGGGAAAAGCAGGTGTGGAGATTGCCGTTTTCCCGGACATAGACGATGAAAGGAAGACCGAAACACTCGGTATACGGCCGCTCACGGGACAGATTTTCGGGGTCGCGGACGCGGCAAACGAAGCCGTCCCTTGATTCCCGCGCGGCCAAGCCGCGAAGCTCCTCAACGTATGCGCCGGTCAGGAAACTCATATCGGGCCGATAGGCGTTGTCGGAGTGGGGGTAAAAATGCTTTATGGAAAAATAGTCGGCCCCGCTCTCCCTCAGCAGCCGCATCAGGCCGGCCATGTCGCCCCTGTTTTCGGGCATCAGGACGCATTGCGTCCCGATGGTTATCGCGCTTCCGGTTTTGGCTTTCAATTCCGCCAGCAGGATCAGATTCCGCACCGCGCGACGGAAGTCCTCCGGCGGCGAGCCGTGAACCGCGGCATACGATTCCGGCGTGCCGCCGTTTATGGAAAACCTTGTCCAGGTCAGGAGTTCGGCCATTGCTTGCAGTTGCCCCGCGTCAAGAAGGGTTCCGTTGGTGCTCATGGCGACATCCAGCCCCCGCTCGACGGCGCGGCGGACGGCGGCGAAAGTGTCGGGATGGAGACTCGGCTCGCCGGCTCCGGCGAAAACAACCGCCTTCACGCCGCCCTGCCGCAACTCATCCATCAGGACCGGCATTCTGCCGTCGGGAAGGTTTTGTCCGTCGTGGCCGAGATAATTGAAATTGCAAAACCGGCAGCGGTGGTTGCAGCGGGAGGTTGGGGAAATCTCCGCATAGATGGGCCAAACGATGTTTCCGGCAAGAAAAGCGGCCACCCGATCCGGGTGATAGTGTAATTTATGCCCGTCAAGACCGAGGCCGGTCATGTCATTCGCGCTCAATACGTTTCCTCCGGAACGGACCTTCAAGACGAATCCACTCGTCCTCTCCAAAGCGGGCGTAAGCCTGAACAGTTTCGGAATCGGCGAGAACCGCGCTTGCCTGCGCTTTGCTTGTGGAATGAAACGAAAAAACGGTTTTGGCGTCAGGTGAAACATCCTGGCGCATAAAACGGCAAATGCCGGCGAAAATCGGCTTGCCGCGCCATGCCACGACCACCTCCTCAGCGTTGCGGGTTCTCTCCCGGTCATACGCCCATCCGCGGACGTAAAGCCCATCGTCTCCCGCCCGTTCCAGCCGTTCAAGGCGGCCCATTTCCGTGGGCGGCGTTTCCGCCGCGGCCTCGAAAACATAACTGTATTCGGGCAACCTCGACCGATACGACTCCTCCACCCGATCGCAGATGTCGGCATGCCTGTCTTCGCCAATATACCGGTAGCTTTCCTGGACGCTCAACCCCCTTCTTCCGGCGAGATATTTGAATTCGCCCATGAAATCGATGAACTTCGGCGGCAATCCATCCCTGTATTTGGAATCATACGTCAGTATGAAGAGGTGAGTTCCCCATTTCTCAAGCAGGTTCATAAATCCGTCGCGATCCCTGGAATTGATATTCTCGGGGACGCACAGGTATTTCGGTTTTATTTTGGGCGGCATAAAGCTCGCATAGCGCTCCATATTCGCCACCACCTGGTCAAACAGGTCCCGCCGCTTTATCTTCAGAAAGGTTTCGCGGGTACCGGCATCAACGCTCACCACAAGGATCGCTCTATTCTCCGCCAGCAACGGCTCGACCAAAGGCGAGTATACTGTCGCATTCGTATATAGCACTAAACCTAAATCCGAGGAATATTGACGGACATTTCTCACCGCGTCGGAAAAGAACGGTTGGATAACCGGCTCCCCCGTGCTCAGATACACCTGTCCGCCGGGGGCAAGGTACCGGTTTTGGAAAAGAGTTTGAAGAATTGGCCCTGGGTCGACTTCCCCGATTCCTTGTTCCCGGAATTCGCCAAATTGTTGTAAACTGCAATAGCGGCAATTTATATTGCAAGCGCACCTGCTCCCGACTATCACTAGTCGAAAAGGGTGCGTCGGGCGTTTCCAGGTTCGAAACCGCAATTCGCTGCAGCCGGTGCAAACGCATTCAATTTCCGAATTGATATTGGACATCATTTTTCCGCGACACTGTTCAACCGCGGAAACAAACTTATCATCCACGATGGTGTCCCGGGAATACTTAATGGCGTATAAATTATACCAATCGCGATTCTGCGCGCAACAAAGCCGGACGGTTCCGAATGAACTGAATGCAACCGTCGTCATCAGGCTATTGCATGCCCAGAATGGCTTACCCCAGTCAATTGAGGGCATGGTCGGGATTTCCTTTTTTACGCTATTCATGAGTCCTCCGAGAAGGCATTCCGGCCATGCGGAATTCCTTTTGCGCCTGGGCGTAACTTTCGGGCGTCCCGATATCGCGGTGATAATCGGAGTTCAGCCATGAAAAAACACGGCCAAGAAACCGTGGAATAATATCCAGGCTGATGTCGGGCGCCCGATCCAGCGCCGGCCATTCCGCAACCACGTCAAAAACTTCGGCTTCCATCGCAAAGATCGCCGCATTCGCCAAATTCCCGGGCGGATCGGGGGATTTCTCATGGAATGCCGTCACCACTCCCCGCGCGTCCAGTTCCACCACCCCGCACGATCGCGGCGTCGGCGT
>JAISXA010000223.1 GCA_031270685.1 Planctomycetota bacterium
ACGCCAACCAGACTCTTGCCCGTCGCATCGACGAGCTCGCCGCCAAGGTTGACGAACATGATCGTGCCTTTGCCGTGGTCTTCCACGAGCTCCGTCAGCTCGTCACCGAAGAACCAGGGCCGGAAAAATCACGGGAACGCATCGGCTTCAAACCCAATAAAAAGCGCGGAACATCCGGCAAGGGCGAATCGCCGGAGGATTGAGGCGACCAGGGACAGGAGCCATTGATGACCGAAAAGCGAGCGGGGAAAAATCTGATCTCATCCTCGCGGCGAATGAATAATCACAGCCTGTCAATCTCGTCGTCGCGGCTTCCGCGCGGGACGAATTGCGCGTAATGCCGCCGGCACACCTCCGGCGTGTTTCCCATCCACGAACAAATCTTGTCCAGGCTGACCCCGGCCTGGGCCAGCAGCGAGCCGAAGGTATGCCGCCAGGCGTTCCAGCCGATGCGTTCCTCCGGAATCGGGTCCTCCGACGCGGCGTTGATTTTCCGGATTTTCCGGGCCAGCGTTTCGAGGCGCTGGACGCGGTCGAATTCGGCGGCGATCGGCACGATGAAGCCGACGCGGTTTTTCTCCGGCACCGCCTCGAGGAGCGACCGCAGCTCGGCCGCCAGCGGCAGGACGCGGCGGCGCTTGGTTTTCGTCACCGGCACCGCCGCCCGGCCCTCGGCGAACAGCGCGTCCGGCCAGCGCATCCGCGCGATCTCCTCCCGGCGC
Source organism: Planctomycetota bacterium (assembly GCA_031270685.1). Classification (GTDB taxonomy): domain Bacteria; phylum Planctomycetota; class SZUA-567; order SZUA-567; family SZUA-567; genus JAIRTL01. The sequence goes on from JAISXA010000223.1 coordinate 723, forward strand.
ATGCCGGCGTAAAACGCGACGGGAACCGCGATCCAGTCCGGCCAGCCGCTGGCCCTGGCCATGGCGATGATCCGGCCGCGCTCCTCGCGGGTGCAGTAGACGATATCCTCCTCGCCGACCGACTCCTTGAGCCTGGGGATGCCCCGGAACGGATTCGCGTCGCGGTATCCGTTTTCGACCAGCCAGCGGTAAAATCCGCCGCAGGCGACGAGGAAGCGATTCCGTGTGGCGGCGATGCCCGCCCCCCGCCGTCGTTTTTTTGGCGTTTTCCTTGGAGCGCTTCCCCTTTTCAATCCCTTGGCGTGGACGGAATGCAGGAAGTCGGACGCGTCCTCCCGGGTGGCGGCGCCGAGGTCGGGGACGGCCTGTCGCCATTTGCGGAGTGCGCACATGACGGTGGCATGCCAGCCGGGGGAGAGCTCCATTTTTTTGATATCGTCGTATTTTTGGAGGAGGGCGTCGAAATGGCCGGGAGTCGGAACAGCGTTGCGCTCCCGTGCGCTGCCGTCGCGATCTGAAAGGTAGCGGAGGACGCCCGGCGCGGCGGAGTATTCGGCGGGGAAAACTGGCCGGTCCTGATCCTGGGTGAGAGCGAGGGAAAATTGACGCAGGATGACGTCGGCGAATACCTCGTCATCCTTTCGGCGGGTCAATCTCGTGGAGACGGTGTATTGCCGATATTGTCCCGGAGCGGGAGAGAACCGCCACAGGATGACCCACGCGCCGCGCACGTAGCGTTTCGACGGCTTCGGGAATTTCGCCTTTTTCGGCACGCTCCCCCCTCGCATTCGTGTTCATGTTTCGTGTTCATGGTCATATTACAACCCGCTTTTCATGTCGATAAAAAATGCAAACACTTACAATTACGTCTGTTACTGTTGTAGATTTTTCTCCCGCTGCCGTTTGACGTACAGACAGACGACCACGGCCGCGCCGAGAAGCGCCCAGACCACGGCCTGCCGCAGGTACTGCTGGAGCAGGTCCCGGTTATTGCCCACCAGCCATCCCACCCAGGTGAGCGCAACCATCCAGATGCCGGCGCCGAGCAGGGTATAGACCACGAACCGCCCCATCGGCATGCGCGCCATGCCCGCGGGCAGGCTGATCAACTGCCTGATGACCGGAATCAGCCGGCCGACGAAGATGGCGACTTCGCCGTGCCGGGCGAAAAACTCCTCCGCCTTCCTGACGCTTTCCGGGCTGACCAGGAAATAACGCCCGTATTTCAGGAAGAAGCTTCGCCCGAACCACAGGGCAAGGTAGTAGTTCGCCCACGCGCCGAGCAGCGATCCCAGCAGGCCGGAGGCGATCACCCCGAACCAGGTCATTTTGCCCTCGTGGATCAGGTAGCCGGCCGGCGGCATGACCAGTTCGCTGGGGAAGGGAATGAAGGAACTTTCGACGGTCATGAGAATGACGATGCCGGGATAGCCGAAAGCGAGGATCGCGCCGGCGAGCCAGACGCAAAAAACGCTGGTCCAGCCGGCGACGAATTCCATAATCGCGGAAGCGGTATTCCAAAGCCATTCCCGCATGCGTTCAATCCTCCGCTCCGGCGAACGCGCCGGGCGGCCTGACCGCCAGGCCCGCCAGCTCGCCCGACAGCTCCGCCGGCCGCCCCTCGCGGACCGCCTTTCCTTCCGCCAGCACCACCAGCCAATCCGCGACGTCGAACAAAGGCTCGAGGTCGTGCGTCGACACCACCAGGCTCACGCCCCGGTCCCGCTGCCCGATGACGAATTCCCGCAATTCGCGCGAGGCCGGATAGTCGAGCGCCGCGAACGGTTCGTCGAGCAGGAGCAGTTCCGGACCGGCGAGCAGCGCGTGCAACAGGCACAACTTGCGCTTCCCGCCGCAGGAGAGGGCGTCCACCGGGGCGGACCACAGTCCGTCCAGACCGAGGAGCCGCGCGAGGCGGGCGCTTTCCGCGGCGAAGCGTTCCGGGGCCAGCGCCGACGAGGGTTTGCCGAGCGCGACGTCCTCTTCCACCGTCGCGCCGAGAAGCTGCGGATCCGCCTCTTGCATCACCAGCCTGCTCAGCGCGCGGAGCCGCCCGGCGGAAAGGGGTTCGCCGTTCCCGCCGCGCACCGTACCCGCATCCGGGACAAACAGGCCGGAAAGCACCAGCAGCAGCGTCGATTTGCCGCCGCCGTTCGGACCGGCGACCAGCGTCAGCCCTTGCGGGAAGGTCGCGGTCACGCCGCAGAGCGCGGTTCCCCGGCCGGGATAGCGGTAATGCGCATCGTCGACCCTGATCATGGGCGCCGCTTTCCCCGCGTCCGCGCCGCGGACGAATAAAACCGATAGTTTCGTAAAAAACTGAATTTTTGCAAATTGGGCATTCAAACCGCCGAATGTCCAATTTGTGAAAATCACGATCCTTGCGGCACAGGCGTTTTAGATTTTTGCAAAGTGGCGTTTGGTGGTTTAATCGCCACGTTGCAAAACTTCAGAAAAAACACAAACCTTGATTATGGCGATGACGCGGCGGCTCCGCAACAGGCTGCCGCGCCCGCCGGGGCAATCCGGAAAATGCTTGCGCGCGCGTTTATTCCATGATAGTTTACCGTTCAGCGGACTTTTGGAGAAAATCGGGCCAACCGCCGCCCGATTTCCTCCAAAGATGTTACTGTTTACGGATCAACGGGTTGATTTTTCATCAGGTCGGGCGATAGCGCCGACCAGGTAATAATTCTCGACGGAAAATGGAACCCCAGGAAACTTTGGAGAGAATCAAACGGCGGTTTGTTTGATTTTCTCCAAAAGTCCACGTTCAAGTTCGGCGTTCCCGGACCGGTGGCGGCCGGGGCGCCTTGTGTCCGGTCCGTTTTTCAGGAGGAACAATCATGCGTAGAACCGCTACTTTGGCTTTTTTGGCCGCATTCTGTCTTTTTTCCCTTGTTTTCGCGACCCAGGCCATGGAAATAGCCCTGGTCACGAAGGTCACCGGCATCCCCTTCTTTGACGCGATCAACCAGGGCGCCCAGGAAGCGGCCAAGGAACTTGGCATCATCGTCAGCTACGTCAACCCGATGGAGCCCACGGCCGAAGGCCAGATCGAGGTCATCGAGGCGCAGATCCTCCGCGGCGTCGACGCCATCACCATCAGCGCCAACGATCCCGACGCCCTGGTTCCCGTCTGCCAGAAGGCGATGCAGGACGGCATCCTGGTCACCAGCTGGGATTCCGGCGTCGCCCCCGCCGGCAACAAGCTGTTCGTCGAACCGGGCGATCTCGCGGCCGTGGCCAGGCTGCACCTGCAACTGCTGGCCGCCCACATGAACTACCAGGGCAAATGGGCGATCGTCAGCGCCGGCGCCCAGATGACCGTGCAGAACACCTTCATCAAGTGGTTGAAGGAAGAAATGCGGAAATCGCAGTACTCGAAGATGGAACTGATCGCCACCGTCTACGGCGACGACGTCATGGAAAAGTCCTACAACGAGGCGATGGGCCTGATCTCCGCCCACCCCGACCTCAAGGGCATCATCTCCCCCACCACCATCGGGGTGGTCGGATCCGCCCAGGCCGTGCAGGATCAGGGCAAACAGGGTAAAATCGCGGTCAACGGGCTCGGCCTTCCCAGCCAGAACGTCGGCTTCCTCAAGAACGGGGCCGCGTCCGAGATCATCCTCTGGAACCCGGTCGACGTCGGCTACCTGACCATCTACGCCAACCACGCGCTCCTCGCCAAGAAAATCGAGGGCAAGCCGGGCGAAGTCATCGAAGCCGGTCGCCTCGGCAAATTCACCGTCAAGGACCAGGACGGACTGCCCACCGTCACCACCGAGTCCAACGAAGTCTTCACCGTCGGCAACGTCGACGAATGGGCCAAGAAGCTCTAGAAGCCGCCGGCGGGCGGGATGTAATCGCGGCGGCGGGATGCCGGGGAA
>JAISXA010000099.1 GCA_031270685.1 Planctomycetota bacterium
ATGGCGGTGGTGGTCGCGGTGGGCGCGAGGCCGAGCGGGCAGGCCTCCGCGATCTCGCCCAAAAAGAGGAGAATGTCGGAGTGCACGGCGAGCGTGGAGCGCGCGTTGCCGGTGACGCCGATGATTTTCGCTCCGATGCGCCGCACGTGCGGCAGGAGACGGGACACCTCCTCCGATTCGCCGGAGTTGGAGAGGAACAGGCACACGTCCTGGCCGGTTATCATGCCCAGGTCGCCGTGCAACGCCTCGGCGGGATGAAGGAAGAAGGACGGGGCGCCGGTGCTGGCCAAGGTGGCCGCGATCTTCCGGCCGATCAGGCCGGCCTTGCCCATACCCGAGACTATCGCCCGGCCGGCGCAGGCTTGCAGCGCGTCGAGCGCCTTGAGAAAATTCCCGTCCATACGCTCGCGCATGATCCGCAGCGCGAGCAGTTCCGCGTCGACGGCCTGGCGCGCATACTCGAGGGTCATGCCTCGTCCTTCCCGTCCTTCATCCTGATGAAGGCGCGCGTGTTCGAAATGATCCGGATGCGGCCTTCGGCGAAAAGATTGATGGCGTGGGGGTAGGCGATGCATTCCTCCTTGAAGACCCGGCGCCGGACATCCTCGGGGGTGTCCTCGGAATATACCGGGCAGGACCGCTGGACCACGATGGGGCCGGCGTCGTATTGGTTGTTGACCAGGTGCACCGTACAGCCGGTGAGCTTCACGCCGGAAGCGACTACCGCGCGGTGGACGCGCATGCCGTACATTCCCTGTCCGCAGAACATCGGGACCAGGCTGGGATGGATGTTGAACACCTTTCCCGTCAGTTCCTCCGGAATCAGGTAATGCGACAGATACCCGGCCATGCAGACCAGGTCGAATTTTTCCGGCAGGAGAAGCTTGTCGATCTCCCGCGACATCCGCCCCCAGTCGTAAAGGATTTCGGCCTCCCGGCCGTTGAAGGAATAGCCCTTCGGGTCGACCACCTCGGCGCGGATGCCGGCGTCGCGGGCGATTTCCAACCCCTTGGCGCCAAGCCGCGACGAGACGACCAGTTCCACGTCTATTGGAATCCGGCCCTGTTCGCGCTTTTCCAGCAGGTTCTTGAAGGTACTGCCGCCGCCGGAAAGAAGAACCGCCGTCTTGAGGCGCTTGTTCATGTCTTTTCCCCTTACGCCTTCGCTATCGATACCCGCACCGGCTCGCCCGCCAGCTCGAACTCGCGCACTTCGCCCAGGTCGGCGAACTCCGCCCGGTAGTCGATGGCGAGCGTTTCGCCGGCGATGGTCTCGGCGTGTTCCACCGCCGCCCGCGCCGCTTTGCCGCCCGCGCCGATGCGGACCTTGATTCGCGCCTCGAACGGCAGATCCAGATCCTTGCGGAAGGTCTGGATGCGGTTGACGAGTTCCCGCGCCAAGCCTTCTCGTTCCAGCTCCTCGCTGACCTGCGCGTCCAGAACCACCACCGCGCCGCGTCCGTCCGCGGCGGCGAAGCCCTCCTTCGCGGCGATGCGGACATCGAGTTCGGCGCGGGTCAGCCTCAACTCGCGCCCGGCGAAGGATAGCACGTATTCGCCCGCGGCGTTCAGCGCCCTGACCACATCCAGCGCCGGCGCCTTGGCCAGCGCCGCCGCGCACGCTTTCATGTCATTGCCGAGAACCGCCCCCAAAACCTTGAAGTTGGGCTTGACCGTAAAATCGACGTAATCCCCGGCGTCGGCGGCGAATTCTAGCGCCTTGACGTTGATTTCGTCCTTGACCACGTCGGCGAGGCTTTCGACGCCGGCTCTCGCCTCCGGGTGGGTGAGGACGACGACCGCCCGCGAAAGCGGCTGGCGGACCTTGAGTTTTCGCGACGCCCGCGCCGAAAGACCGAGGGACGCGATCTCCCGCACCAGGTCCATTCTCTCCTCAATCGACCTGTCGATCCGCGACGCGTCGGCTGCCGGCCAAGCGCAGAGATGCACCGATTCGGGAAGCGTATCCGGCCAGAGCGGGCGGGCCAGCTCCTGGTACAGTTCCTCCGAGAAAAACGGGGTGAACGGCGCGGAGAGCAGCGCGACGCGGCTGAGCGCTTCGTAAAGCGTCCAATACGCCGCGTTCTTGTCGTCGCCGCGGTCCGACGACCAGAAGCGGTCGCGGCTGCGGCGCACGTACCAGTTGGAAAGCTGCTCCACCAAGCGGTTCAACGCCTGCGCGGCGAGGAAGATGTCCATGTCCTCGAGTCGGCGCGAGACTTCGCCGGCGGCCGTCTCCAGCTTCGACAGCATCCAGCGGTCGAGCACCGACCGCTTTTCGTACGGCACGTAGGACGGGCTCCCCGCGAACGCGGAGGGCGAGAGTTCCCCCGCCCCGGAGTTGCCGTCGGCCGGATTGAAGCCGTCGATGTTTGCGTAGATGACGAAGAAGGAAAACACGTTGCGCAGGCGCAGCAGATAATCCTTCTGCGCCTCGCGGATGCCGTCCTCGAAAAAACGGGTGCTGGTCCAAGGCTGGTTGGAGGAGTAAAAGAACCAGCGCATCGCGTCCGCGCCCTCGTTGTCCAGCACTTCCGAGGGATCGGGATAGTTGCGGAGCTTCTTCGACAACTTCGTTCCCTCTTCGGACAGAAGAAGCCCAAGCACGAGGCAACTCTTGTACGGCAGCGGGGATCGCCCATCCCATGGCGCGAGGTCGCCGGACGGCCCTCCGGCCAGCCGCTTCCGTTCGGCGCAGGTCTGAAGCAGGGAGGCGATGGCGAGGAGCGAGTAGAACCATCCGCGCGTCTGGTCGACGGCCTCCGAAATGAAGTCGGCGGGCAATGCGGCGTCCAGCTTTTCCGCGCTGCCCTCGGCGTGCGGGTAGCCCCACTGCGCGAAGGGCATCGCGCCCGAGTCGTACCAGCAGTCGATCACCTCGGACACCCGCCGCATTTCTCCGCCGCATTTGTCGCAGGTCAGAACGATCTGGTCCACCCACGGCTTGTGGAGTTCGAAGTTGTCCGGGAGCCGGCAGCGGTTCGCGGCGCGCCCGAAAAGCTCCTTCTTGCCGCCGACCGCCGTGCGGTTGCCGCAGGAACACTGCCAGATCGGCAGCGGCGTTCCCCAATAGCGTTCGCGGGAAAGCGCCCAGTCCACGTTCGTCTCGAGAAAATTGCCGAATCGCCCGTGCTTTATGTGCTCGGGCAGCCAGCGAATCCGCTCGTTGTTCTCGAGCATCTTGTCCTTGATGGTCGAGGTGCGGATGTACCATGCCGGGCGCGGGTAATAGAGCAGGGGGGACGCGCAGCGCCAGCAGAACGGGTAATCGTGAAAGTATTGCTCCGTCTTCACCAGTTGCCCGCGCGCGCCCAATTCCCTGATGATGAACGGATCCGCGTCCTTGACGAACTTTCCGGCGAAGGGAGCGGCCGCTTCCGCGATCGTTCCGTCCGGCTTGACCAGGTTGGGCGCCGGCAGGTCGTTTTCCACGCCCATCCGGTAGTCGTCCTCGCCGAAGGCGGGAGCGATGTGAACGATGCCGGAGCCGACGTCGAGGCCGACGAAATCTCCGGCGACGATGCGGAAGGCCGGCTTGTCCGGCTTGACGAAATCGAACAGCGGTTGATACCGCTTGGCGACCAGTTCGATGCCCTTGACGCTGCGGGAGACCTGGTGCGGAATCTTGGCCAGGACCTTTTCGCGAAGCGCCGAGGCCATGACCAGCGTTTCGTCGCCGACCTTGACGTAGTCGTAGTCGAAATCCTTGCCGACGGCCAGCGCGACGTTGGAAAGAAGCGTCCAAGGCGTCGTAGTCCAGGCGACGTAAAGGAGCGCGGAATCCTCCGCCGAGCGGAAGGCGACATATGCGGAGGGATCGGCGACCTCGTGGTAGCCCTGGCCTACCTCGTGGCTGGAGAGCGCCGTGCCGCAGCGGGGGCACCAGGGAACGATCTTGTGGCCGTGATATATGAGGTTCGCGTCCCACAACCGCTTGAGGCTCCACCACACGCTTTCGATGTAGCTATCGTGATAGGTGACGTAGGGGTCGTCCATGTCGACCCAGAAACCGATGCGCTCGGTCATCCTGCACCAGGCGTCGGCGTAGCGGAACACCGAATCCTTGCATTTTTTGACGAAAGGCTCGACGCCGTAGCGCTCGATGGCGTGCTTGCCCTCGATGCCCAGCTCCTTCTCGACCTCGATTTCGACGGGTAGGCCGTGCGTGTCCCAGCCCGCCTTGCGCGGAACGTCGTAGCCCTGCATGGCGCGGAAGCGCGGGAACAGGTCCTTCACCGCCCGGGTGAGGACGTGGCCGGGGTGCGGCATGCCGTTGGCGGTCGGCGGGCCTTCGTAAAAGACATAACCCGGTTTTCCTTCGGCCTTGGCGCGAATTCGTCCCTGCGCGAGCTGTTTCTCGAAAATCTTCCGGTTTTTCCAGAATTCGAGCCACTTCAGCTCCGATGCGGGAAAATTGATTTCGCGGTCAACCGACTTGAAAACTCCCATCGAACCACTCCTGTGCAAGACCTGCGGAAACGGAAAAAATGCAGACCACGGGCGCCTTAGCGGACTATGCGATAAGCCGACAATTATAAAACACACGCCGGGCGAACGCAAGCGGGAGTCCACCTCCTCCGCGCAAAGAGCTTGCGCGGCCCATCGGTTCCACATACCATATTTGTTTTTAATCTGAAGTTTTGCAAAGTGGCGATTAAACGGCCAATCGCCACTTTGCGATTATCAAAACCACCTGTGCCGCAAGGGTTGTGATTTTTACAAATTGGTCATTCGGCGGTTTGAATGCCCAATTTGCAAAAGTTCAGTTCAATTACAGGGCAAGAAGGAACGACGGCATGCGTAAAAATCCCCTGGGAATTTATGAAAAGGCTTTGCCGAGGAATTTGTCGTGGTCGGAGCGCCTTGCCCTTGCCAAGGTCGCCGGCTATGATTTCGTGGAAATGTCGGTGGACGAGACCGACCGCCGCCTCGCCCGCCTTGATTGGTCAAAGTCGGAGCGCCTTGATTTTGTGCGCGCGGTCCTCGATTCCGGGTTGTCCGTCCCCTCGATGTGCCTGTCGGGGCACCGGCGTTTCCCGTTGGGAAGCCGCGACGGGAACGTGCGGGCGCATGGACGGGACATCATGCGGAAGGCGGTTTTCCTCGCCCGGGACCTGGGCATCCGGAACATCCAGCTTGCCGGCTATGACGTGTATTACGAGGAGCGCGGCGAGGACACTGCGGCGATATTCATGGAAGGGTTGGACTGGGCGGCGTCGCTGGCGGCGTCGCAACAGGTTATGTTGTCGGTGGAAATCATGGACACCGATTTCATGAACTCCATCGCCAAGTGGAAGTGCTGGGAAAAAAGGATCAATTCCCCCTGGTTCACCGTCTATCCCGATATCGGCAACCTCTCCGCTTGGAACAACGACGTTCCCCGCGAATTGGCCCTCGGTTTCGACCGCATCTCGGCGCTGCATCTCAAGGAGACGCTCAAGGTCGGTAAAACCTTTCCCGGACAATTCCGCGATATGCCCTTCGGCGAGGGGCAGGTGGATTTCGTCGCGGCGTTCAGAACGCTTGGCAAACTTGGATATAGGGGCGCGTTCCTTATCGAGATGTGGACGGAAAAGGCGGACGAGCCGGTCGTCGAGATCATCAGGGCGCGCCGCTGGATCGAGGAGCGGATGGCCGAGGCCGGATGGGAATGACGGGATTCGCTTTATTCCATACCCGGCGTACAAAGGCGGCGAAGACCCTTCAGGTCTTCGCCGCCGGAGATTTTTCCAAACAACGCCGAATGTGGACTTTTGGAGAGAATCAATCAAACCGCCGTTTGTTTCTCTCCAAAGTTTCTTGGGTTTACATTTTTCGTCGGGAATTATTGCAAGGTCGACGGTATCGCCCGACCTGACGAAAAATCAACCCATTGGTCCGTAAGCAGTAACATCTTTGTAGGAAATCGGGCGGTGGTTGGCCCGATTTTCTCCAAAAGTCCACCGTATTGTTCTTGACAGCTCTGCCGTTACGCGGTTAATTGAAGACACGGCGCCGTCGTCGCCCCCTGATCCTTGCCTTTCCATTTTTTTGTCGCATTTGTGAGCGGTACCACAGGGAACCGAGAAACCCGAATACACGGAGGAATCAAGACATGGAACGCTTGTTCAAGACAGTCCTGCTGGCCGTGCTGTTCATCGGCCTCGCCATGGTCGTTCACGCCGCCGAAAAGAAGCTGGTGGTCGCCATCGTCCCGGTCGCCCTGAACAACCCCATCTTCGTCGATGCGCTCGACAGCGCCTCCGTGGCTGGATCGGAACTTGGAGTCGAGATTCTCAAGAACGCTCCAAGCAACCCCGACGCGGCGGAGCAGGTCAAGGTGGTGGAAGGCCTTATCGAGCGCAAAGTCGACGGTATCCTCCTCTTCCCGGTCGATTCCAAGGCATTGAAAGGGGTGGTGGACAGGGCGGTCGACAGGGGCATCGTGGTCGGCATCCTCAATTCCGACATCCCCGATTCCAGGCGCGCCTTCTATTACGGCACCGACAATTACACCCTCGGCAAGCAGTGCGGCGAAAAGATGGTCGAGATCATGGGCGGCAAGGGAAGCGTCGCCGTCCAGACCGGCGTCATCGGCATGGACGCGCTGGATCAACGCGTCAACGGCTTCCGCGACGCGATCAAGGGCACGGGCATCACCGAAGTCGCCTTCCAGGCCAACGACGATTCGTCCGAAAAATCGATCGAGTTGATCAATACCTATCTTTCCGCCAATTCCAACCTCGACGGCTATTTCATCACCGGCGGCTGGCCTTTCTTCGCTCCCCCGGAAAGTCTCCCCGAACTGGCGAAATTCCGCCGGCGCGGCGGCAAGTTCGGCATCGTCGATACGTTCTATCCCATGTTCCAGTACCTGGACCGCCCCGAACCGTTGGTCGACTTCATGATCGGTCAGGATTATGTGGCGATGGGCAGGAACGGGGTCCGCATGATCGTGGACATTCTTCGCGGCGGCAAGGTCAAGGACGTCATTTCCTACTCCCCGCTCGAATACTGCGACCAGAACAACATGAAGGAAATCCTCGCCGCCAAGAGCGCGTGGTAAGAGGCTGAAAGCGGGGATGGGGAGCGGGAAGGCCGGAGGCGAAATCCTGGAGAGGCCGGGTGCATTCCGGTAATGGGGATTTGCCCCGTATTCCCGCTGCCGATTCCCCGCACCCCGCTTTGGCGGAGGCAGGCGCGGATCATGACCGGAACCAAACCGGCGGCTGGCGGCTTGTTGAAAAGGGCGGCGACCTCCGATTCGGCGCTCGCCGTTTTCGGCATCGTCGTCGTCTCCTTGGTGGCGACGGCGTTCGGTGAGCATTTCCTTTCCTTCTCGAATTTCGAATCGGTCGTAAAAAGCCAATCCATCATCGCCGTCATGGCCATGGGAGAACTGCTGGTCATCATCCCGGGCGGCATCGACATTTCCATCGGCGCTACCTTCGGCCTCGCGGGCAGCGCGGCCGCGTTGAGCTTGGGCGCGGGTCATTCGCCGCTCACCGCCGCGCTGATCGCGCTAGCCTGCGGCGCTGCCGTGGGGCTGGCGAACGGATTCTTCGTTGCCAAGTTGAACATCGTCCCCTTCATCGTGACGCTCGGAATGATGGGCATCGTCAGGGGGCTCATCTTCATCCTCACCGACGCCCAGTCCATCTACATCGACAACCCTCCCTTTCTCGCGGTTGACAGGATCGTCGTCGCCTGGATCCCGCTCCCCATCTGGATCGCCGCGGCGGCCTGTATCTTCATGCACATCCTGCTGTCCCGATCGGTGCTGGGCGGCAGAGCCTACGCCGTCGGCGGCGACGAGGAGGCGGCCCGCATGCTGGGGGTGAAGACCGGCCGGGTGAAGATGTTCTGTTACGTCGTCTCCGGTCTCGCTGCTGCCGCGGCCGGACTGATGAGCGCCGCCAAGGTTGAGGCGGCGTATCCGCGGGCGGGAGAAGGATACGAATTCGAGGCCATAGCGGCGGTGATCGTCGGCGGCGCGTCCATAACCGGCGGCAAGGGTTCGGCGCCGGCCGCGGCGCTGGGCGCGCTGTTCATAGGCATTCTCAAGAACGCCATCATCCAAATGGATATTTCGCAATATTGGCAGCAGACGGTCAACGGCTTCGCGGTGATTCTGGTCATCATGTTGTCCGCGCTCATTTCCGGGAGGAGGCGCTAAGCGCATGGGCGGATATTTCCTGGAAATGAAAAGCATGGTCAAGCGTTTCCCCGGAACGCTCGCCCTCGACCAGGTCGCCTTCAACATCCGCCCCGGCGAAACGCTGGGACTGATCGGCGAGAACGGCGCGGGCAAGTCCACCCTGGTGAACATCCTCGGCGGCGCTTTCTCCGATTACGAGGGCGAAATCCTTGTCGAGGGCAAGCCGGCGAGAATTTTGACCCCGACCGACGCCCGCGCTCTCGGGATCGTCGGCATCCGCCAGGAACTCAGCCTGTTTCCCAATCTCAATGTCGCCAGAAACATCTTCCTGGGAAACGAACCCCGGAAGGCTTGCGGCCTGCTGCTGGATCACGACGCGATGGCGCGCGAGGCGGGCAGACTCCTCGCCTCCTTCGGACTTGACATCTCCCCGGAAACGCCACTCGACCGGTTGACCGTGGCGCAAAAGCAGATGGTCGAGATCGTCCGCGCCCTTTCCTACAACGCCAAACTCATCATCATGGACGAACCGACCTCCTCCCTCACCGAAAAGGAGGTGGACATATTAGCCGGCATCATGGCGGACCTCAAGGCGCGCGGCGTAGCGATAATTCTCATAACCCACAAGCTGAACGAAATACTCCGCTTTTGCGAACGGGTGTTCATTTTCCGCGACGGCAGGAACGCCGGCGTTCTGGAAAAGGGTGAATTCAGCCGCGACCGCTTCATCGAAGGCATGGTGGGCAGAGACCTCGGCGCCGCTTTCAGGCGAACCCGCCGCGAAGTGGGGGAGGTGCTCCTCGAAGTGGAGAATCTGGGGGATGGTTTCCTAAAAAACATTTCGTTCAAAGTCGGGACGGGCGAGATTCTCGGCCTCGCCGGCGCGGTTGGAGCCGGGCGCACCGAAATCATGGGCGCCCTCTTCGGCTTGGGAAAGATCAGCTACGGGCGGATCCGTCTCGGCGGGAAGGAGATATCCCCTCCCCACCCCTCCTTCGCGATGCGCGCCGGACTGGCACTGGTACCAGAGGAGCGGAAAGCCCACGGCGTCATCCAGGGGATGTCGGTACGCGACAACCTGCTGCTGTCATCCCTCGGAAACGCCGCGCGCTGGGGCTTTGTCCGGGGCGGAGCCGCCTCCGGCATCGTCGCGGACGCGGTGTCGGCGCTGAACATCAGGATAGCCGACCAGCACCAGGCGATCGGATCGCTTTCGGGCGGCAATCAGCAAAAGGCGGTCCTCGCGAAATGGCTGGCGGTCAAGCCGCGCGTGCTGTTGCTCGACGATCCGACGCGTGGCATCGACGTGGGGACGAAGCGGGAAATATACGGAATAATCGACCGCCTCGCGAACGAGGGTTACGCCATCATCCTTTCGTCGAGCGAACTCGCGGAAGTGCTGCTGCTGAGCGATCGGGTACTGGTTTTGTACGAGGGAAGCGTCAAGGCCGAGCTTGACGCCGACGGCTTGACGGAGGAACAGGTGCTGGCGCTGTCGCATGCGTGAGGACGGCCCCGGCCGGCGGCCATGCTATGGACAACGGAGCGGCGATGAACGGCATACGGTCCTGGATGCGGAAAAACGCGGATGTGGTCGGCATCATCCTGGTGATGGCGGCGCTGCTGCTGTTGTTTTCGTTACTCTCCGACTCGTTCTTTACGTCGTCCAACCTCATGCGCATCATGCTGAACGTGTCGGCGATAGGGGTGATGGCGCTCGGGGAATGCCTGGTGATCGTCATCGGCGGCATAGACCTCGGCGTCTCGAGCGTATTCGCCCTCTCCGGCGTGACTGCGGGAATGCTTATCAGCCGCGCCGGCGTCGGCGTTCCGGAGGCGGTCCTGGCCGCGCTGGCGGCGGGCGGGTTGGTCGGCGCGGTCAACGGGTTCCTGGTGCTCAAAACCGGATTGACCCCGTTCATCGCCACCTTCGGGATGTTGTCGATGATTCGCGGCCTCGCCTACGCCCTCTCGGGCGGCTACACCATCTCGGTATACAAGCGGTCCTTCACGGCCATCGGCATGTACAATGTGGGCGACGCCGTTCCGGTGCCGGTGATCATTTTCGTCGCCCTCGCCATGGTTTTCCAGATAACAATGAAGAAAACGTCCTATGGCGTGCGCTTGTACGCCACGGGCGGCAACCCCGCGGCCGCCGCCTATTCCGGGATCCGCACCGGGTGGATCAAGTTTTCCGCCTATGTCGTCTGCGGGGTTCTGGCCGGACTGGCCGGGATAATGAGCGCCGCGAAACTGGGAATGGCGGCATCCACCGCCGGGATGGGGTATGAGATGGACGTCATCACCGCCGTCATCCTGGGGGGCGTCAGCTTCAATGGCGGCGTCGGCAGCGCGCTCGGCGTTGCCGTCGGGGCCGTGGTCATGGGCATAATCCGCAACGGTCTGCTGATCATGAATGTCTCGGCGTATTATCAGACGCTGATCATCGGCCTGGTCATCCTGCTGGTCGTGAGCCTGGACGCGATGAAGGAAAAGGGGCTGGCGAAATTGCTCTTGACGTTGCGGAGGCGCCGGCGGCGGGAAGGAAGCGCCTGACCCGTTCCGGCGCGGCGAACGGTCATGGAACTCCCCGCTTCTTGAACCGGCCTATTCCCGGAGCGGATCAGCGGTTTTTACACGGAAAGGGGAAACGCGGCGATGGGCATCATCTCCGACAACCTGCGGGACAAGGTTTGCGTCGTCACCGGCGCGGCGAAAAGCATCGGGTTCGGCATCGCCGCGAAATACGCGGCCAGCGGCGCGAAGGCGATACTGCTCGACGTAAGCCCGGAAGTCGAAACTTCGGCGAAACGGCTGGCTGACGCCGGCTGGTCCGCGCGCGGGTACGTGTTCGACGTCACCGACCGCGACGCCGTGTTTGACTGTTTCGGAAAAATCGTCGCCGAATTCGGCGACATCCATGCGCTGGTGAACAACGCCGGGGTCGTGGACCAACGGCCTTTCGAGGAAACCGGTCCGGAAGTTTTCGAACGCATGTTCAAGGTAAACGTCTACGGCTCGGCCTATTGCATCCAGGCCGCGCTGCCCTCGATGAAGAGGAACCGGGACGGCAGGATCGTCAACTTCTCCTCGAAATCCGGGAAGACCGGCTCCGCCCTGATGGCCCCCTACAGCGCGGCGAAGGGGGCGGTTATCGCGCTTACCCAGTCCCTGGCCTTCGAGTTCGCGCCGTTCAACATCAAGATCAACGCCGTCTGCCCCGGCATCACCGGCGACACCGGCGTCTGGGACAGCGTCAGTTCCGGCTATATTCACAACCTCAAGCTGCCGCGCGGGGAGGTGATCAAGAAATTCACCGCCAAGGTGCCGCTCGCGCGCCTCGCCGCCATCGAGGACGTGGTCGATTTCGTCTTTTTCCTGACCGTCTCCGGCGAATACTGCACCGGCCAGGCGTTCAACATCACCGGCGGCAGGGAAATGCATTGATTCCCCATCGGCGCGAATCAGGACCGCACGACCCGGCGCAACATAACCATCCGGCAACGAAAGGCTAACCATGGGCGGCTACGACGCTTCTTACGCGCAATACATCGACCATACCGTTCTCAAGGCCTTCACCGGCCGGGAAACGCTTAAAAAATTCTGCAGCGAGGCGAAGAGGTACAACTTCGCGAGCGTCTGCGTCAACCCCTACAACATCCCCTATGTCGCGGACCAACTCAAAGGGAGCGGCGTGAAAACCTGCGCGGTCGTCGGCTTTCCCCTCGGCGCGACCACCAGGGAGGTCAAGGCGTTTGAAACGCGCCAGGCGGTGGAAAACGGGGCGGAAGAAATCGACATGGTCATCAACGTCGGCGCGATGAAGGACGGGCTTTACGATGTGGTCCTGGAGGACATCAAGGCGGTGGTCGCGGCCGCGCATCCGGGGGTTGTCGTCAAGGCGATCATAGAAACCTGCTATCTCACCGACGGGGAGAAAGTCAAGGCGTGCGAACTCGCCAGGGAGGCGGGGGCGGACTTCGTCAAGACCTCGAGCGGCTTCGGCGCCGGCGGCGCTACGGTCGAGGATGTAAAGCTGATGAAACAGACGGTCGGCGACTCCATGCGGGTAAAAGCCTCGACCGGCATCGACGACCGCGGTATTTGCGACGCCATGCTTGCCGCCGGCGCCGTCCGGATGGGAACGAGCAAGGGCATATTGATCGTCAACGGATGACGGCCCGTATCCTCAATTGCAATCCTGACCGGGGGCTAGCCCAGTGGGAATTCTCACGGCCTGTCTTCCTGGCGCACTCCCATCGCGCCGAGCGCGCGCAACGTCTTCTCCAAATCCTCTTCCTTCACCAGGAAGTAGTCGAAGGAGTAGGCGGATACGGCGAGGATGTTCACCCCCGCCCGGGCGATGGCGCCGCTCACGGCGCTGATGAATCCGACCCCTTCGAACGGCGCCAGGAGATTCATCCGTATGGCCCGATAGACGGCGTGTTCCGGGTATGCGGGATCCGCGACCTCCGCAGCCCCGCCTTTTCCGACGACCAGCGTGCACTCCCCCGCTTGGCAGTCGCAGATCATGGCGAAGCAATTCCGCCAAAAGAAACCGCCGTCCAAATCGGCGACGTCCAAGGCCCTGACGACGGAATAACCGTCCGGCAGCAGGGAAAAGCTCGAACCAGCCATCTGCTCCGCCAGAGTCACGGCCTTTTCCACCTTTCCCCCCTGTTCCGTTCAAAAAAGCGTCTTGTCGAAATTCGCCGGACGCCGGATCTAAACCGGGATTCGCGGCGCCAAACCGTCCGGGGACGGGCGTGGACGCTGGCAAATCCGGCGTTGACAGGATTGGCCGGCATCCGGCGCCGCCGATTCTCGCAGGGCGGGCGCGGGATCACCCGACCTCGTTTCACCGCTTCGAGGACACCCGGTTCCGGCCGCTGTTTTTGGCGCAATACAGTGCGGCATCGGCCCGGTCGACAAGGCTTGCGGCGGAGTCCCCCTCGCGGTATTCCGCTACGCCGAGGGAACAGGTCACGGAAAGCCGCTTAGTGCCGTAAACGATGGTCCGCGCCTCCACCTCCCGCCTGATTCGCTCCGCCACGCGCATCGCCTGGCAAAGGTCGGTAAAAGGCATGATGACAGTGAACTCCTCGCCGCCGTACCTGGCGGGAATGTCCAGGTTTTTGCGCAAGCATTCGGTCAGGATCGTTCCCATTTCGCGAAGCACCATGTCGCCGCAGTGATGCCCGTAGGCGTCGTTGAAAACCTTGAAGTGGTCGATGTCCAACAACGTCAACGAGAGGGGATGACGGTTTCTGGAGACCTGGGAGAGCGCCTTGTCCATCTCCACCAGGAATTGCCGGCGGTTGTTGAGGTGGGTCAACACGTCGGTCGTCGCCATTTGGTTGAGCTGCCGCACCAATTGGGCGTTGTGAAGACTGGAAGACAGGAGGTCCACAAACATATGGGCGGCCTCCGCGTCGCGTTCGGTGAGCCGGACCTCGCTGTTTCCGAGCATCAGGCCGCCGAGCCGAACCGGCGGGTCGTCCGTGCGGTTTATCGCCAGGGGAAAGACCATCGCCGTCTCGCCGAGCAGGTCGTACCAGGCGGGGTTGGGCGCGGTGACTTTCAAGGGCGTTCCAGAGCCTTCGCCGGCCTCGTATCCCGAAGCGTTACGCTCGATGACGTACGGAGCCTCGCCCGAGGTGAACAACTGGTGGAGGAAACGCCCGGGAGCGGACTCCTCGTCCGTCGCCTCGACGTCGGGCACGGGAATCGACGCCCGGTCGAGAGTGAAGACGGAGGAAATCGGATCGTAGAGGTAAAAGGCGGCAAAGCGGCAATTGAGATACTGGGGGAGTTCGTTGACGGCGAGGGTGGATATGTTTTCGAGATCGGACGCGGTGAGATAATGCGCGATCTTGGTAACTTGCGCGAAGCGCAGAAGAACCTCGCTCGACTCTTTCAGCTCCCAGGAGATGAATTTGGCTTCTCCGTCCAGTTGAACGCAGAGCCGCTGCAATTCCGAACAATGCCGGATCAGTTCCGCGCGGTCGAGGTTCGCCATCTCCTCCAAGGTGTAGAAGGAGGGTTCGACCGCCTCGCCGCCGGCGCGGCTTTCATCCAGGACCCGCCTCGTTTCTGAAGATTCCGTGTCGCCGGTCAAAACGCGGGGATCCCTTCTCGTGGACTTTTGGAGAAAATCAAACAAACCGCCGTTTGATTCTTTCCAAAGTTTCTTGGGTTTACATTTTGCGTCGGGAATTATTGCAAGGTCGGAGGTATCGCCCGACAGGGTGAAAAATCAACCCATTGGTCCGTAAGCAGTAATATCTTTGGAGGAAATCGGGCGGTGGTTGGCCCGATTTTCTCCAAAAGTCCACCGCAAAAGGGGCGACATAATTGCTCCGCCCCTTCGGACGTCCATGGTTTTCAAACGCGCCGCCGGCGCATCATGACGTGAGGTTTGACTTCTTTCAGACGAGGAGACTTTCATGCGATTGGCCGAACGCAAGGCGGTGGTTACGGGCGGGGCGCAGGGCATCGGCGAGGCGATCGCCCGCCGCATCGCGGGCGAGGGCGGAGACGTCGCGATTCTCGACGTCAATCTCGACGCCGCCGCGAGGACGGCGCAGGCTCTGGCGGGCGAAACCGGGCGGAAGGTCGTCGCGGTCAAGGTGGATGTCGCCGACGAGGACTCGGTGGCATCGGCGATGGAGGAGGCCGGGGAGCGGATCGGCGGCCTCGATTTGCTGGTCAACAACGCGGGCGTGCTCAAAAGCCATTATATCGCCGATTTTCCGAAGAAAGACTGGGATTTCGTCGTCGGCGTCAACCTGACCGGGGCGTTTCTTTGCATCAAGCACGCCGCGAGGCATATGATCGCGGCCAAGCGCGGGTCGATGGTGGTGATCGCCTCCAGGAGCGGCAAGCGCGGCGGGTTATGGAACCACGCCTATTGCGCGAGCAAGTTCGGCGTGATCGGCCTGGTGCAGTGCGTGGCGCTCGACCTGGCGCCGCTCGGCGTGCGCGTCAACGCCATCTGCCCCGGCAACGCGCTCGACACCCCGCTATGGAAGGACCTCGCGGTTCAGTACGCCAGGAAATACAACGAAACGCCGGACCAGACGTTGGATCGCTACCGCAAGCGCGTTCCCCTGGGGCGCGGCTGCGACGTCGGGGACATCGCCGGTCTCGCGGTGTTCCTCGCTTCGGAGGAGTCGTCGTACATGACCGGGCAGGCGCTGAACCTCACCGGCGGCGAGATCATGTCGCCGTGACCGCCGTAACGCGCTAGGGACGGCGGCTGGTGGCGTCAAGCGGGTACCCGGATTGAAGCAAATGGCTGGCCGCGCGGGTTTTTCCGTACAATTCCAGGTACTCGCGATAGCGTTCCCCGTATGCCCGGACGTTGGCGGCGATAGGCTCGACGACGGCGCCCGGCCCGATGATCGCCGCCGCCGCCGCCTCGAGATCGCGATGGCGCCCGCAAACGACCGAGGCCAGCACCGCCGCGCCCAGCGCCCCGGAATCGGCGACCCGCGCCACGGTCACCGGCATGCCGAGGATGTCCGCCTTCGCCTGCACCCAAAACGACGACCGGCTGCCGCCGCCGCTGACGTGGACCTGTTCCACCGGGATGCCGGAATGGCGCAGGGCGTCCAGGATGAGGCGGCATTCGTAGCACGCGCCCTCGATGAGGCCCCGGTACAGGTCGCCCCGCGACGTGCCCAGGGTCAGGCCGAGGATCGCGCCCTTGGCCTTGTCGTCCATGCGGCCGGCGGTGGCGCCGGAGAAGTGCGGCAACGCCAGCAGCCTGCCCGGCTCGTGCCGGCTGTCCCGGTCCAGGGCGGCGAGAAGGGTCCGCGAGGCCTCGGCCGTCCGGTCCGGTCCCAGGCAGATGTCCAGGAGCCAGTTGATCAAGGCTCCGGCGGTGTTATGCCAAGCGACGGTGTTGTACATGTCGTCGACGACGAACGGTTCGCAGGAGATGTTGTGTTTGGCGACGAGTTCCGGCTGCAGCGGTCCGGCGAGGATGGCGGTGATGCCCTCGGTGGTGCCGACGGCGTTGGAACAATGGCCGCTTCGCACCGCCGCCGCCCCCAGCGCGTTGCAGATGTGGTCGTGCGCGCCGATTGCCACTCTGACCCCGGCCGGCAGGCCAAGCTCCGCGGCCACCGCCGGGCGGACGGTTCCGGCGACGGTTCCCGCCAGCGCGGGGCGGGAGAAGAGCCCGGGATCGACGCCGACGCGGGAGAGGATCGTCGGCGACCAGTCCTTGCGGCCGATGTCGAAGGCCAGGGTCCGGGAGGCCATGGAGTAGTCTATGAGCGCCTCGCCGGTGAGCAGATGGACGAAGTAGTCGGCGACCAGGAAGAATTTCCGGACCCGGGCATAGACTTCGGGCCGGTGTTTTCGAATGTGCAGAATCTTGTTGAGGGAATAGATGACGCTCAGGTTGAGGCCGGTTATGGCGGTCAGCGCGGCGTCGGGGATCAGCGAGCGGATTTCGTCCAGTTCCTCGGCGCCGCGCCGGTCGCTGCCGATGATGCAGTTGGCGAGGGGGCGGCCGGCGGCGTCGGCGGGAACGATGGCCTCGCCCAGGGCGGAGACCAGAATCAGGTCGATGCCGCGCGC
This sequence comes from Planctomycetota bacterium, assembly GCA_031270685.1. Classification (GTDB taxonomy): domain Bacteria; phylum Planctomycetota; class SZUA-567; order SZUA-567; family SZUA-567; genus JAIRTL01. Next base: position 16,727 of record JAISXA010000099.1, read on the forward strand.
GCCGGCGGCGCCCGCCGCCTCGCGGACGGCGTCTTTGGCCCCAGCGGCGATCTCAAGGGGATCGAGTTCCCGATAGTCGTCTTCCAGGCCGAGGATGCGGAACTTGCGGCGGGCCGAGGCGACGATGCCGCCGTCCAGGTCGACCAACGACGCCTTGACGCCTGAGGTTCCGATATCAACGCCCAAGTACATGCGTTCGCCTTCGCTTTCCAGGGGGCGCGGGCGAAACCCGGTCGCTCAGCGGTCGGCGCCGTTCTTGAACGCCTCGAGCGCCTCCACCGTCTTTTCGTAAATGATTTCCATGGCTTGGTTGGCCAGGATGGAAAAGTTCACCGGGTTTTTCGATCCCATGATCGTCCTGGCCAGTGCGGGGGCCGGGGCGGTGTCGATGGCGGTGAAGTAGTTGACTTTCCTGATGCCGGCGCCGATCGCCTTCCGCATCTGGTCGAACGGCGTGCCGGAGCCGCCGTGCATGCCCAGGGAGACGCCCCGGGCGCGGCCGTCGATTTCCCTGACCAGGTCGATGTTCAGGTTCGGCTCGTCCCTGTACATGCCATGCACGGAGCCGAAGGAGATGGTGAGGACGTCGACGCCGGTGCGCGCGCAGAACTCCTCCGCCTCGTCCGGCTTGGTGAAGTAGACGCTGAGATCGGAGAGGTCGCTCGCCTCCTGGCCGTGGATCTCGCTCGGCATGTTGTTGGGCATGTCGCCCAGTTCCGCCTCGACGCCGATGCCGAGCGGGCGCACGATGTCGATGAAGCGCTTCACCTCTTCGATATTCTTCTCCAGCGGGAAGCGGGAGCAGTCGTACATGATGGAGGTGCAGCCGAGGCGCACCGCCTTCATGCAGTGGTTGAAATCGAAGCCGTGATCCACGTGGACCGACACCGCCGCCTTCGCGGCCTTGCCGTACTCGAGCATCAGCGGCACGGCGATCTCGATGGGCACCACGTTCTCCTCGGTCTGGGCGTGGTTGATGGTGATGGGCATGTTGGTCTTTTCCGCCGCCGCCAGGATCGCCCGCAGGGAAATCTGGTTCGGAGTGTTGATGGAGGCGATGCAGTAGTTGTGTTTCCTGGCGTCCGCGAGCATTTCCTGAAGGCTGACTAGCATGTTTCTCTCCGTTCTGTCGGGAATGCGGCTATTTGTCCCTGTTCCGCAGCATGTCGGCCGAAACCGCGATGAGGATGACGAGCCCCTTGGCGATGATCTGCCAAAAGGAATTGATGTTCATGAGATTGAGCCCGTTCTGGAGCACGCCGATGATCAGGACGCCGATCATGGCGCTGACGACGCTGCCGGCGCCGCCGGTGAGGCTGATGCCGCCCAGGACGCTGGCGGCCACGGCGTCGAGCTCGTAGCCCTGCGCCACGGCCGGTTGGCCCGAATACATGCGCGCGGCCAGCACGATGCCGGCGAAGGCCGCGAGCACCCCGGCGACGACGTGCACCACGATCTGCACCGCCTTGATGTTGACGCCCGAGTACCTGGCCGCCGTCAGGTTGCCGCCGACGGAATAGATGTAACGGCCCAGGCGCGTCTTGTTCAGGAACAGGGCCATGGCGATGACGCCGACGATGGTATAGATGATGGGCAGGGGCACCTGGTGGAAGCGTCCGATGCCGATGGCGGCGAAATCGCGGTCGCGGACGCGGATCGGCTCCGCGTTGGTGGCGAGGTAGGCCGCGCCCCGGGCGACGTTCATCATCGCCATGGTGGCGATGAAGGCCGGCACGTGGACGTAGGCGATGAACAGACCGTTGGCGAGGCCGCACAGCGCGCCCGACAGCAGGCCGAAGAGGATGGCCGCCGGGATCGACTGTCCGTGGTTGGTGATCATGACGGCGGTGACCGTCCCGGACAGGGCGACGTACGCGCCGAGGCCGATGTCGATGCCGCCGATGATGATGCAAAGCATCATGGCCAGGGTGAGGAAGGCGTTGGTCGAAATTTGCCGCAGCATGGACATGATGTTGCTGGAGGTGAGGAAGGAGTCGGTGGACAGGGACAGCAGGACGCACATGACGACCAGGCCGGCGATGATGGCCAGGTTGTTCCGCATGAACACCGAGAAGGCGGTTTCCCCGCGGACGGTCGCTTCCAGGGTTTTCGGCGTCATTGTGCGATGCCTCCAATGGCGTGGGCCAGAATTTCCTCCTGCGAGAAGTCCCGCTTGTCCAGGACGGTCTTGATCCTGCCGTCCCCCATTACGCAGATACGGTCGCTCATGGCCATCACCTCCTGCATCTCCGAAGAGACCATGATGATCGCCATGTCGCCCAGGGTGAGATCGTTGATGATGGAGTAGATTTCCGACTTGGCGCCGACGTCGATGCCGCGCGTGGGTTCGTCCAGGATCAGGACGGCCGGCTTGGCGGCCAGCCATTTCGACACCACCACCTTCTGCTGGTTGCCGCCGGAGAGGTTGGAGATGATCTGCTGGTAGGACGGGGTCCTGATGCTGAACCGGTTCCGGTATTCGTCCATGATGAGCCGCTCGCGCCGGCGGTTCACCCGCAGCCAGGCGATGAACTCCTTCAGGACGGTCAGGGTCATATTGAAGCCGACGGTGTTTTTCAGGACCAGCCCCTGCTCCTTGCGGCTCTCGGGAACCAGGGCGATGCCCGCCTTCATGGCGTCGCCGGGGGCGTGGATGCGCACCTCGCGCCCGTTCACGCGGATGACGCCGCTGTCGTATGGTTCGACCCCGAAGATGGCCGTCATGAGCTCGGTCCTGCCGGCCCCGACCAGCCCGGCGAAGCCTAGGATCTCCCCCTTGCGGAGCTCGAAGGAGATGTCGGAAAACACGCCTTCCTTGCCCAGCCGCTCGACCTGCAGGACGACGTCCCCCTTGGGGAAATCCGTCCGCACGTAGTAGTCGGACAGTTCGCGCCCGACCATAAGCCTGATTGCCTCGTCGGCGGTGGTTTGGCTGGTGACGAGGGTGTCGATGGTCTTGCCGTCCCGCATGACGGTGACCCGGTCGGTGACGGCGAACAATTCCTCCATGCGGTGCGAAATGTAGATGATGGCCACTCCCTGCTCCTTCAGGCGCCGGATGATGCCGAACAGGATCTTCGCTTCGTTCGAGGACAGGGAGGATGTCGGTTCGTCCATGACGATGATCTTGGCGTTGAAGGAGATGGCCTTGATGATCTCGACCAGTTGCTGTTGGGCCACGGATAGGGTGCAGACCAAGCCGGCGGCGTTGATGGGAAGGCCGAGGTCGTCGATGACGGCCTGGGCCCGCCGCACCTGGTCGCGGCGATCGACGTAGCCGTATCTTCCCGGTGCGCTGCCGAGGAAGATGTTGTCCGCCACCGACATCTGCGGCACCAGCAGCAGTTCCTGGTGGATGATGCTGATGCCGAGGCGCTGGGCGTCGCGGACGTCCGCGATGTCGGCGCGTTCGCCGTATACGTATATCTCGCCCCCGTCCGACGGGTAGATGCCGCCCAGAACCTTGATCAGGGTTGATTTGCCGGCGCCGTTTTCCCCCACCAGGGCATGCACTTCGCCGCGCCGCACCTTGAGGCGGGCGGAGTCCAGGGCGTAGACGCCCGGGAATCTCTTGTGCACGTTGCGCATTTCCAAAGCCGGCGTTTCTTCCACGCAACCGCTCCGGTTCAAGGTTTTCCGGCGCATTCCGCCGCGGGTGAAGGCGCGGCAATTTTCCTCTTGAAAATTGCGCGTCCTCCCCGCGGCGCGTTTCCGCCCATTCAACCGCCTATTGCCAGCCGTCGATGCCGTATTCGTCGACGTTGGACGCGTCGATCAGGAAGGTGGGAACCTGGATTTCCTTCTCCACCTTCCCGCCGGCCATGATTTCCCTGGCGGCCTTCACGCATTCGACGCCGATGCCGATGGGCGACTGGGCGCCGGTGGCGGCCATGCCGCCCTCCTTGATGGATTTCTTCGCGTCGGGGGAACCGTCCACGCCGTAGACGGCCACCTTGCCGCGCAGTCCGGCGCCTTCGACCGCCGACAGGGCGCCGAGGGCGGAGGGGTCGTTGACGCAGAAGAAGGCCGCTAGGTCGGGATTGGCCTGCAGAATGGCCTCGGCGATGGGCAGCGATTCGCCGATGTCGCCCTTGCCGTTCTGCTGGGAGACGATGGGGAACTTGTCGCCCTTGCCCTTGTTGAAGCCGTTGACGCGGATTACGCAGGCCTCGGCGTAGGGGGCGTCGAGAATGGCGATTTTGCCGCCGTTCGGGAACTTCTTGGCCAGGGCCTGTCCCACGATGAAGCCGGCGTATTCGTTGTTGGATACAAGGACGGTCTCGACCAGATTCTTGTCCTTGACGTCGGTGTCGAAGTTGATGACGGGAATTTTCGCCTCGGCCAGCATGTCGAGGGCGGGCAGGATGCCGTCGGAATCGACTGGGCAAAGGAAGAGCAGTTCGATGCCCTGGTTGATCATGTCCTCGATCTGGTTGATCTGGGTTGCGATGTCCTGCTTGGTGTCATAGGTGATGAGGATGTCGCCGTCCTTTTCGACCTCCTTCCTCACGGACGCCTCGATGGTGGTGAAGAACGGGTTGTTCATCGTCATGCAGGTAAAACCGAATTTGCGGGGAGCAGCGGCTTCCACGACGCTGGCGGCGACGACGGCAGCCAGAACGCATACCAAAAATGCCCATTTCCTCATGACTTTTCCTCCGTTATTGAAAATGCGACCGGAACGGAACGCAACGCCAGAACCCACCCGCCACGCCAAAGTGGCGGATATCTGTCATTAACAACTGAAGTTTTGCAAATTGGGCATTCAAACCGCCGAATGTCCAATTTGTAAAAACCACGCTCCTTGCGGCACAAGCGGTTTTGGCTTCAGTTATTAATCAACTCGACCCAAGCCGGTGACGGCGCAAAAAAAAACCGGCTCTGGAACGAACACCCTGAAACTCTGAAGGAAATCAATCGGAGGTCCGATTGATTTCCTTCAAAAATCCATTTAAAGAAAATAGACAAATGGCAATGCGCATGGATGCGGCTTTCCTGTCCGTGCGGCCTGGTTTGATGGCGTCCACAGTGAATTCCCCTTGTGGGGTGGAGGTAAATTCCGGGACGGATAGACACCGCCATGCGCAAGGTTTGCCTTTTCAGCGCAACAGGATACACAAATAAAATAACGTACCGAGCGCAGGTTGTCAATGCAATTTTGGCAAATAAACTGAAAAAATTGGAATATATCTATCATGAATCTGAAGTTTTGCAAATTGGGCATTCAAATCGCCGAATGCCCAATTTGTAAAATCACAACCCTTGCGGCATAGGCTTTTCCAATTTTTGAAAAGTGGCGATTGGCGATTTAATCGCCAATTTGCAAAAATTCAGTTAAAAGGAAATCGGGCGGCGGTTGGCCCGATTTCCTCCAAAAGTCCACTCTTGGTCATACACCCAATACTACAACGCTATGTTTGTTGCAGACCGCGCCCGGTTCGCGTTATTGCGTCAGCTGACGGCCTTCCCCGATGGAAAGGGCGTCTGGTTTGAAGTCGGCGATATGGACGGCGATGTTGCGCTTTTGGTAGTAGGCGGCGTATGCTTCCGGAATCTGCGGAGTGGTCACGACCGCGTCGACGCAATCGAGATCGCCGATGGTGGCGAAGCCGCGCTTGCCGAACTTTTCGGCGGTGGTCAGCAGGACCGAGCGTTCAGTCCGTTGCAGCATGCTTTTCCAGGTGCGCAGAAAATTGAAGTTGATGTCGGAGTAGCCCATGCCGAAATCGATGCCAAGGACGCTGCAGAAGATGACGCTGGGCAGAAACTTGCCGACGCCGAAGGCCCCCTCCTCGATCTCCAGGGTGTTGACGCAGTTGTTCTGGAAGGTGGACGCGCCGCCGGCGAGGATGACCTGGATCGACGGGCGGCAACTCAGTTCCAGGGCGACCAGCACATTGTTGGTGAAGATTTTGAGGTTTTCGCGGTCGCGGAGACATCGCGCGAACTGTAGGCAGGTGGTGCCCGATCCGATGGCGATGAAATCGCCCTCTTTCACCAGCTTGGCCGCCTCCCGGCCGACAGCTTCCTTTTCGCGTTGATTGGCGATGGTGATTGGGGACTCGAGCACGGCGGCGCCTTGGGTCAGGAGCTTGTAGGCCCCGTTGACGACCGCCCCGCCGTGGTTGCGGGTCAGGACGCCGCGTTTTTCCAACAACTGAAGATCCCGCCGCACCGTCGATTCCGACACGCCGAACCGCCGCGACAGGTCGTTCAGGTTGAGATAGCTGTTCTCCAGGATCAGGCGTTGAATTTTGGCAATTCTGCGGTTGGTCATCGTTAACCCGGATGCCGTCTTCTTGATTGGATCTGGAGGAAATCAAACGGCAGTTCGTTCGATTTCCTTCAAAAGTCCGCTTCATGGCATTCTATGGAAATTCATTTGCCTTGCCAAAGACAAAAAGACAGAAAAGAAAAAGGCGTTTGCGTTCGGGACATACGCACACCCTCTACAATTCCCCCTCCAGCCGTTCGATCTCCCCTTTCGCTTTCATCAGCATGACCGGTGTAATGCGCGAGGAGTCGTACCGCACGACGAGGCTTCCCGTCCGCAGGTTGGGCGCGATCGACTCCACCCCGTCCACGGAATGGATCCGCTCCAGAATCCTGTCGACGTTCTCCTGTTTGGTGAACAGGGGGGAGTTGACCCTTAGACGTCCCGGGAAGAAGCTTTCTATTTTCATTCGGGCATTTCCAGGATCGCGTCCGTCGCCGCCGGCGGCAACAGCGGCTTGACCGCGTTGACGGTCACCAATACGGTGCCGAGGTTGTGGAGGACGGCAGCCAATCGCGGCGCGATCGCCCCGAACAGGCCGAGGCCGATCAGCAGCGAGTTCATGACCATAATGAAGCCGAATTGGCGGTTGATCCGCTCCAGCGCGAGGGCCGAAAGTTTGCGCGCGGTCGCGAGGGAGGAAAGCCGCCCGTCCACCAGAACCACCCCCGCAACCTCCTTGGCGATGTCCGCGCCGTCCTTGAGACTCACGCCGACGTCGGCGGCGGAGAGGGCCGGGGAATCGTTGACGCCGTCGCCGACGAAGACGACTCTGCGGCCGTCGCGCTTCATGGCGTTGATCAGGTTGGCCTTGTCGGCCGGCAGCAGGCCGGAACGATATTCGCCGATGCCCAAGGCCGCCGCCACCGCGCCGGCGGTGCGCTCGCCGTCGCCGGTGAGCATGGTCACGCTTCCCATCCCTTCCGCGGCCAGTTCGGCGAGGGTAGGGGCCGCGTCGTCGCGAATCGGGTCCTCGACCGCCAGCATTCCGACGAGGTTGCCGTCGTAAGCCAGGTAGAGAAGCGATCTTCCCTTAGCGGCCTCGCTTTCGGCGATGCGGTCGGCTTCCGCCTTTCGGGGCGCGCCGTTGTCGTCGAACACGAAATGGTCGCTTCCAACGACGATCCGCCTGCCCTCCAGTATCGAAACGATGCCGTGGGCGAGGATGTATTTCGGTTCGGCGTGGCGTTCGCGGTGGCGGAGATGCTCCTGCTCCGCCTTCCTCACCACCGCGCGGCCGACCGGATGCGGAAAATGCTCCTCGATGCAGGCGGCGACGCGCAGCACCTCCTTCCGGTCCCAGCCGTCGAAGGCGGCGACGTCCGCCACCGAGGGCCGGGAATGCGTGAGCGTGCCGGTCTTGTCCAGCGCCAGGGTGTCCGCCAGCGCCAGCGACTCGATGTGCTTGCCGCCCTTGATCAGGACGCCGTATTTAACCCCTTCGCGGATGGCGCCCAGGATGGTGAGCGGCGCGGCCATGCGGATGGCGCAGGAATAATCCACCATCAGCACCGCCGAGGCGCGGACCGGATTGCGGGTCAGCGCCAGCACCGCCAGTGCCAACCCGATGCTGTAAGGCACGAAAGCCTCGGCCATGCGCTCGGCGCGGGACTGCACCTCCGCCTTCAGGGATTCGGACTCCTCGATGAACTTGACTATGCCTTGAAGGCGGGTTTCCCCGGCCGCTTTTTCCACCCGCACGACGAGGGCGCCCTTGTCCACGACCGTTCCGGCGAACACGGTCAATCCGACGCCCTTGTGCGCGGCCTCGCTTTCGCCGGTGAGCGCCGACTGATTCACCAGGGCGTCGCCTGCCGCGACCACGCCGTCCACCGGGATGACGCTTCCCGTCTGCGCCACAACCAGGTCGCCGGGCCGGATTTCCGACAGCGGGCGGCGCATGTCTCCCCCCGGCGTGCGCACCCAAACCGAATCGATTTTCAGTTCAAGGCTTTCGGCGAGACTGTTCCGGGATTCCTCCCTGGTCCATTCCTCCAATGCGTCGGCCGCCTTGAACATCCACAGAATGGTGCGTATGGCGGAGAAATCGCGCCGCGCGGCAAGCACCGAGAGGGCGGAGGCGTCGAGGACGGCGATGTCCAGCCTGCCGCGCACGAGGGATTTCACGCCTTTGAAAACATAAGGCAGGGCCTCGAGAAGTATCAGGCCGTATCGGACGCACGGCGGGAGGATCAGCCGCCTCACCGCCTGCCAGAAGCCGACCTTGGCGACGGCGCACAAGGTCATCTCGAATAGGGACGGCGGAACTCGGGCATCCAGTCCGAAGCCCTCCCAGTCGGAAGGTTCGAGAACCTTGAAGAACGCCAGGACTTGCTCCCTCGGCATGATCCGGGAATAGCGCACCAGCATATTCCCGGTCCTGACCGACAGTTCCGCGGACAAAATCCCCTCCTGCATCGACAGCAGTTCGCCTATCGCGTCCGCGTTCGCGCGGGTGGGGGGAACGCCGCCGCAATGCACGCGAAGCCGGCCCGGAATGTCGTGCAGGATTTCATAACGCATGTTTTTCTTTTCCCTGATGAACGCTACGCGTCGGCCGCGGTCTCGTTGATATGCTTGGCCTCGGCGACGATGTCTTCGGCGTGCTCCCTGGTCCTGGCCGCGCAGTCGAGCGCCTTGTCCTTGAGCCGCATTCCCTTGGCGAGCAGGTTCGCCGCCGTCGGCTTCAGTTTTTCCCGGTTCTTCATGAACAACACGGCGCCAACCGCTCCCAACGCCACGCAACCCAGGCAGTATGCCCAACCTTTTCCCGTCATGTTCGTCTCCTTAAAATATCCTAAAATATCCTTTGCGCCCGCTGTTTGCGACAAAAGCATGTTCGGGCCGGTTTCGCGCTTCTCCCGCGTCGTGTTCCCGGTCCGAACCGGCCCGCCTCGCGCCTCAGGACGACTACTGTACAGTATAATCCCCCATTGTCAAAGGAGTTGGAGTTGTGAAACAGGTAAAAAAAAACGCAACCTCTTTTCTGGCCGGCAGTAAAAAACATCATTTTCAACGCTTTTTTTATAGTTTTAACTTTGAAACAACATGCGGATACGCCCTTATAGAAACGCACCCGCCAACGCATCGGTCGTCCGCACCACTTGTTTTATAACTAAAACATTATTATTTCGTCAAGTGGACTTTTGGAGAAAATCGGGCCAACCGCCGCCCGATTTCATCCAAAGATGTTACTGTTTACGGATCAACGGGTTGATTTTTCATCAGGTTGGGCGATACCGCCGTCCAGGTAATAATTCCCAACGGAAAATGGAACCCCGGGAAACTTTGGAGAGAATCAAACGGCGGTTTGTTTGATTCTCTCCAAAAGTTGGCTGTCATCCAACCACTTTAATGCGGTTCTCCTTGCGCGGCTTCGCTTTCGGCGGTTCCGTGGCGGCATAGCCGAGTACGACGAACGCCTTTGCTTGGTGGTGTTCGTCAACGCCCCATTTTTTTTGCAGCCGCTTGCCAAACACAGTTTCAAAGGTATCTTCCGCCCGCATTATCATGCAGGAACCGATGCCAAGCGAATGCGCGGCCAGCATGATATTTTCCGCCGCGACGCAGCAGTCGGCGGCGGCGTACAAAAAGTTTTTCACGCCGAACAGGGTTATGACCGTTGGCGCGCCGTACAATCCATCGGTTATTGCCGGGTCATCGGCAATGCTCGGCTGCTCCTTTGAAATACAGGCGGCGGACGCGGACATTCTTCCGTGAAAGAAAGAGCGATTGATTTTCCCAAGCTCCGCATTGATTTCACGACTTTGGCAGGCTACCATAATCACGCCCTGCCGTCCCCCGGCGCACGGGGCATATAAGCCCGCTTCAAGGATAAGGTCCAAATCCCCGCGGCGCACCTGCTTAGGCTTGTACTTGCGGATGCTGCGGCGTTCCAATATATTTTCGACAATGGCATTCATCGTGGTTTCCCGCTATATGACTTTTTTCCAACATTGCGGATCCGCGCCGTATGAATTGTGCGTATACCCATGCGCCACGGCGGGACAACCCCGGCAGAAGCGCAACAGTTCGCACTTTGCGCACTTCTCGAATTTCCCGAAATCGCGATATTTGTCCATTTTATCGCCGACGAAAACGGCGGAGAGCCTGTCGGCAAACACGTTTCCGACCACGCTGTCCATGCGGCGGCAAGCGTAGACATCGCCGTTCGGAACTATGGTCAAGTGGGAAATCCCGCAATTGCACCCGTCGTAAATCATTTGGTCGTGCAAGCCGCCGGGAATCCGGAAAAAACCTTTTTCGTGCAGATAGAGCGTCCACAAATGGTCTTTGAGATTGAACGTCGTGCCGCCGTCCTTGTATCGTTCAAATCTGTCCCAACACACGTCAAGCAGGGCGCGATATTCGTCCGGTTCGATATGCGCACTTTTTTTGAAGGAGGTAGGGCAGTAACGGGCGAACGCGAACACGTCCGCATGGTGCGCCACTGCGATGTCGATGATCGCCGGAACCTCGGCAATGTTTACGCCGGAAACGGTCGTCATTATTGCGCTTCTGATACCCGCCCCGCGGATAACGGCGATTTTTTCAAGCGTGGCATCGAACGCCCCTCGCCTGCGGATTTTGTCGTGAGTGTTCCTAAGTCCGTCAATGGAAAGTTGATACCGCTCACAACCGCAATCCTTCAACCTCTTGCACGCTTCATCGGTGAGATGAAACGGGTTCCCCAAAATGGAAAACGCGATTTCCTTCTCTTTGAGAAACGAAAGCAGTCGCCAAAAATCCTTGTGCAAAATCGGGTCGCCGCCCGTAATATAGAAGTACGGAACGCGCTCGAGCCGACCGCACATTTCCTCGCAGTTTTCCAAAACCGAAAGCATATTGTCCCACGACATTTCGCGGAGCGGTATGCCGTTATCCCTCGAAAAAATATAGCAATGCTTACAGCGTTGGTCGCAATTGTCGGTCAGGTGCCATTGGAAGGCGAAATATTTATCCAAAATCGATCCCGCTTTCATAGGGTGGCATTCCCCGATTGGAGTTTCCCCCAATCGGGGAACTGTTGCCTGCCGTTTACTTTTGGTCGCTTGCGCCGCAAGCTGAACCACAGGCGCTTGGTTTCGATTTTTCCTTCGGCGGTTCGGCGGGTTTGTCGTCACCAGTTCCGCAAGCTGAACCGCAGGCGCCCGGGTTCGGCGGTTCGGCGGGTTTGTCGTCGCCCGCGCCGCAGGACGAGCCGCAAGAAGCGGCCTCCGCCATTGCGGGACACAGGTAGCTTTGTGCGCTTTTGATTGCGGAAAAGGCGCTTGCCCTGTTCGCCCAGTCGTTGAGTACGTTGAGTTTGCTCATTTGCTTTCCTCCGCTGTATGGTGATTTATTGTAGAAACGAGATACGTATCCCGCTTTCATGGTTCGAATTTCGCGATCATTCATCATCGCCGCCCCTCTTCAGCGCCTCGCGGTTTTTAATTTTGCAAATAACAATCCGCATGAAAAGTACGCACCTTTTTATTGGGTAAGTCACCTTTTTGTTAGTTTTCAGGAATCATGCGGGTTTAGGGCGGTGTTTTTTTTGCGCCCGGCAGACTATTGCGGGAAGGCAAACAAGCCTCCGCTCGCTTTCCCGCGAAGCCGACTCACGAAAATCTTGTTATATCAATTTGATATGTTATGCTCTGGACTTTTGCAAATTGGACATTCAAACCGCCGAAGGCCCAATTGGTAAAACCACGATCCTTGCGGTACAAGCGTTTTCGATTTTCGCAAAGCGGCGATTGGCGGTTTAATCGCCACTTTGCAAAACTTCAGTTATACTATTGGAAGTATTGGGGGATAACCGGCCATGATCGCCAAGAAAGATCTTCCCGCTTGCCCGGTGGCCACGACTGTGGAAATTATCGGGAGCAAATGGAAGTTGCTTATCCTGCGGGATATTCTCGCGGGGCCGAAGCGTTTTGGAGAACTTCGGAAAAGCCTCGGCGGCATCAGCCAAAAAGTGCTGACCGACAGCCTGCGGACAATGGAGCGGGACGGGATAGTCACCCGCACCGTCTACCCCGAAGTGCCGCCGCGCGTCGAGTACGCCCTGAGCGAACTGGGCGAATCAATGCGCCCGATCATTTACGCGATGGAGAACTGGGGGCTGGAATATAAATCCCTCGCGGAATCGGGCGTCAACGCTGGCAAGATCCAATCGCCGTAAGGACAAAGCGTTTCAAGTCAACCCCTCTTCCGCCCGGCTTCGCGAAACGCCTGGAGGATGTCCGTTAGTAAATCCTCGCCCGATTCCAGACCGACCGACATGCGGACCAGCCCTTCGGATATGCCCCGCAACTCCCGTTCCTCCGGGGGCATGGACGCGTGCGACATGGTCGCGGGATGGGTGACGATGGTTTCCACCCCGCCCAGACTGACCGCCAGGAGCGGCAACCGCAGCCGGCGAAGAAACTCCATCGTCATCCCTTCCTCCGCCAGTTCGAAAGACAGAACCGCGCCGCCGCCCGACGCCTGCCGCGCATGGATCTCCCGGCCGGGATGTCCGGGCAGGCCGGGGTAGTGAACCTTTTTCACTTCCGGAAGCGCCGCCAACCGCTCCGCCAGCCAGTGCGCCGTTTTCTGCCCGGTCTCCAGCCTTGCGGCCAGGGTCTTGAGCCCGCGCAGAAGCAGCCACGAATCCTGCACGCCCAGGACGGCGCCAAAGGCGTTTTGGATGAATTTCAGCCGGTCGCCCAATTCGGCGCCGCGGGCGACGACCGCTCCGGCGAGAAGGTCCGAATGCCCGTTCAGGAACTTGGTGGCGCTGTGGACGACCAGGTCGAAACCGTGTTCCAGGGGACGCTGCAAGTACGGCGTGGTGAAGGTGCCGTCGGCGATGGTCAGCAGACCGCGCTCGCGCGCGATGGCCGCCGTCGCCGCCAGATCGGTTATGCGCAGGAACGGGTTTGAAGGCGTTTCGATGAATATGGCCCTGGTGGCCGGTTCGACCGCCGCCCGGATATTCGCCGCGTCCGTGGTGTCGACAAACGTCGTCCTGAGCCCCCAGCGCGAAAACAGCCGGTCGAGAACCCGGAAGGTGCCTCCGTACACGTCCCTGCCGACGACCAGATGATCGCCCGGCCGGAACAGCAGCAACGCCGAGGAGGTCGCCGCCATGCCGGAGGCGAAGGCCAATCCGGCCGCTCCGCCCTCGAGTTCGGCCAACGCCTTTTCCAGCGCTTCGCGCGTGGGATTGCCGCTGCGGACATAGTCGTAGCGTCCGTGGCGTTCCGGGTCGTTCTGGGAATAGGTCGACGCCTGATAGAGGGGAACGCTCGACGCTCCGGTCGCGGGGTCCCTGTCGATTCCGGCATGAACGATTCGGGTGTTGATATCCATGCTTCCGCTCCTGTGACAGATTTCGGCCCTTAACGCAGCGCGTCGTCGAGATCGGCGATCAGGTCCGCGACGTTCTCGATGCCGATCGACAAGCGGAGAAGCCGGTTGTTGATGCCGAGGCGGTCCTTGATCGCCGCATCCATGGCGGCGTGGGTCTGGACGGTGGGAAAGGTGATGAGCGATTCGACGCCGCCGAGACTTTCGGCGAAGGCAAACACCTTTACCGCCGCCAATGCGCGCGGAACCAGATCCGGGTCGTCCACTTCGATTGACAGCATGCCCCCGAATCCCCGCGCCTGCCTTCGCAGCCGTTCATGCCCGGGGTCGCCGGCCAGGCCGGGATAATACACCCGCGCGACGCGCGGATGCCCGGCCAGGAATGCGGCGATCGCCTGCGCATTCTCCTGCTGCCGGTCCATGCGAATCGCCAGGGTTTTCAGCCCGCGCAGAAGAAGCCATGAATCCATGGGACCGGGAATGCCGCCGCCGGCGTTTTGGATGGCGGCCAGTCGCGTCCCCATTTCCTCGCTGCGGCAGACCGCCGCTCCGGCGACCACGTCGTTATGCCCGCTCAGGTATTTGGTGGCGCTGTACACCGCGATGTCGACGCCATGCTGGAGCGGCTTGAACAGGTAGGGGGTGAGAAACGTGTTGTCCAAAACCATGGTCGCGCCCGCGGCGTGCGCGGCGTCGGCGAGGGTCGCGACGTCCGCCACCCGCATCAGGGGATTGGTCGGGATTTCCGCCACCAGCGCCGCCACGTCGCCCGCGTCCAACTCGCGCAGCACGGCCCGGGTGTCCGAGGTGTCGACATAAACGGGAACTACGCCGACCGGCCGGAAGAACTGTTCCAGCAGCCGAATGGTGCCGCCGTAAGGATCCTCGGTGCAAACGACGCGCCTGCGTTTCGATTCGATGACCAGGCGCACAACGGCGTCCAGCGCCGCCATGCCGGACGCGAAGGCGCAGGCCCTGGCGCCGCCGTCAATTTCGGCAAGCGCCTTTTCCAATGCGGAGCGGGTGGGGTTGGTGGTGCGCGAATAGTCGTAGCCGGTGCTTTCACCCAAACGCGGGTGGCTGAAGGTCGCTGTTTGATGGATTGGGGTCGACAGGGATCCGGTGCGCGGGTCGCTCCGTCCGCCCGCCTGCGCCAAACAGGTTTCCAGTTGCATTCGCATCGCCCTTTCCTATCATAGCGGTCATATATGATCACTATGATAGAAATGATAAGCTATAGGGATGCGCGATGGAAGCCCTAAAACCGGGCGCTGGCGAAAATATCCCCGCGGAAAACGAAATCAGGCGTTACGGACGGCAAATCATCATTCCCGAAATCGGTTGGGACGGCCAGAACAGGCTGAAACAGGCCAGGGTGCTGGTGGTGGGCGCCGGCGGATTGGGATCGCCGGTGGTTTTGTACCTCGCGGCGGCGGGGGTGGGCTGCATCGGGTTGGTCGACGCCGATATGGTCGACGAATCCAATTTGCAGCGCCAGGTGCTTTACGCCGCCCGGGATGTCGGTTGTCCCAAGGCGCGGTCGGCGCGGGACAGAATTCTGGCGCTCAATCCGCTGGTGCGGGCGATCGCCTTCGAGACAGTCCTCGACAGCGCCAACGCCATGGAAATAATCGGCGATTTCGACGCGGTCGTCGACTGTTCGGACAATTTTCCCACCCGCTACCTGGTGAATGACGCCTGCGTGCTCCTGGGGAAGCCGAACGTGTTCGGGGCGGTTCAGCGCTTCGAAGGGCAGGCGAGCGTTTTTGCCGCGCCGAACGCCCCCTGCTACCGCTGTTTCTTCGCCGAGCCGCCCGGACCGGGAGCGGCGCCGACCTGCGCCGAAGCTGGCGTCCTGGGCGTTCTTCCCGGCATTATCGGGTGCATCCAGGCCGCCGAGACCATCAAGCTTCTCCTGGGCGCCGAAAACACCCTGGCGGGGCGTTTGCTGCTGGTCGACGCCTGGACGATGCGCTTCCGCGAACTGGCCGTCAGGAAGGATCCGCGCTGCCCCGTATGCGGCGAAAATCCCTGCATTCGGGAGCTGATCGATTACCGGGCGTTTTGCGGCGTCGGGAAGTCCGGCGTCGCGGAAGAAAACCGGAGCATAAACGCGCTGGCGCTGAAAGCCATGATGGAGATGGATCCCCGGCTCAAAATCGTTGAAATAAGGGAGCCGCACGAGAGCGAGCTCGTCGCCTTTCCAAACCGTTCGGTCATGACCTTGCGCGAGGTGAGGCAA
This sequence comes from Planctomycetota bacterium, assembly GCA_031270685.1. Taxonomy (GTDB): domain Bacteria; phylum Planctomycetota; class SZUA-567; order SZUA-567; family SZUA-567; genus JAIRTL01. The sequence continues at coordinate 32,578 of JAISXA010000099.1, forward strand.
CGGCGGAATGAGTTCGACCCGTCGCGGGTCGTGGTGTTCGCCTGCAAATTCGGCATCCGCAGCGGGTACGCCGTCCGACTGCTCGTGGAGACGGGGTATGCGGGCAAGGTGTTCAATCTGCGCGACGGCATTTTCGGCTGGATGCGGGAAATCGGGAAGCCGTTTTCCGGAGACGGGGGATGAAGGTCCTGGTAGGGCTTAGCGGCGGCGTCGATTCGGCGGTGACCGCCGCGCTTTTGAAAAAAAGGGGTTGCCGGGTCGCCGGCGTCACCATGAGCCTTTGGCGGGGCGGGCGCTATCGCGGCGGCGAAAAGGACGCCTGTTTCGGCCCGGGCGAAAAAGAGGACATCGCGGCCGCCGCCGAGGTGTGCCGCGTCCTCGATATTCCCCACGCGGTGATCGACTGTTCCGAGGCGTACGAACGCCTGGTGGTGGAATACTTTCGAAGCGAATACCTCGCCGGCCGGACGCCCAATCCCTGCGTGCGCTGCAACGGCGCGGTCAAGTTCGGCCTTCTGCCGCGACTGGCGAAAGCGGCGGGCATGGGCTTCGAGCGTTTCGCCACCGGCCATTACGCGCGGCTGATTCCCGGGCCGGATCGCATGCGGCTGCATAGCGGAAAGGACGGGAACCGGGATCAGGCATATTTTCTCCACCGCCTGGGACAGGAACAACTGCGAACCGGACTGATGCCGCTTGGCGAGTTCGACAAGCGGCGGGTAAGGGACATGGCGCGGGAGTTCGGCCTGCCCGTTCATGACCGGCCGGACAGCCAGGATTTCTATTCGGGCGATCACAGGGAATTGCTGAAAGTCGGCGCCGGACGGGGAAGAATCGTCCACACTTCGGGTCGTTGCCTGGGATGGCACGGGGGTTTTTGGAATTTCACCGTCGGCCAGAGAAAAGGGTTGAAGATATCGCATCCCACCCCCTTGTACGTGGTTGAAATCGATCCCGGGCGGAACGTGGTGGTGGTTGGCGGCGCCGACGCGGCGACCAGCCGCGCCCTGACCGCCGGCGACGTGAATTGGGTGTCCATTCCCCCCCCGAAGTCGGAATTCTCCGCCGGCATCAAGGTGCGTTCCTCCGGCCGCGTCGTTCCCTGCCGGGTGGTCCCGGGGGAGGGGGGGTTCCGCGCCGGTTTTCCCGACGGGATTTTCGGGGTGGCGCCCGGCCAGTCGGCGGTTTTGTATCAAGGCGATATGGTGCTTGGCGGCGGGGTCATCGCCTCGGCGGAATAAACCGGGAAGGGAAACCATGGAGCTGCCGGCGGTATTGAGGAAGGCGCGGGAAAAGCGCTTCGCCCTGACCCCGCAGGAAATCGCGGCGTTGCTCGCATTGGACGCCGACGCGGATCTTGCCGCATTGTTCAGGTCCGCGTACGCGGTCAAATGCGCGCATTCGGGGAAAAACGTCAGCCTGCGCGGCCTTATCGAGATGGGAAACGTATGCGCGAAAAACTGCCTGTATTGCGGAATCCGCCGCGACAACGCGAAGGTGGAGCGTTTCAGCATCGCCGGGGATCAGGTCGTCCGGATGGCCGAATGGGCCTATCGGGAGAGGTATGGATCCGTGGTCATCCAGTCCGGCGAGGTGGAATCGGATGAACACACGGAATTCGTCGCCGCGATAGTGCGGAAAATAGCCGCTTTCTCCGGCGGGGAATTGAGCGTCACGCTCTCCCTGGGGGAACAGCGCGGGGAGGTGTACCGTTATTGGCGCGAAGCCGGGGCGCGGCGCTATCTTTTGCGCATTGAGACCTCATCGCCCGAATTGTACCGGAGCCTGCATCCGTCCGATCACAGCTTTCGCCGGCGCCTGGAATGCCTCCGCGCGCTGCGGGAACTCGGCTACCAGGTCGGAAGCGGCGTCATGTCCGGCCTGCCCGGACAGAGCGTCGGGCAGTTGGCGAACGACCTGCTCTTCTTCCGCGACCTGGACATCGACATGATCGGCATGGGGCCTTTCGTCCCCCATCCCGACACCCCGCTCGGCGCAGGGACGCCCCTGTCCGCGGAGCTCCGGTCGCGGCAATTGCGGATCGGTTTGAAGATGATCGCCGTGGCGCGGTTGTATCTGCACGACGTCAATATCGCCGCGACGACCGTGCTCCAGGCCCTGGCGCCGGACGGGCGCGAACGCGGTCTGCTGGCCGGGGCCAATGTGCTTATGCCGAACATCACCGACGCCGAGTATCGGGAAAAGTACCGGTTGTACCCGGACAAGCCCTGCATCGACGAAAACGCCGGACAGTGCCGCGGATGCCTGTCGCTGCGGGTGGCGGGAATAGGCGAAGCGATTCTGTGGGGGCAAAGCGGGGATTCGCCGCATTATTTGCGCCGTTGCGGGAACCGCGCCGACATCGCCTGAGGCGGTTGCGGCGCGGTTCCGCGACGCGCGCCGGCCTGATTCCGGCTGTTCGGCGGGCAAGACCGTCTGCCGGCGGACAATCCACCCGCGCCGCGAAAACTGATGGAAAGGAATAAATCGTCATGAACGCGGAGATCGGGGAATCCAGTGAGCAAGAGATCCGGAAGCGGGTGGATGCGGCGCTTGCCGGCATGACGCGCCCGTTGGTGGCGCTGTCGGGGGGCGTCGACAGCGCCCTGCTGGCGGCAAGGGTCTCGGCGGTCGGCGGCGGCGCGGCGACCCTGGTGGGAGCGATGTACGCCGGGGAGGAAACCGAGCGCGCGCGAATGGTGGCGCGACTGCTTGGCCTTCCCCATCACGAGGTGTTCGTGGACGCGCTGTCGGTCGAGGAAATCCGCTCCAATCCCGTCGATCGCTGTTATCATTGCCGGCGCTTCGGCATGGGGCGCCTGGTGGAGCTGGCGGCGGCGGAAGGCTATGGAACAGTCGTCGACGGCGAAAACGCGGATGACGCCGGCGATTATCGCCCAGGCGTTCGGGCCATGCGGGAGTTGGGACTTCGCGCTCCATTGCGGGAAGCGGGGATGACCAAGGCGATGGTCCGCCGCTGGTCGGCCGAGCTGGGACTTCCCACGGCCGACCTTCCTGCCGCGGCCTGCCTGGCGAGCCGCTTCCCCTACGGCTCGCCCTTGACCGCCGCCGCATTGCGGCGGGTCGAACGCGCGGAAGCCTATCTTCGCGGTCAAGGCCTGCGGCAGGTTCGGGTCCGCCATTACGGGGATACGGCGTGCATCGAAGCGGAGCGGGAGGCTATTCCCCGCCTCGCCGCCTCGCCGTTGCGCGAGAAGATTCTGGATGCGTTTTTTGGATTTGGGTACAGTCGGGTATCCGTGGACCTGGCCGGATACAGGATGGGGAGCCTGAATCCGGTCGGCATAACCGACTCCGGTCCCGCTCCCCAAGATGGGGCGACGGCATGAAAGCTTGCTTTTGAAGAAAACCAATCGAACCGTCGTTCGAGTCGTTTCTAAGGTTGTGACGCCTCGACAGCCGCGGCTTCAGGCCGACTTGGCGTTTTTGCCGTCGTTCTTGCGCCGCTCGGCGACGACCCCCTCGGCGATCTTGAGCGGCACGGTTTCGTATTGCTCGAAATGCATGGTGAAGGACGCCCGGCCCTGGGTCATGTTGCGCAGGTCGGAAGCGTAACCGAACATGTTGGCGAGCGGAACCATCGCCCTGATCTGCTGGCCGAATCCCTGAGGCTCCATGGCGTTGATGCGGCCGCGCTTGGAGCAGAGGTTGCCGGCGACGGCGCCGGCGAATTCCTCCGGCGTGAAAACGTTGACGCTCATCACCGGTTCAAGAAGCTGCGGATTCGCCGCCAGGAACGCTTTCTTGAAGGCCATGGAGGCGCAGGTGCGGAACGCCTGTTCGGACGAATCCACCTCGTGGTGCTTGCCGTCGAAAAGCGTGACCCGCACATCGACCACCGGATATCCCGCCCACGCGCCCTTGACCAGCGCGTCGGCGACGCCCTTTTGGACGGCGGGGATGTACTCCCTGGGAATCGCGCCGCCGACGACGGCGTTGACGAATTCGAATCCGGACCCGGGCGGCAGCGACTCCACGCGCAGCGCGACCTGGGCGAATTGGCCGCGGCCGCCGGTCTGCTTGGCGAAGCGCTCGTTGACCTCGCTCTCGATGGTGGCGGTTTCGCGGTAGGCGACCTGCGGTGCGCCCGAATCGACCTCGACGCCGAACTCGCGACGCATGCGGTCGACGAGGATGTCGAGATGCAGCTCGCCCATGCCGGCGATGAGGGTGTCCTCGGTTTCATGATCGGTGGAGACCAGGAAGGTGGGATCCTCCTCGGAAAGCTTTTGCAGCGCCTTCGACAGCTTGTCGCGTTCGCCCTTGTCCTTGGGGGACACCGCGATCGACAGAACCGGGGAGGGGAACTCGATCGCCTCGAGGATGATCGGATCGTTTTCCGCGCAGATGGTGTCGCCGGTCATGGCGTCGCCGATGCCGATGACCGCGCCGATCTCGCCTTCATGCAGGCAATCCACCAACTCCTGGCGGTTGGCGTGCATACGCATGATGCGACCGACGCGCTGGCGCTTGTTCTGGGTGGAATTGAGGACGAAGGTGCCGCTCTCCAGTCTGCCGGAATAGACGCGGACATACACCAGCTTGCCGACGTGGCGGTCGGTCATGATCTTGAAGGCGATGGCGGAAAGAGGATCGCCGCCGCCGGGGACGCGCCTGCGGACGCTGCCCCGGGCGGATTCGCCGATGATCGGCGGCTTGTCGGCGGGGCTGGGCAGATAGTCGACGATGGCGTCGAGGAGCAGTTGCACGCCCTTGTTCCTGAAGGCGCTGCCGCACAGGACGGGGACGATCTTCTGGTTGTGCGTGGCCTGCTTGACGACCGCGCGCAGTTCGCCGGGCGCGATCTCCCGCCCTTCGAGGTATTTCTCCATCAGGCCGTCGTCGTGCTCCGAAGCCTTTTCGAGCAGGTTCATCCGCCACGTTTCGGCGACTTCCCCCATGTTCTCCGGAATTGGCTCCACGCGGACGGTGACGCCCTTGTCCCTTTCGTCGAAATAGCGGGCGTTGTTCTCGACCAGATCTACGATGCCGCCGAATTCCTGGCCTTCGCCGATGGGGATGGCGATCGGCACCGCGTTCGCTCCGAGAATGTCCTGGATCTTCCGCACCACGCCGAAAAAGTCGGCGCCGACGCGGTCCATCTTGTTCACGAAGGCGATGCGCGGAACCTCGTACTTGTCCGCCTGGCGCCAGACCGTCTCGGACTGGGGTTCCACGCCGCCGACCGCGCAGAACAACCCGATGACGCCGTCCAGCACCCGGAGACTGCGTTCCACCTCCGCGGTGAAATCGACGTGGCCGGGGGTGTCGATAAGGTTGATCTGGCACTCGCGCCACATGGTGGTGGTGGCCGCCGAGGTGATGGTGATGCCGCGCTCCTGTTCCTGGGCCATCCAGTCCATCGTGGCCGCGCCGTCGTGGGTCTCGCCGATCTTGTGGTTTTTCCCGGTGTAAAAAAGAATGCGCTCCGAGCAGGTCGTCTTGCCCGCGTCGATATGCGCCATGATGCCGATATTCCGTACCCGCGACAGCGGGATGCTGCGTTCAACTGACATGGCGGCGATGCTCCTGTACGTCGACTTTTAACTGAAGTTTTGCAAAATGGCGATAAACCGCCAATCGCCACGTTGCAAAAATCGAAAACGCCTGTGCCGCAAGGATCGTGATCTTTACAAATTGGGCATTCGGCGGTTTGAATGCCCAATTTGCCACCTTCAAAGATTCAACCGCTTCCGTTTCAATGGCTTGTTTTTTTCGTCAACCCTGCCCAAGAAGGAGGCGTTGCAAAAAAACGGCGCCGAAACGAATCCCCCGAAACTTCAAAGGAAATCAATCGGAGGGTCGATTGATTTCCTTCAAAAGTCCACTGTCCAGAAACATCGATTACCGCGTCAACGCTTTCTTTCCTTCCCGGCGGAGTTGCCGTTGTTTTCCCATTCCACCCGCAGCGTTCCCCGCCGCCGAACCCGGCCCGCGGTCCCGTCTTCCGCCGGGAGTCGCGGTTTCCGTCCGGAAAGGACGCATTCGACCGCGAAACGTCCGGCGCCGTCCGCGACGACCAGACGCCCGCCGACGCGCAAGCGCGCGCCGGGTTCGGCCCAGCCCTCGCACAACACGGTCAGCCTGTCGAATTTGCCGCCGGACTTGGCGAAGCGACCGCTCCCGGCGCCGTCGACATCATATGCGTCGCCCAGGCTGACCCGGGCAACCGGCATCCGCGCCCGCGGCATGAAACGTTTCGCCGTTGCCCCGCCCATCGGCCCCTCCCGGGCAGTCATGGGCGTCCGGCGCAGAGTTGCGGCCGTTTCGCGAATCGACGCCGCCCTGGACGCGAATGGCGTGGCGATCTTCCCTTCAAGCGGCGCTATCGCGCCGGGGACGCTTCTCCCGGCAAGCCGGGGCTCGATTCCGCCGCAAGCGGCGGCGAGAATACCACGGTAATGCGCGAAGCAATTCGCCGACGCGGCGACCGCCGGCGTTTGCGCAACCGGCGCCGGGTAATAGCGCACGGGAGCGCTTGAAATCTCCGTCGCGCCGTCAAGCCTCGCGATCACGAAGGATTCCGCCTGGAGCGGCCGGCCGCTCCCGATCCGCGTTTTCCTCCGCGACAGGCGCACCCGACAGCGCTCGCGGTATTCGCGCTCCAATTCGGCGGAATCGCGCGGCGACAGCGCCGGCATTCGCCCAAGAGCGCGTGGGCCTTCCTCGATAAAGGCCCGATAGAGCGTGTACAATAGTGTTTCCGCCTTAATGTCCCTGAGCGGCCAATCTTCCCCCCGCTCGAACCAGGCCATGCTCTCCGCCGCGACCGCCGGCGGAGACCGCCGGAACGACGGGCTTTCCCCGGCAAGCCGGGACCGGACCGCCGCTTTGTCCGGCATGCCGCGCGAGTCGCGGGGCAGGGCGGCGGAATTGGTGCGCGCCAAGGGAAGAAAGCGCCCGTCCGCATACGCCACGCCAAGAGCGACGACATAGACCCGGTCGGCGCTCCAGAAGTCCACCGTCCGCGCGCCTTCCCGCAATCCGACCTCTATGTCGAAGGTGTGGTTCCAGGACCGCGCACCATGCGGCAATCCGGTGACGTCGTAGAATCGCATCACCATTTTCGGCCGCGACAGATCGGCGAGAATGTCCACGGCGCCGGGGATGGCTTTCTCGTCCCACCAAATCCGCATCCGCCTCGGTCCGACCGGAACCATACCCGCGCGCGTGGCGGCGTTGACGGTTCCCCGAATGCCGAGAAGCGTGTCGGCGAGCCCGGATCCACCCGATTCCATGGAGACGACGGAGCCTTCCGCCGCCAGCCGGCTGGTCTGGCGAAGAAGCAACGCCGCTCCCGGAGCGGCAAGCGCGCCGTCAAGAAAGAACGGTTGCGCATCGAGAATCCGCCGCCGCAGATCGGCGGAAACAACCGGAAGCCGGGGAACGTTGCGTTTTGCCAGCTTGGCGCCGGTCAGTCCGGGCGCCGTTCCTACGCCAATCACGTTTCATCCGTCCGTTTCAAGCAAGTCCCGTTCGAACGCGCGAACAACTCACCACATGATAGCCAAAATAGGCCCGGATGCAAGAAACTTGCGAAACTTCGGATCTAAGCCGGACCATTCGTCAAGCCGCCGTCGAAACTGCGCGCCGCCGCGCATCCGATTTCAGTCGCCGGGCTTCCGGTAGACCCACTCGAGCCTGCATTCCGAACACTTTAGAGAATGCAGCACATTGTAATAGCTTGTATATCCGCTGCTGGTGTCGGTCTTGGCAAGGGTCATGGCGTCATGGATATGGGCGTGGTCGTAACAGACCCCGCGCCCGCACGCGGCGCAGGTTCCCCTGGCCTCGTTGTCGCAGAACCAGCATTTCATGGCCGCCTCTTTCCGTCGACTTTTAAGGGAATCGGGCCAACCGCCGCCCGATTCCCTTAAAGCAAAACTCCACTTTTCCCGTGGCGATTGAACTCAGCCGGCCGTCCGGCGCGCCTTTTCGCCGCGAACCTTGGAGTTGGCGGTGCGCGCCTTCCGCCCCGGCTTCTTCTCCGACTTGGCGCCGGCCTTCCCGGCCGCCGGCTTTTTTGCGGCCGGTTTTTTCTCCGCCCTCTTTTTCTTCGGCGTCCAGTCTTCCGACTTAAGCCCCTGGCCCTTCAAAATGGCGGCGACCGTCGCCGAGGGCTTGGCGCCGACCGAGAGCCAATGCCGGGCGCGCTCGAGATCCAGGCGGACCGGTTCCTTTTCCGACCTGGGGTCGTAGAAGCCGAGCTGCTCGACCGGCCGGCCGTCGCGGCGGGTGCGGTTGTTGAAGACGCCGATATGGTAATACGGCAGATGCACGCGGCCGGCGCGCGACAAACGAATGGCTACTGACACCGATTATCTCCTTTTCTTCTTCCGGTCCTTCTTTTTCTTCTGGGCTTTGGTGCCCTTTTTCTTCGATCCGAACAGGGTGCGGCCGGCGGCGAGCGAGTTGAGCGCCCCGGGTGAAAGCGCCTCCAGCGCCTGCTGTCCGCCGGCGCCGCTGAACATGCCCAATCTGCCCATGCGCCCGGTGATTTTGCGCATTTCCTGGAACTGCTTCAGAAGCTCGGCGACGTCCTTCGGCTGGCGGCCCGCGCCTCTGGCGATGCGCGCCCTGCGCCCGGCGTCGACCAGTTCGGGATTCCGGCGCTCCTTGACGGTCATCGACTGGATGATGGCCTCGATCTGCTTGAACTGGCCGTCGTCCAGATCCATGCCCTTGAGTTGCGGGCCAAGCCCGGGGATCATGCCCAGCAGATCCTTGAGCGCCCCCATTTTGCGGATCTGCCCAAGCTGGTTGAGATAATCCTCGAGGTTGAATTCGTTCCTGGCCAGCTTGGCCTGCATGGCCTTGGCCTCTTTTTCGTCGATCACCTCCTGGGCGCGCTCGACCAGGCTGACGACGTCGCCCATCCCGAGGATGCGCGAAGCCATGCGGTCGGGATGGAATTCCTCGATCGCGTCCAGCTTTTCGCCGGCGGCGACGAACTTGATGGGGACGCCGGTCGATTCGCGCAACGACAGCGCCGCGCCGCCGCGCGCGTCCGAATCCATCTTGGTCAGCACCGCGCCGGTCAGCGGCAAACGGCGCTTGAACTCCTCCGCCGTGTCGACCGCGCTCTGGCCGATCATGGCGTCGCATACGAACAGGATTTCCTTGGGCTCCGACGCAATCCTTACGGCGTCGAGTTCGTCCATGAGCGTTCCGTCGATGTGCAGCCGGCCGGCGGTGTCGAGAATGATCGCATCCGCGGTGTGCAATTCGGCGGCGCCGAGCGAATTGCGGCAAATGTCGACCGGCGACGCCCCCGCCTGCGTGAACACCGGCGCGCCGATCCGGCCGCCGATGATTCTGAGCTGTTCGATCGCGGCGGGGCGCTGCACGTCCGCCGCGACGAGGAGCGGCTTTCTGCCTTCCTTCATCCAGCGCTGCGCCAGCTTGCCGGCGGTCGTCGTCTTGCCCGAACCCTGCAGGCCGCACAACATGATCACGGTGGGACGCGAAGCGTCCCAGGCGATGCCGGCCGCCTCGCCGCCGAGCAGCTTCACCAATTCGTCGTACACGATCTTGACGAACAACTGTCCCGGCTGCACCCCGGGAATGATTTCCATGCCCAGGGCCAGCCGACCGACCCGGTCGACGAACGCCGTCGCGACCAGGTGGTTGACGTCGGCCTCCAGCAGCGCGGTGCGCACCTCCCGCATCGCCTCCCGGACGTTGTCCCCGGACAGCCTGGCTTTGCCGAGGACGGTGCGGAAGACCCGGTTCAGGCTTTCGGTGATGGATTCGAACATGTTTATGATGATCCAGTATGCGCGGGTCGCCGGGCGTCAGGTTTTCGATGCTTCCGCCGAACAAAAGAAAATCGTCTCCACGTCGATGTTGTCGATCTCCTGCTCATCGATGATGGCGAGTACGAATTCGTCCTTCAGCCTGCGAACCGTGTTGTCGCGGATCATCGAACGCCACTTGGTGGCCTTGCCCTCGTTTTCCGCCAGCACGTAATACGCGCCCCGGTCGTTGTCCGCTTCCTTCTGGTGCAGACACAGGACCTTCGTCGACGATCGACCCGGCACGCGCAGGGTGACGATTTTATGGGTTCCGTTGACCTTGTCCAAGGGATCCATATCCTGCCCCTCTTGCCCCTCTTGCATCCGCCCGATACGACAAACAGCGTGCAAAATATAACCATTTCCATCCCCGGCCGCAAAGGATTTCGTCGGCGGCCCGGCGAAACGGGGCCGGCGCCGACTTCGGATGCGGCCTGGACGGTGATTTTTTTGGAAAGAAAACCATTTAAGAAAAGTCCCCGCTCCAGGAATTATGCAAACAGCGCATCGGAATCCGCGTCAGGCTTCCCGTTCGCCGGAGACGACGCGTCCGACGCCGCCGTAGTCCTTGTGGATGCGGATGTTGGCCAGTCCGTTTTCCAGCAGCAAGTTCCGTACCGCATCCGCCTGGCGCACGCCGACCTCGAGGAATGCCGCTCCGCCGGGATTCAGGCGCCTGCCCAACCCGGGCGCGATTTTGCGGTAGTGGTCGAGGCCGTCCGCTCCGCCGTAGAGTGCGGGCGGCGGATCGTAGTCGGCGACCTCCGGCCAGATTTCCGGATCGTCCTTCACCAGATACGGTGGATTCGCCAGGATCAGGTCGTAGCGTTCGTGTTCCGGGCATGCGGAAAACCAGTCGCCCTCGCGAAAATCGATTCGTTCCGCCATGCCGGCGGCTTCGGCGTTTTTCCGCGCCACCGCCAGCGCCTTCTGCGATTTGTCCACGGCGGTGATCCGTGCGCCCGGGAGGACGGCCGCAACCGCCACGGCGATGCATCCGCTGCCCGTTCCCAAGTCGAGCGCACGAACGGTTACGGCGGGACGGGGCCGGTTTTTCGGCGGGTGGCCGCCGGGCCTGACCGTAGCTCCTGACCCGCGGAATTCCATCCTGCCGCTCCCGACCGGAAGCGGCGCCGTCGCGGGGGCGGCTTCATCGTCGGCGTCGGCGTCCTCGGCATAGGCGTCAAGCATACGCTCAAGCGCGGCGTCCACTTCCCCGGGCGCGATTGCGGCCGGTTCTTCGCCCGCCGGCATTTTCACCGGCGCCACATGCGCGAGGGCGGCCTCCACGAGGAGTTCCGTCTCCGGCCGGGGCGAGAGCACGTCCGGCGTCACCAGAAAGCGGATGCCCATGAATTCGCGCTCGCCGAGAATGCGGCTGACCGGCTCGCGGCCGGCGCGGCGGCGGACCATTTCCCGATAGACGGCGAGCTCCGCCGGCGTCACCGTGCGCTCGAACCCTGCGTACAGTTCTACCCGGCGGGCGATTTTCATCGCCCGGCACAAGAGCAGTTCGGCGTCGAGGCGCGGCGACGGAACGTTCCTGCCGGCCAAATAGTCCGCCGTCACCTTGACGAGAGCGAGGGGTTTCCAGGTTTTGTCGGCGCCGGAAGTCATAGAATTGTTCGCGCATCCTTACTATCCGCCGCCGACCGAGCCCCGGACGCCGATCAGCGGAAGCCGACTTTCAAAGGAAGGGAGTCAAACGGCGATTCGCCTGATTTCCTTGCCGCCTTTCGTCTTTTCGAAGGCGTTCCCCCCCCCGGTTGTTCTCCTACTCCCGCAAATCCAGTTGTTTCCCGTATTCGACAAGTTCGGCTACGAGTTTGTCGAGCTTTCCCTCCATGATGTCCGCCAGCGGGAAGTTCTTGCCCAGGCGGTGGTCGGTGCAGCGATCCTGCGGGAAATTATAGGTTCGCACCCGCTCGGAACGGTCGCCCGAGCCAGTCTGGCCGCGCCGTTCGGCGGCGCGCTTCGCGTCCTCCTCCGCCTTCTTCATCTCGTACAGACGGGAGCGCAGCACGCGCATGGCCTTGGCCTTGTTTTTGTGCTGGCTCTTTTCCTCCTGCATGAAGACGGTTATCCCGGTCGGGACGTGAATGATCCGCACCGACGACTGGGTCGTGTTCACCGATTGCCCGCCGGGGCCGCCGGAGCACTGGATGCTGATCTCGAGTTCCTCGGGCCTGATTTCGACTTCGTACTCCTCCGCCTCGGGCATGACCGCCACGGTGGCGGCGGAAGTATGGACGCGCCCCTGGGCTTCCGTCTCGGGCACGCGTTGCACGCGGTGGCCGCCGCCCTCCATGCGCAGGTCACGGTATGCGTTTTCGCCTTCGACCGACACGATCACTTCCTTGAAGCCGCCGCGCTCCGAACCGCTCACCGCCATGGCGTCGTATTTCCATCCCCGGCCGTCGGCGAAATTGCGGTACATGCGGAACAGGTCCCCGGCGAACAGCGCGGCCTCCTCGCCGCCGGTGCCGGCGCGTATTTCGAGAATCGCGTTCCGGCCGCTGTCCGCGTTCCGGCCAAGCAGCATGTCGACCAGTTCACGCTCCCGCAGCCCGAGCTTTTCCTCGAGCCCGGGGATTTCCGTTGCCGCGAGTTCGCGCAGTTCCTTGTCCTGCGACGCGTCGCCGGCGATCTCCAGGCTGTCGCGGAGCTCCTTGTCGGCGGCCAGGTAGCTTTGATACAAATCCATCGCCGTGGCGAGCGTGCCGCGCTCGCGCATGTAGTCGCCGATACGCGGATCGCTTCCGACGGCGGGATCGGCGAGCAACCGGTCCAACTCCCGGAACCGATCCAGCCGGCCGTCCAGTTTTTCCTTCACCTTCGCGTCAAGCATGACGGTCTTCCCGAATCAAACATACGCCAGCCCGGATCGTGCGGACTGGCGCGATGATTTGTCCTGCGCGGCGAACGCTTCGTTCCCGCCTGGAATCGATGGCGCTAGGCTTCGGCCGGGGCTTCCCCGGCGCTTGCCGTTTCGGCCGGCGCCGCCGCGGCGCCGGGCTGCCCGGGGGCGGTCTGTCCGGGGGCGGATACCCGGGCCCTGCGGGCGGCCTTGAGGCGTTTTTCCTCCTGGATGGCGGCGGACTGCACCTGCTTTTTCGACAGCGTCTTCCTGCCCTTGACGATATCTGCGGTCGAGGCGCCTTCCTCGAGATTGAAGCGCTTCTGGAATTTCTCGATGCGTCCGGCGGTGTCGACGAATTTCTGCTTGCCGGTGAAGAACGGGTGGCATGCGTTGCACAGCGCGAGCCGGATCTCGTTCTTGGTGGACTTGGTCCGGAACTCGTTGCCGCACGCGCAACGCACCGTCACTTCCTGGTACTTCGGATGAATCTTGGCTTTCATTGCACTTTCCTTTATCCGCCCGCCATCTTGGCGGGCATTGGCGGTTTCGGCAATCCCCTATGCACTGTCCAAACCGGGCGCATGCGCCCGGTATCGCTATTCCTGGGCGGCCTTCGCCCGCGCGGCGACCTGTTGCGCGATGTTCGCCGGAACCGCCTCGTAGTGCGAAAGTTCCATGGTGTAGGAGCCTTCGCCCTGGGTGATCGCCTTGAGGGTGGAACCATAATCGGCTACCTCGGCCAGCGGAACCTGAGCCTTGAGCACCTGCATGTCGCCGAGCTGGTCGGTGCCGGTCGGCCGGCCTCGCCGGCTGGAAATGTCGCCGGAGATGTCGCCGAAGTACTGCGCGGGGAAGGCGATCTCGAGGTTGACGATCGGCTCGAGCAGCACCGGCTTGGCGCCCGGAACGATTTCCTTGAATCCCATTTCGCCGGCGATTTGAAAGGCGATGTCCTTGGAGTCGACCGGATGCTCCTTGCCGAAGAAGAGTTCGACGACGGCGTCCACTATCGGATAGCCGGCGATCGGCCCCTTTTCCAACGCCTTCTTGACGCCTTTTTCGACCGAGGGGATGAACGGCCCGGAGATGACGCCGCCGACGATGGCGTTGACGAATTCGAACCCCTTGCCGCGTTCGTTCGGCTTGATGCGGAGATGGACCTCGCCGAACTGGCCCGCGCCGCCGGATTGCTTCTTGTGGCGATAGCTGCCCTCGGCCTCCCTGGTGACGGTTTCGAGATAGGGAATCTTCGGCGGCCTGGTGTCGAGTTCCATGCCGAAGCGGTTTTTGAGGCGCGATTGCATGACGTCAAGATGGTTCATGCCCATGCCGCGGATGACCTGCTCATTGGTCTGTTCGTTGCGGGTGAATTCAAAAGTCGGATCCTCTTCGCAGAGGCGGTGGAGGTTGGAGCTCATTTTCTGCTCGTCGCCCCGGTTCTTGGGGGCGACGGCGAGGCCGGTCATCGGCTTCGGGAACGGCGGGCGCGCCAGCCGCCAGCCGCCGGACGAGTACAGGGTGTCGCCGATGTGCAGGTTGTCGATCTTCGCCACGCCGACGATGTCGCCGGCGATTGCGTCGGGCACGTCCTCGCGCTTCTCGCCCTGGGCTCGGAACAGTTGGGCGATCTTCTCCGGCTTGCCGGTGGCGGAGACGTTAATCTGCGACTTCGCCTCGAGCCTGCCGCTGAAGACGCGCAAGTACGCCATCTTGCCGACGTGGGCGTCGGAGACGATCTTGAACACTTGCGCGAGGAACGGGCCGTCCTCCTTCGGTTCGACGGCGGAGGTTTCGTCCGAATCCTCCTTCACCAGCTTGCGGCGGGAAAGCAGCGGGCTCGGGCCAAACCCGGCGACGACGTCCAGAAATTCCTTTACGCCCAGATCCTTCTCCGCCGCGAGCATGAATACGGGAATGACCGTGCCGGCCATGATCGCCTTGGGAAGGACGGCTTCCAACTCCTCCTTGGAGATTTCGCCGGATTCAAGGTATTTCTCCATCAATTCGTCGTCCGCCTCGACGGCGTTTTCGACAATCTGCCGCTTGAGTTCAGCGGCTTCGCCCCCGGGGTTGTCGACCATCACCGGCTTGACGCCGGCGAAAGAGGCGCCTTCTCCGTCCGCGACGACGAAAGGAACGCATTTGGGGCCGAAATTCTTCCGCAGTGCGGAGAGGACTTCCTGGCTGTTGACGTTTTCGCCGTCCATGCGGGCGATGACGAC
>JAISXA010000251.1 GCA_031270685.1 Planctomycetota bacterium
CCGGCCAGCCCGTTTTCGTCGCGTTTGAAAACCCCCGCGTCGAGCAGGCAGCGCAAAAATTTGGCGCCCACGGCGTCCCGGATCAGGGCGGGGAGGTCTTTCCGGGGAACGGACAGGGCGGCTGGACGGAGTTCGCGGTACCAGTCCGCGTGTTTTTCCAGTTCCGGCGCGGGATCCAGGCTTTCCCGCCCGGCGGCGAGGGCGTCCTCGATGGCGCGCAGTTCTTCCAGGAGCCGGGCCGGCAGGATGGCCAGGCCAGTGGCTTCGATCAGGCCGATGTTTTCCTTTTTGACGTGATGCACGTCCGCGTGCGGGTGGAAGATGCCCAGGGGATGCTCCGGGCTGGTCCGGTTGTTGCGCAGGACGAGGTCCAGTTCATACCGCCCGTCGCGCATCCGGGCCAGCGGCGTGACGGTGTTGTGAGGCTCATGGCCGGAACGGGCGAGTATCTCCCGTCCGGGGTCCGAATATTCGCGCCATGCGCCGAGGATATATTCGGCGAGATCCGCGAGAGCGGTCTTGTCCGCGCCGTTCAGCCGGAGCGTGGATAGCGGCCATTCGACCCTGCCCAGGGAAACGCCGGGGAACGCGGGCAGTACATAACTCTTTTCGATCCGCGCCCGGTCCAGGGGCATGAGGTGCCGGCCGCCCTGGTAGTGGTCGTGCGAGAGAATGGAACCGCCGACGATGGGCAGGTCCGCGTTCGAGCCGGCGAAGTAGTGCGGCAGGAAATCGAGGATTTCCAGCAGCCGCGTGAAGGTGGCCCGGTCGATTTTCATCGGCGCGTGGGCGGCGTTCAGGAAGATGCAATGCTCGTTGTAATAGATGTAGGGGGAATACTGCATGAACCATTCTTCCTCCCCGGCGGCGGGCAGGGGCACGGGGACGAGGCGCAGATTCTGCCGGGCCGGGTGCAGGAGGTTGCCGGCGAATCCCTCGTTTTCGCGGCACAGCAGGCAGGACGGGTAGCCCGTGGCCGGAGCGCCGCGGGCGGCGGCGATGTCGCGCGGGTCTTTTTCTGGCTTGGAGAGGTTGATGGTGATCTCCAGTTCGCCGTAGGGACTGGCATACGGCCAGACGATGTTGGCGTCGGTCCGGGTTTTGCGGATGTAGTTCGAGGCGATGCAAAGATCGTAAAAGTAATCGGTGGCTTCCTCCGGGGATCGTTCATGAAGCTCGCGGAAGCGGCGGACGACTTCGGCGGGCCGGGGCGTGAGGCAATCCATGACGCGGGTATCGAAGAGGTCGCGCCGCACCGCGGTGTCTTCGAGCAGCGAGCGCTTGACGGCGAGCGCGAGGATTTCTTCGAGAATCGGCGCGGGAGACGCGAGTTCCTCGTCGATGGCCTCGAAATGGAAGGCGGTTTCACCGAGTATGTCCAGCAGCCGATTGGCCGCGTAGAAGAGATCGTCCCGCGAGAGGAGGCCGCGTTGCAGGGCGAAATTCAGCAGTCGGTTGATTTGGCGGTTCATATCCTGTTCATCCTAAAAAAACTCTTTCAACACGGAGAGCACGGAGATACGGAGAACACGGAGGAAAGATTTTCTCTGTGATCTCCGTGTCTCCGTGCTCTCCGTGTTGAAAGAGGTTCACGACCTTACGAATCCCGAACCGGAAGTTCCATCGCTCCGTCGGAGGTCTCGCAGAGATAAAAGCTCGGGGCGTAGCCCGTTTGCGAGCGATAGCCCCGTTCGAGCGTTTCCCTGAATTCGTCCACCGCCTCCTCGCGCACCAGCGAAACCGTGCAGCCGCCGAATCCGCCGCCGGTCATGCGCGAGCCGTATACGCCCGGAACGGAAGACGCCAACGCGACCAGCAGATCCATTTCGGGACAACTGATTGCGAAGTCGTCGCGCATGGACGCGTGCGAGGCATACATCAACCCGCCGAAGCCTTCCAGATCGCCGTTTTCCAGGAAAGCGGCGGCCTCCAGCACGCGCTGGTTTTCGCTCACCACGTGCCGCGCCCGGCGGCGGATCACGCCGTCATCGATCCGGCGCGCATGGCGTTCGAAGGTCGCCGCGTCGATCTCGCAGAGCGCGCGGATATTCAGGCTGCGGCGAAGAGCGGCAAGGGCCTGCTCGCATTCCCTGCGGCGGGAATTGTATTTCGACGCCGCCAGACTGTGCGGCTTGTTGCTGTTGGTGATGATGAGGCGCGCGCCGGGCAGGGAAAGCGCGCAGTAGCGATGTTTCAGAGCGCCGCAGTCAAGGAGGATGGCCCGGTCCCGCTTCCCCATGGCGACGGCGAACTGATCCATGATGCCGCACTGGACGCCGACCCGCTCGTTCTCCGCTTCCTGGGCGAGGAGCGCCAGATACACGCGGCTGATTTCCAGGCCGCCAAGCTCGCGCGCCACGTAGCCGGTCAGCACTTCGATCGAGGCGGACGAGGAAAGTCCGGCGCCTGCCGGCAGGTCGCCGTAATAGAGGATGTCCATTCCGCGGGCGAGCGACAGGCCATGCCGTTCAAATATCGAGAAGACGCTACGCGGGTAGCGGCTCCAGCCGGTTTCCGCCACGTCCCACGCGGCATCGAGGGAAAACTCGGCGACGCCCTCGCCGGGAAGGTTCAGCGAGGCGACGCGGCATCGCCGGTCGGCGCGCGGAGCGGCCAGGGCGCGGGTTCCCAGGGAGAGCGCGCAGGGCAGGACGTGCCCGCCGTTATAGTCGGTGTGCTCGCCAATCAGATTGACCCGGCCGGGAGCGAAGAACAGGCGGCGTTTGTCCGTCTGGATTTTCGTGTCAATTTCCGCGCCGAAAATCCGGTCGAAACACCGCGCGAGATCAGAGGGCGTCATCATGGAATTCTCCCGTTCCGAAGAAAAAGCTCGTCGACGATGAATAGTCTTCTCCGGGCCGCAGAATGACCTTGGGAAATTCCGGCCGGTTGACCGAATCGGGGTAGTGCTGGGTTTCCAGGCAGAATCCGGAACGATGGGTCAGCGGGCGTCTTCCCGGGACCGGGCTGCCGCCCAGCCGGTTGCCGCTGTAGAACTGGAGGCCGGGTTCGCTCGTCCATAGCTCCATGCGGCGGCCGGAAGAGGGCGCGAAAACCCGGGCGGCCAGCGTTTCCCCGTCGGCATTGCATGGGCCATTCTTGTTCAAAACGAAATTGTGGTCGTAGCCTTGGCCGAAGCGCAGTTGCTCATCTCTCTCGCCGATGCGTTCCCCGATGCGGGCCGGAGACCGGAAATCGAAGGGCGTGCCGGCGACCGGCCGGATTTCTCCGCTGGGAATCAGGCTCTCATCCACCGGAGTAAAGGCGTCGGCGTTGATCGTGAGCCAGTGATCCAGAATGTCGGCGTCCCGCGCCAGGTTGAAGTAGGCGTGGTTGCAGAAATTCACCGGCGTGGCCCGGTCCGCGGTTGCCGTGGCGACCATGCGCAGACGGTCGTCGTCGGTGAGCGCGTAGGAAACGGCAAGCTCCAGATTGCCGGGATAGCCGTCTTCGCCGTCGCCCAGGCGAACGCGGAAAAGCGCCTCGTTTTCCCGCGGGCGCGAAACGGCGAAGACGCGGCGCATCGTTCCGCCGCGGCCGCCGTGCAGGTGATTTTCCCCGTCGTTGCAATCCAGCCGGTAGGTCTTGCCGTCCAGCGCAAAACGCCCGTGCGCGATGCGGTTGGCAAAGCGGCCGATGAACGCGCCCATCTCGGCGTGGCCCTTCCGGTAGCCGTCCAGGGAAGGGTATCCGAGCGCCACGTCGGCCCGATCGCCCCTGGCGTCCGGGGTCCATAGTTGCAGCAGGCGCGCGCCCCAGTTGCAGAAGCAGGCTTTTATCCCGGCGGAGTTGCGCAAGGTGACGCACTCGATCCGCTCTCCGTCGAGGAAGCCCGTGAAATCGTTGAAATCAATGCGCATCCTAACCTCTGTTCAAACCAAAATAACGGCTTAACCATTAGAATCAAAGTTCAGCCTACGAGCGTAATGAACGGTCATGACGCAATGGAGTGCCATTGCGGTCATGACGGTAAGCGTCATCCGCACGGTGAGGAAAGATACGGCGGTACGCGAGCCTGCGGCTCGCATTGCGGGCGGGACGCCCGCGCTCCAATGCGC
>JAISXA010000253.1 GCA_031270685.1 Planctomycetota bacterium
GTCCACGGGCCATCGATCGCCCCGGACGGCGAGTCGCCGGAGCGTGCCGACTACGGCCAGGTGGTGCTCATCGGGCGGCTGCGGGCGGCGCTGGGCCGAATCAACCCTGGAATGCCGGACGAGGTCATCGAGGATGTGATCCGTCAGGTCACGCGAACCGACAGCCCGGACCTGGTCGTCAACAACCGGGCGTTTCACCGGATGTTGACCGACGGCGTGGACGTTTCGTGGCGCGAGGAGGGCCGGGAGCGGCACGACAAGGTCTGGCTGATCCAGCGCGATCCCGCCAGGATCGACCAGAACGAGTTCCTGGCGGTCAACCAGTTCACGGTGATCGAGGACAACCGGAACCGGCGGCCCGACGTGATGCTGTTCGTGAACGGGCTTCCCCTCGCGGTGATCGAACTCAAGAACCCGGCCGAGGAGAAGGCGACCATCCGGCATGCCTACAACCAACTCCAGACGTACAAGATGGACATTCCCGGCCTCTTCGCATTCAACGAGATGCTGGTTGTCTCCGACGGATTCTCCGCCAAGGCGGGGACGGTGACGGCCGGCTGGGACCGCTTCCAGCCATGGCGAACCATCGACGGCCATGCGCTGGCGCCGACGGGCTCGGTGCAGTTGGAGGTGTTGATCAAAGGCATCTTCGAGAAGCGGCGGTTTCTGGACTTCGTTTTGAACTTCATCACCTTTGAGGACGACGGCAAGACGATAGCCAAGAAAGCGGCGGCCTATCACCAATACTGGGCGGTGAACAAGGCCGTCGAGTGCACGGTGGAGGCCAGTTCGCCCAAGGGCGACCGGCGCATCGGCGTCGTGTGGCATACGCAGGGTTCGGGCAAAAGCCTGTCGATGGCCTTCTACGGCGGGAAGATCGTCAAGCACCCGGCGATGGAAAACCCGACGCTGGTCGTCATCACCGACAGGAACGACCTCGACGACCAGCTTTTTGACACCTTCAGCGCCAACAGCGAATTGCTGCGGCAGAAGCCCGTCCAGGCCGAGAGCCGGGACCACCTGAAGGACTTGCTGCGCGTGGCGTCGGGCGGGGTGGTGTTCACCACGCTGCAGAAATTCGAGGGCGGGGACGCGTTGAGCGAACGGAGCAACATCGTGGTGATTGCCGACGAAGCGCACCGCAGCCATTACGGCTTCGACGCCAGGATGGACAGGAAGTCCGGCGAGATGAAGTACGGCATGGCGAAGTACCTCCGGGACGCCCTGCCGGGCGCGTCGTTCATCGGCTTCACCGGCACGCCGGTCGAATTGGCCGACAAGAGCACGCCGGCGGTGTTCGGCGACTACATCGACAAGTACGACATCCTTCGGGCGATCGAGGACGGCGCGACCGTCCCGATCTATTACGAATCGCGCCTGGCCAGGCTGGAGTTGAAGGAAGAGGAGAAGCCGAAGCTCGATCCGGAATTCGAGGAGATCACCGAAGGCGAGGAGGAGACCGGGAAGCGGAAGCTCAAGACCAAGTGGGCGGCGTTGGAGGCGATGGTCGGCGCCGACAAGCGGGTGGGGCTGGTCGCGCGGGACATCGTGGACCACTTCGAGCAGCGCCTCGACGCGATGGACGGCAAGGCGATGATCGTCTGCATGTCGCGGCGCATTTGCGTGGCGATGCACGACGCGATCGTCAAATTGCGCCCGCAGTGGCGCGATCCCGGCGACGCCAGGGGGCGGATCAAGATTGTCATGAGCGGATCGGCCTCGGACGAGAAGGACTGGCAGCCGCACATTCGCACGAAACTGGCGAACGAGGCGATTGCCAAGCGGTACAAGGACGCGTCCGACGATTTGAAACTGGTCATTGTCCGGGACATGTGGCTGACGGGATTCGACTGTCCCAGCATGCACACGATGTACCTGGACAAGCCGATGAACGGGCACAGCCTGATGCAGGCCATCGCCCGCGTCAACCGGGTGTTCAAGGACAAGCCTGGCGGCCTGGTGGTGGACTACCTCGGGATTGCCGACGCGCTGAAGCACGCCCTGAACACGTACACCGACAGCGGCGGCAAGGGACAGGCCGCTGTCGACCAGAAACAGGCGGCGGCGGTGATGCTCGAAAAGTACGAAGTGGCGCGCGACCTGTTGCACGGCTTCGACTACAAGGCGATTCTTGCCGCCGCCCCGGCCCGGCGCATGGCGGGCGTGGCGCAGGCGATGGAGTTCGTGCTCGGGCTCGACAACGGGAAGGCGCGCTATGTCCAGGCGGTGGGCGATCTCGGAAAGGCTTTCGCCCTTGCGGTCCCCCGGGAACAGGCGATGGCGATCCGCGACGAGATCGGCTTGTTCCAGGAGATTCGGTCGGCTCTCGTCAAGGTGGCGATGTCCGAGAGCGAAAAGCCGCCCGACTACATGGAATCGGCGATCCGGCAACTCGTGTCGCGGGCGGTCTATTCGTCTGAAGTGGTTGACATCTTCGCCGCCGCCGGGCTGGAGAAACCGGACATTTCGATTCTGTCGGACGAATTTCTGGCTGACGTCCGGCAACTGCCGCAACGCAACCTCGCCCTCGAACTGCTGAGGAAGCTGATTAACGACAATATCAGGACCAGGCTGCGGAAAAACGTCGTGCAGGCCCGGTCATTCGCCGAGATGCTTGAGCAGGCGGTCCGCAAGTACCACAACCGGGCGATTGAGGCGGCGCACGTCATCGACGAGTTGATCCGCATTGCCAGGGAGATGCGGCAAGCCGAAGCCCGCGGCGAGGAACTGGGGTTGACGGACGACGAAGCGGCTTTTTATGACGCCCTGGCCGAGAACGCCAGCGCCAGGCAGGTCATCGGGGACGAAAAGCTTCGCTTCCTCGCCCATGAACTGGTCGGCCGGGTGAAGCAAAGCGTCACTATCGACTGGCAGGTGCGGGCGAACGCCCGCGCTCAGATCCGCGTTTTGGTGAAACGAATTCTGCGGCAACATGGCTACCCGCCGGTCATGGAGCAACGGGCCACCGAACTCGTCCTGCAACAGGCGGAGGTTCTCTGCAAGGACTGGAGCGTCGAAAGCGGGGGGTGAAACAGTCTCGATTCTTGCCCTCGTCGTCGCGGCGGCGCTCCGCGGCCGCGAAAACTCGCCGCATCGCGTGCGCGACGCGACTTTCCTTGAAGTCGACTTTTAAAGAAAATCGGGCCAACCGCCGCCCGATTTCCTTTAAAGATTCAACCGCTTTCGTTTCAATGGGTCGTTTTTTCGTCAACCCGGCCCAAACCTGCGACGTTGCAAAAAACGCAGCTGAAACGAACGCCCTGAAACTTTGAAGGAAATCAAACAGCGGTTTGTTTGATTTCCTTCAAAAGTCCACTTGAAGATCGTTGCCGCACCCGCTCGAGAAACAAGGCGCGGGCGTTGGCCGCTTTCAGGAATCCGGCCATCACCCTGATACGACAAGCCGGATTCAAATGCATCCCGGAAGGACTGGAATACTGCGCGGAGAACAGGGTACGCGCTATCGACGCCGTCACCAGGCGGAGAACCGAATGACCCTGGGGGGGAGTGGGAAAAAAAAGACTTGACATGTGAATTCCGAAGACCAATAATGCGGACTGATTTTCAACCATAACCGTCGCAACATAGTGCCGTTTATCGGCTCCTAACGGTAACATATTGCCTATTATGGCGTTATCCTTTCAAGCCATCCCGCCGGGGACGGCTTTTTTTATCGCCCTGCCGATGCTCATCCGTTTAACCAATTGCAATTGCTGGAGTTGTGATTCTCAATCCGATAAACGGCACTATGTTGCTTTCGCCGGAAATTGGGGGCTGCGCATTGCGAATAATCAAGGAT
>JAISXA010000019.1 GCA_031270685.1 Planctomycetota bacterium
AGGGCGGTTTCCGGATCTTTGCCTTCCCAAAGAATGGCCGCGACCTGTTCGGTGATCGGCATCGCCGCGTCGTGCCTGACGGCAAGCGCGAGCAAGCTGTCGGTGGTGCTCACCCCCTCGGGAACGCCGGGAATGTCCGCGAGAATTTCCTCCAGCGTTTCGCCTTCCGCCAGGCGCATGCCGACCTGGCGGTTTCTCCCGTACGGGGAATAGCAGGTGGTAATAAGGTCGCCCATGCCGGCGAGACCGGCGAAAGTCTGCTGCTCGCCTCCGAGCATCGCCCCGAGGCGGGCGGTTTCCGCCAGCCCCCGGGTGATGAGCGCCGAGAGGGCGTTGTTGCCAAGGTCCATGCCCGTCGCCACTCCGGCGGCGAGGGCTATGACGTTCTTCGCCGCGCCGGCGATTTCGACGCCCACCAGGTCCCGCGACGCGTAGGCGCGGAAGCGGGGGGTGGAGACGGCATGTTGGATCAGGCGGGCGATTTCCAGTTCATGCGACGCCACCACCACCGACGCGGGCAGCCCCTGCGCCACCTCCTCGGCGTGGCTCGGACCGGAAAGCGCGGCGACATGCTCCGCGCCCAGCAGTTCGCGGATGATTTCCGACGGCCGGCGGAACGTCTCCGGTTCGAGCCCCTTGGTCAGGGAGACGATCGGCTTTGCGCCGGGGTAATAACGGTGGCCGCCGTCGTAGACGGCGCGAAGGAATTTGCTCGGAACGGCGCTGACCACCAACTCCGCCCAATCGACCGCCCGCGCGAGGTCCGCGTCGAAGTCCAGCGCCTCCGGCAACTCGAAGTCCGGCAGGAACAATTGGTTGAGACGCGTCCGGCGCATGGCGTCGAGGTAATCGGCGTCATGCCCCCACAGGCGCACTTCATGGCCGGAGGAACACAACATCAGGGCCATGACCGTTCCCCACGCGCCGTCGCCGAGGACGGCGATTTTCCCGGTTCCAGTCATCACCCAACCTCCGCTCCCCGTCCGCGGCCGTTCCCGACCGGAAGCGACGGCGCGAACCGCTTGGGGAATAAGGCCGCGCTCCGGTCCCGGCCGTTCATCCGGGCGGGCGCGGCGGCAAAAAGGCGGCGATTTCCCGCGCCGCGCGCAAGGCGGAATTCTCTTCTCCCAGGCCGTCCGCGAGGGAGAGCAACCGGCTACGCATTGTACGGTAATAGCGGCGATCGGCAAGGAGTCTTTCGATTTCGCCCAGGAAATTCGCCGCCGTCGCCTGGTCCTGCAAAAACTCGCGCACCACCTCGTCGCCGGCGAGAATATTGGGGAGCGCCACCCTGGCGATGCGGATGACGAACATGGCCAGGATGAAACTGGGGGCGTCCACCCGGTAACAGACCAGCATCGGCTTTCCCAGCAGCGCCGCCTCCAGGGTGGTGGTGCCGCTTTTGGCAACCACCAGCGACGCGGCGGCGAGCAACTCCCGCGAATCGCCGGAGGAGAAATCCACCCCCTCCGGAAGCGGATGGATCGCCGCCAAATCGGCGGCGGCGATATTCCGGGCCAGCGAGACGACCGGCTTCAGCCCGGGGAAGCGCCGGCGGACTCCCGCGAGCGCCCTGGCCATCTCCGGCCACAGCCTGCTCAACTCGCCTTTTCGGCTTCCCGGGAAAACGGCGAGCAGGCCTTTTTCCGGTTCCTCGTGGCGGCGCTCCCAGGAAACGCCGAATCGCGCCGCCACGGCCTTTCCGTCGACGTTCCGCAACTGGTCCCGGGTGGGGTTGCCCACATAGACCGCGTTCACGCCAAGGCCCCCGAAGTAGCGCTCCTCAAAGGGGAAAATGCACAGCGTTTTGGCGAAGTCGCGGCGAAGGCTTTCCGCGCGCCAGCGCTTCCACACCCACAGTTTCGGGGCGATGTAATAGATGATCGGCAGGTCGGGGCGATCGCGATGGATGATTTTCGCGAGGGGCAGGTGGAAGCTCGGCGCATCGACGACGACCACCGCGTCGTAGCGCTCGCGTTTGACGGCGGCGACAAGTTTCTTGCCCGATTCGCGGTAAAACGACAGGCTGGCGAAGGCGTCTTTCAATCCCATCACCGCCTTGCCGGACATGTCCGCCACCAGGCGCGCCCCGGCGGCGGCGAGAAGCCGGCCGCCGCCGGCGTCCGCCTCCAGATCGGGGCGAAGCGCCTTCAGCGCCGCCAGCAGGTCGGCGGCGTGCGTTTCCGCCGACACTTCCGCGGTTGACAGGAGGATCTTCGGCATGGCGCGGTCCGCGGAACCTTCATCACCTAGACGGCCAAAACCACAATGCGCGCCGGAACAAACGCCGCAAGTAAATGGCGTCGCGTTGCCCAATGCGCCGGGGTTGCCCCAGCGGTCACGGGAAATTCAAATGATATCTTTCCTTGTCATTGGTTTCCATGGAATTTTGGTTCGCGCCGGAAGCGGGCGCCGACCGCGCCGGGGGGAAATGTTTCCCGGAAAATAGGACTTGCCTTGAGGGGCGGCCGGTATACAATAATCGATGCTGACGTTTAGTGGACTTTTGGAGAGAATCAAACAAACCGCCGTTTGATTCTCTCCAAAAGTCCACGTTTAGCACCCAACCGGGTCGGGGGCGATCTGGATTCGACTGGGCGGGCGAGGTTGAAGCAGCGTGCCGGGGTTGATCGGTTGGCCCCGTTAAAAAGCCGATCACATTAATAACTGCCGAGCATTCCTATGCTCTCGCTGCCTAATTAAGTAGGCAACGCCCGCGGCCATGACGCCGATAATGGGAACCGCGGGCTGCCATCGGCTGGACGTTTCCAAGATTCGCCGAAGTCGTGGATAACGTCGAGATTAAATTTCGGCTGGCCGCGTCCGGGTTGTCGCTGAACCGGCCGCGGCGAGACTCAATCAGCGACTGCGCACGGAGCGGCTTCCTCCAGACTTGTCGCAGGACGCGGGTTCGATTCCCGCCGCCTCCACCATTTGAAAATCCGCATAAATCCGCCAAAAGCCG
>JAISXA010000061.1 GCA_031270685.1 Planctomycetota bacterium
CGGTACAAACCGCTGCGGGAAATGGACAAGGCCGATTTGCCGGTGTATGCGCCGCCCGCGTAAGGTGGACTTTTGGAGAGAATCAAACAAACCGCCGTTTGATTCTCTCCAAAGTTTCTTGGGTTTGCATTTTGCGTCGGGAATTATTGCAAGGTCGGCGCTATCGCCCGGCCTGACGAAAAATCAACCCATTGGCCTGTAAGCGGTAACATCTTTGGAGGAAATCGGGCGGTGGTTGGCCCGATTTTCTCCAAAAGTCCGCGTAAGGACAAATCATGCGCATATTGCTGACCGGCGCCAAGGGAATGCTTGGCCGCCACCTGGCGCGGGAACTTGAAGGCCACGAATTGTTGCCGGTCGACATCGACGATTTCGACCTGGCCGACGCCGTCGCGGTGGAGCGGGCGGTGGCGGCGTTCGAGCCCGGGACCGTCATCCACTGCGCGGCCATGACCGCCGTCGACCGGGCGGAGGCCGAGCCGGACGCCGCCTTCCGCGTCAACGCGGTGGGCGGCATCAACATCGCCGCGTCCTGTCAGCGCCACGGGGCGCGGCTCATCGCCATGTCCACCGATTACGTCTTCTCGGGCGATCTGGGCCGCCCCTACCACGAATGGGATTCCCCCCGTCCCCGCACCGTCTACGGGCAGTCGAAGCTGGCGGGCGAGGATGGCATCCGCGCCCACTGCCCCAACCACCTCATTCTGCGGCTGGCGTGGCTCTACGGCGCCGGCGGCCCCTCTTTCGTCCATGCCATGCTCGAGATGGGCGGCCAAGACGGCCCGCCCTTGAAGGTGGTCGAGGACCAGAGGGGCAACCCGACCTCGGCTCTCGCGGTGGCGGAACGGTTGGTCCGATTGCTGGACATCCCGCTGGTCGGGACCATGCATTTCAGTTGCTCCGGCGAGACCACCTGGTACGGTTTCGCCAAAGAGATTTTCGCCCAATGGGGACTCGCCAAGCGCGAACTGACCCCCTGCACCACCGGGGAATTCCCCCGCCCCGCGCCCCGTCCCGCCAATTCGTGCCTCGAAAGGCGGCGCCTCCGCCTTGCCGGCCAGCCCGACATGCCGGACTGGCGGGATGCGCTGGAGAAGTTCCGAAAAGCCTATCCCGATGGGTGATACCCACTGTATATGATTATTTTTTTGATATTTACTTGCCTTGCCGGTGGACGTTTGGCGAGGCGGCGCAAGCGGCGCATACCCTTTATATTTCGTACGAAATATGCTTGACTTTCGTTATTTAAAGGACATGCTTTTGAATGGACTTTTGGAGGAAATCGGGCGGTGATTGGCCCGATTTCCTCCAAAAGTCCACTGTTTGATTTCCTTCAAAAGTCCTCAAAGGCGCGGCAATGATCTTCAACATCCAGCGCTGCTCGCTTCACGACGGAGAAGGCGTCCGAACGGTGGTCTTCATGAAAGGCTGTCCGCTCCGCTGCCCGTGGTGTTCGAATCCCGAGGGCCAGTCCTTCGGAGCGGAATTGCTGTTCGCTCCGGAAAAGTGCATCGGCTGCCGCGATTGCATGGACGCCGCGCGCAACGGGGAAATCCGCTGGAACGGCGCGGGACCGGTCATCGACCGCGCCGTCGTCAAGGATGCCGCGGCTTTACGGCGCGTCTGCCCCGCGGAGGCGATGACGGTCGCCGGCGAAGATCGGGCGGTCGAAGGCATCATCGCCGAGGCCGAAAAGGACAAGGTGTTTTACCGCGGCAAAGGGGGCGTCACCCTCTCGGGCGGCGAACCGTTCGCGCAACCGGAACTCGCGCTGAATCTGCTCCGGGCGGCAAGGGAGCGGGGATTGACCGCCGCCGCCGAGACTTGCCTCGACTATCCATGGGAAAACATCGAACCGGCGCTGCCGTTACTTGACCGGATTCTCGCCGACGTGAAGCACGTCGACGCGAGAAAATACAATTCCGCCACCGGCGGCGACGCGGCCCGGGCGCTCGGCAACTTCCGCCGCCTCGCCGGCCGCGGCAAGCCGGTCGCGGCCCGGGTGCCGGTGATCCCCGGCTTCAACGCCGACGGCGCGTCCCTCGCCGCCATCGCCGGATTCGTCGCCGACGCGGGGGCGCGGAGCATGCACCTGCTGCCGTACCATTCGTTCGGGGAAGGCAAGTACGCCCTGCTCGGCCGCGCCTACCCCCTCGCCGGAATCCGGAACACCCCGCCGGAATCCCTGGAGCCGATCGCGCAAGAACTCGCATCCACTGGATTGCATATCATCATAGGAGGCTGACCATGACCGCCGCGCAAGAAGTCCATGAACCCAGGGCATATGACATTCCCGCCGCCAAACCCGACATGACGCCCCGCGTCCGCCGCCTGCGCGAAAAGGTTCTCTCCGCCCGCCCCGGCGTCTGCCTGGAGCGCGCCCGCGCCTATACCAGGGTCTACCGCGAGAATGAGTCGCGGCCGGTGATTATCCGCCGCGCGCTCGGCCTTCTGGAAACGCTCACCAGCGGCGGCATCCGGATCGACGAGGACGACCTGCTCGTGGGCGGCCACTCTTCCCGCCTGCGCGCCGCGCCGATCTTTCCCGAATACGCGGTCGGCTGGATACTGGAGGAATTGGACGAATTCGAGAAGCGACCCGGCGACGCCTTTTACCTGGACGAGGACCAGAAGGCGGAGCTCCGCGACCTGCTCCCCTGGTGGAGCGGCAAGACGCTGGTCGAAAAGGGTTACGGCATCATGCCGCCCCAGGTGAAGGAGGTCCACGATTCCGGGATCATCCGCGCCGAGGGCAACCTCACTTCCGGCGATGGCCATGTCGCAATCTGGCACGAAAAGTTCCTGGCACTGGGCATCGGCGGCTATCGCCGCGAAACCGGGCGCCTGATGGCGGGGCTGGACTTCACCAAGGCGGAGGACATCAGGCGACGCCTGTTCTACGAGGCGGTGTTGATCTGTCTCGACGGCATGGAGCGCCATATCGGCCGCTTCGCCGATCTCGCCCGCGCCGACGCGGAAAAAACCTCCGCCCCGAAGCGCCGCGCCGAACTGCTGCGCATCGCCGGAATCTGCGACCACATCAAGTCGGAGCCGCCCCGCGATTTCCACGAGGCGCTGCAGTTGATCTGGTTCTCGCAGGCGGTCCTGCAGATCGAATCGAACGGGCATTCCCTGTCGCTCGGCCGCCTTGACCAATACCTGTACCCGTTCTACCTGCGCGACCGCGCGGCCGGGCGCATCGGCGACGAACAGGCGCTGGAGCTGCTCGAATGCCTGTGGATCAAGCTGATGTCGGTGAACAAGATCAGGAGTTGGTCGCACACCCGCTTCTCGGCGGGCGGCCCCCTGTACCAGAACGTCACCATCGGCGGCCAGACGCCGGACGGCGGGGACGCGGTGAACCGCCTGTCCTACCTTATCCTGCGCTCGGTCGGCGAGACCGGACTCACCCAGCCGAATCTCAGCGTGCGCTATCACCGGCGCCTGCCGGAACCGTTCCTCATGGAATGCCTAAAGGTGATCGGGAAGGGCTTCGGCATGCCCGCCTTCAACAACGACGAGATCGTCATCCCGGAAATGATCCAGCTCGGCGTCGGGGAGCGGGAGGCGCGCGACTATTCCGCCATCGGCTGCATCGAGGTCGCGGTGCCCGGCCGCTGGGGCTACCGCTGCACCGGCATGAGCTTTCTCAACTTCATGCGCGCGTTTCTCGCCGCCCTGCGCGACGGCAGGGAACCGGTCTCCGGGAAGACCTTCCGCAAGGGCGACGGGAATTTCGAGGACTTCGCCGGCTTCGACCAGCTCATGCGGGCCTGGAAAACCCAGGCCGTCTTCTATGCGCGCATGCAGGTGGCGGTCGACGCCGCCGTCGATCTGGCGATCGAGGAATTCGCCCCCGACATCCTGTGCTCCGCCTTCACCGACCGCTGCCTCGAGCGCGGCAAAACCATCAAGGAGGGCGGTTCGAAATACGATTTCATCTCCGGGCTCCAGGTCGGGATCGCCAACCTCGGGAACTCCCTGGCGGCGATCAGGAAGCTGGTCTTCGAGGAAAAGCGCATCGGCAAGGCGGAGCTGATGGCCGCGCTCGACAGCGACTTCGCCGGCCCCGGAGGCGAAAAGCTGCGCCTGCTCCTCCTGAACCACGCCCCCAAGTTCGGCAACGACGACGAGTATGTGGACCGCCTCGCCGCCGAGGCCTACGCCCTGTTCATCGACGAATACGCGACCCACGTCACGACGCGCCGCGGGCGCGGACCCATCGGCTGCCGCTACTACGCCGGCACCTCCTCGATCTCGGCGAACGTCCCGCAGGGCGCGAGCGTCCCGGCGACCCCGGACGGGCGCAAAGCCTGGACGCCGTTGGCGGAAGGCTGCTCGCCCAGCTCCGGCACCGACCGCCTCGGCGCCGGCGCCGTGTTCAAATCGGTGGCCAGGCTGCCGACCGGGCGCATTTTCGGCGGCGTGCTCCTGAACCAGAAGCTGTCGCCGTCGGCGATCCGCACCGACGCGGACAAGGACAAGCTCGGCGTCATGCTGCGCGGATTTTTCGACTCCCTCAAAGGCTGGCACGTGCAGTACAATATCGTCGACCGGGAGACCCTGCTGGCGGCGCAGCGCGAACCGGAGAGGCACCGCGACCTGGTGGTGCGCGTGGCCGGCTACTCCGCCTTCTTCACCGCGCTCTCGCCGGACACCCAGGACGATATCATCGCGCGGACGGAGCAAACGCTGTAGAATCGACCTTTCCCGGGAATTGGGCCAACCACCGCCCGATTTCCTCCAAAGATGTTACTGTTTTACGAATGGAAAGAAAGCGACTGAAGTTTCGCAAAATGCGCAAAGGCGCCCCATGACTTCCCTCCTCTGCGGCATCGACATCGGCGGCACGAAAATGGCGATCGGCCTGGTCAGGCCGGACGGCGGGATGGTCGCCGCGCGCACCACCTCGCGGCACCTCGGCATGGACGAGGCGGGCGTGCTCGACCTCGCCGCCGACATGGTCCGGGGATTGTGCGCGGAGGCGGGGGTCGACGCCCGTGACCTCCCCGGCGCGGCCGTCGGCATGGCCGGCCACATGCGCAGCCGCACCGGCGTCGTCATCACCACGTCCAACCTCCCCGGCTTCAAGAACTACCCCCTGGCGCGCGAGCTGTCCGGCCGCCTCGGCGTAAGGGTCATCCTGGAAAACGACGCCAACTGCCAAGCCTGGGCGGAGCATCGCTTCGGCGCGGGACGCGGACACCGGGACATGATCTTCGTCACCGTCTCCACCGGCATCGGCGCGGGGATCGTGATCAACGACCGGCTCTATCGCGGCCACTCCGGCACCGCCGGCGAGATCGGCCACACCATCATCGAACCCGGCTCCGACGCGGAATGCAGCTGCGGCAACAAGGGCTGCTTCATGGCCCACGCCTGCACCCTCAACCTCGACCGGCTCGCAACCAGGAAAAGCCGGCGCATCCGCCGCACCCGCATCTTCTCTCCGCCGGACGGCGGAGTGGAACGGGAGCCGGCCCCGGCCTCCGGGGCGTCCAGCCGCCGCCTCGACGGCAGGAGGGTGTACGAACATTTCCTGCGCGGCGATCCGGTGGCGGTCGAAATCGTCAACGAATACGCCGACTATCTCGGCATCATGCTCTACAACCTGTTCCAGATCTTCAATCCGCCGCTGATGGTCATGGGCGGCGGACTGATGAATTGGGAGGGCGGCTTTTTCGAACGGATGCGCGGGAAGTTCGATGAACTCGCGAAGGACATGCTCTACGATCCCGTCGCCATCGTCAAGGCCGCGGTCGGCGAGTCGTCCGGCGTGATCGGCGCCGCGGCGCTGCTGCTGGAGGACGGCCTTTGAGCGAGACGACCGGGCGCCGCGCCCGCATCCTCGACCGCCTCGGCGAGCGCGAGCAGGCGACGGTGCGGGAGCTGGCCGAACTGGGCGGCGTATCGGTGGTGACCATCCGCCAGGATCTTTCCGCCCTCGAAAGGGCGGGCTTCATCCGCCGCACCCACGGCGGCGCGGCGCTGCTCGAGAGCGACAACATCGCCCGGCGGCTTTCCATCCGCTACGACGAGAAACTCCGCATCGCCAAACTCGCCGCGAGCCTGGTGGAGGACGGCGAGACCGTGCTCATCGAGTCGGGCTCCGCCAACGCGCTTCTCGCCCGGGAACTGGCCGGGAGGAAAGTCGCCATCGTCGCGGCGAACCTTTTCGTCGCCCGGCAGGTGCGGCCCGGCGATTCGGCCCGCGTCGTCGCGCTCGGCGGATTCTACCAGCCCGACAGCGAGGGCGTGGTCGGCCCCCTCGCCAGGCTGGGGATCGAGAAAACCTATTTTTCGAAAGCCTTCGTCGGCATTGACGGCTTCACCCCGCATTCCGGATTCACCAACTCCGACATGATGCGCGCGGAGATCGGCGCCGCCATCGTCGCGCGTTGCGAACACGGCTATATCCTGGGCGATCGGTCGAAATTCGGCAGGACCAGCCTCTCCCGCGTCTGCGGACTCGATGATGTGGAAGGGGTGATCACCACCGCCGACCTGCCGGGGGAATGGGCGAAAGAACTCCGTTCCGGTCGCGCCAGGCTGTTGCTGGCATAGCCGGCGCCGGATTCGCATCCGACCCGGAACCGGTCGTCCCCATGAAAAATGCCTGATTGGCGACTATGGATTTTCGCGCCTTGCCTTTGCTTTTTCTCCGGATTATACTTGTCTCCAACGTTTTACAACATGACGATTGAACCGCCACTCGCCGTTTTGCCAAAAGCAAAACGCCTGTGCCGCAAGGGTTGACCATGGACGGAAACGGGGGAATGGCCGATGTTCAATCCGGCCGCGACGACCGGGAACTGCCGATCGACCTGGTGGGGGTGCGCGGCCTGCGCTACCCCATAGCGGTGCGCGACAAGGCGCGGGAACGCCAGCGCATGGTGGCGGAATTCTCCCTGTCCGTGAGCCTTCCTCACCATTACAAGGGCGCGCACATGAGCCGCTTCGTGGAGGTGCTCCACGAGCACCGCGACCAGATCGACATGGAGACGCTGCCGGAAATGGTGGGCGCCCTGCGCACGCGTCTCGCTGCCGAGCGGGCGCGGATGGAGGTGAAGTTCCCCTATTGCGTGGAGCGCGCCGCCCCCGTCTCGGGCGCGGTCTCCCTTATGTGCTACGACTGCCGCTACGTCGCCGAAGTGAACGGCGGGGGCGACAGCTTCGCCGTCGGCGTTCGCGTCCCGATCGCCACGCTTTGCCCGTGCAGCAAGGCGATAGCCGACTATGGCGCCCACAACCAGCGCGGGTACGTCGATCTCGACGTCCGCGCGATGCGCCGCAAAAGCGGGTTGCCGCGCATGATCTGGATCGAGGAACTGATCGAAGTTGCGGAGAGTGCCGGTTCGTCGCCGGTCTTCCCGCTCCTCAAGCGCGAGGACGAACGCAGCGTCACCATGCGCATGTACGAGAATCCCGCCTTCGTGGAGGATGTGGTGCGGCACGTCGCCGACGTCCTGCGCCGCGACGAGCGCGTGGAATGGCTGCATGTCCGGTCCGAAACGCTGGAAAGCATCCACGACCACAACGCCTTCGCCGAGATATCGTGGCGGAGGGGGGACGGTTGACGGCGCACCATTCATGATGCGGAACGTGCAATCGGAAGGGAACCGCTGCCGCAAGGGTTGCGATTTTTGCGAATTGGGCATTCAAACCGTCGAATGCCCGATTCACAAAAATTCCGATGCATTGTGAACCATGCAATCGGCATTGACGTAAGGGGCGGCGTATGGCGCCGGAAAAGGCTCTGAAAAAGCGCGATTACATAGGCATTCACTTCAAGTGCTGCAACCTCTACGGGCGCATTTACAAGAATGCGGCCGGCAACGCCTATGTCGGATGGTGTCCCCGATGCGCGCGCAAAGTCGAGGTGAAAGTCGGCAAAGGCGGCGAAGGCACGGACCAGAGAATATTCCAGGCTTACTGAAAGTGGACTTTTGCGGGAAATCAAACATGCCGCCGTTTGATTTCCGTTAAAGTTTCAGTGTTTTCGTTTCGATAATGCTTTTTACAGTGTTGCATGCTTGACCCGAGTTGATGGATAAATCTGAAGTTTTGCAAAGTGGCGATTAAACCGCCAATCGCCACTTTGCAATAAACGAAAACGCCTGTGCCGCAAGGGTTGCGATTTTTACAAATTGGGCATTCGCCGGTTTGAATGCCCAATTCGCAAAAGTTCGGATAAATAATAAAAGCGTCGCAATGCAAGGCGTTAAAACTTTACGGGAAAATGGGCGGCGGTTGGCCCGGCTTCCTGCAAAAATCCGTGGAAAGACGGCGATCGATGGCGGAACGGTGGCGAATCGGCAAGGGGAAGCGGGTATGCTTCGCGAGCGGCGAGGAGATCGCGCCCGGTGAATCGTTCTATTCGGCGCTGGTGGAGGACGGCGACGATTTCCAGCGCCGGGACTACGCAGCCGACGCCTGGAAGGACGTCGACAAATCCGTCCTCTTCTCCTACTGGAAAAACAAGCCGCTCCCGGAAAAGGACGGCCCGGCGAAACGCAAGATCGACTACGATCGGCTGCTCGTCCTTTTCGACGACCTCGCCGGCGCCCCGGAACCGCGCCGCAAACTCATCCGCTACGTGCTGGCGCTGATCCTGTCCCGGCGGCGCATCCTCAGGCTGGACGCGACCCGCCGCACGCCCGAAGGCGAGGCGCTCGTGGTCTTCGACCGCCGCGCGCCGGGAAGCGTCGAAATCGACGCTCCGGAGGCGACGGCGGAACAACTCGCGGAAGTGGAGGCGGCGTTGGCCGGCCTCTTCGACTACGACATGGCTGCGGAGGGTTAGAGCAATTCAAATAATCGTTGTCAACCACCGCCCCGCCGCTTATCATCAATACTCCAATGCCGGTATTTGACCGGCGCTTTCGAAAGGACCACAAATGTCGGAAATCATCAACGTCAAGGCCCGTGAAATTCTCGACTCGCGCGGCAACCCCACCATCGAAGTCGAAGTCGTCACCGTCTGCGGCGAACTGGGCCGCGCGGCGGTTCCGTCCGGCGCCTCCACCGGCGAACACGAGGCGGTCGAGCTTCGCGACGGCGACAAGAAGCGTTACGGCGGCAAGGGCGTGCTTAAGGCGGTCAAGAACGTCAACGAAAAGATCGCGCCGCTCATCATCGGCATGGACGCCGCGGACCAGATCGGCATCGACGCCCTGATGATCAAGGCCGACGGCACGAAAAACAAGGGCAAGTTCGGCGCCAACGCCATCCTTGGCGTTTCCCTCGCCGCCGCCAAGGCCGCGGCCGAGTGCGCCGACCTTCCCCTCTACCGCTATATCGGCGGCGCCTATGCGCACGAATTGCCGGTTCCGATGTGCAATATCATCAACGGCGGCTCCCACGCCGACTCCTCCGTCGATCTCCAGGAATTCATGATCCAGCCGGTCGGCGCGACGTCATTCTCCGAAGGCTTGCGCTGGGCGACCGAGATCTTCCACACCCTCAAGGCGGTCCTGAAGAAAAAGGGCCTGTCCACCGCGGTCGGCGACGAAGGCGGCTTCGCCCCCAACTTCCCCGACAACGAAGCGCCCCTTAAGGCGATCATGGAGGCGATCAAGGGCGCGGGCTACAAGCCGGGCAAGGAAATCGCCATCGCCATGGATCCGGCCGCATCCGAATTCTACAGCGGCGGCAAGTACGTATTCAGGAAATCCACAAAGGAATCGAAGACCGCGCAACAGATGGTCGATTACTGGACCATGCTCTGCGACAAATACCCGATCGTCTCCATCGAGGACGGTCTTGAACAGAACGACTGGAAAGGATACGAATTGCTGACCGGGAAACTCGGCGACCGCATCCAGATCGTCGGCGACGATTTCTTCGTCACCAACACCGAGCGCCTCGCCAAGGGCATCAAGCTCGGCTGCGCCAATTCGATCCTCATCAAGGTCAACCAGATCGGCACCCTCACCGAGACGCTCGCCGCCATCGAAATGGCGAAAAAAGCGAACTACACCGCCGTCGTCTCCCACCGCTCGGGCGAAACGGAAGACGCGACCATCTCCGACGTCGTCGTGGCGACCAACGCCGGCCAGATCAAGACCGGCTCGCTCTGCCGCACCGACCGCATCGCCAAATACAATCAGCTCCTCCGCATCGAAGAGGAACTTGGGCAAGACGCGACCTATGCCGGCGAGGGCGCGTTCTACAACATCAAGCGCAGGTAAGGACCCGATGCAAAGTAACATTTACATTCGGGGAGCGACGGGACTGCGCCAGTCAAGCGTACAACCGAAAAGCATATAAAATTAATTTCGCGTCGCCTCCTAACCGATCAGTTCACGACGTTTCGCGGCGTTCCCTTGATGAACGCGGCCAGATTGTCGACGGCCATGTTCATGAGCCGTTCGCGCGCCTCCTTCGGAGCCCAGGCGATGTGCGGGGTGAGGATGCAGTTCTTCGCCGAAAGCAGGGGGTTGTCGGGCGAAATCGGTTCGACCGAGACGACATCGGCGGCGTACCAGCCGACCTTGCCGGACTCGAGCGCCCGCCGCATGTCCTCTTCCACGACCAGCGGTCCCCGGGAAGTGTTGATGACGATGACGCCGTCCTTCATCCCGGCGATGCTCGCGGAGTTGATCATGCCTTGCGTAGAATCGAAAAGCGGGACGTGGAGCGACACGACATCCGACCTGGCGAGGAGATCGTCCAGTCCGGAATATTTGATGTTTCCGGTCTCGTTTTTCTTGTCGGGATTTTCGTCGAAGGCAAGTACGGTCATGCCCATGGCGACGGCGATGGCAGCCGTCGCCCTGCCGATCCTGCCAAAGCCGACGATGCCCATGGTCTTGCCGTGCAGTTCGATAAGCGGATAGTCCCAGTAGCAGAAGTAGTCGCTCCTGCTCCAGCGCCCTTCCCCGACCGTGTCGGCGTGGTGTCGGACGTGATGGCAGATCTCCAGAAGAAGCGCGAAAACGTATTGCGCCACCGCCGCCGTGCCGTAGGTGGAGACATTGGCGACGACGATGCCCCGCTCCCTGGCGGCCGCGATGTCAACGACGTTGTACCCGGTCGCCAGGACTCCGACATACTTCAGATTCGGACAGGCGTCGAAGGTTTCCCGGGTCAGGGGCGTTTTGTTGGTGATGGCGGCCTCGGCGTCGCCGATGCGCGCGGCGATCTTGTCGGCCGGGGTGCGGTCGTGGCAGGCGAACTCGCCCAAGCTTCTGAATCCATCCCATGAAATATCGCCGGGATTGAGGGTATAGCCGTCGAGAACCACTATCTTCATGTCGATTCCCCCGAAACATCGGGCTCAGATTTTGAGACCATACAGCTTGACGATGTTCCCGTACAGCACTTTTTCCAGCTTGCCGGGATCGGCGATCAGCGAACGGTATTTCGCGAGATCGGCCGGTATCTGATAGATATTGTCGGATGAGAAAAGGATCCTGTCGCAACCAAACCCATATTTGGCTGGAGGATGATCGCCTCCGTTCCCACTGCACCTGTCCGGCGGGCGGCTTTTGCAAGCACCTGATCGCAACCGCCCTGGCCTGGAATAAGGGCGAAGCGAATATGAAGGCTACGCGGATCAGATGAAACCTGTGCTCGCGGCGCTGAAGGCATTGCTTGAAAAGGGACAGGCCGCCTCGGTCGCCACCCTCGTCGAATACGCGCTTGCCGGACTGAACAAGCAATGCCTTGAGATGGAATACGATCTCGTCAATCCCGAAGATTTGGTCAATCCGCTGGTTTCGTTGCATGTCCTCGCCTGCACCGAAACCAGACCGGAGCCGCTTGCCTTGGCCGACTGGCTGTATCGCCTCGATGTTCGGGACGCGGCGGGCAACTTCGGCGGCATCCCATGGGAGAAATACAAGCAGGTATTGGGCAAGACCAGACTGGCCCGGTTCCGGCAACTCGTCGAGACCGATTGGGCGAAGATTCCGGCCCTGAAAACACGCGACGGCGACGACTCGCACAGCCTTATGCGCTCCCGTCTGCAGGAAATCGTCATGCGCTTCACGTGGGAGGACGGCGATGTTGATGCACAAGCGGCGACGGCGAAAACGGATTTGTCGCATTCAGGTGGGTACCTGACTGTGGACTTTTGGAGAAAATCAAACAAACCGCCGTTTGATTCTCTCCAAAGTTTCTTGGGTTTACATTTTGCGTCGGGAATTATTGCAAGGTCGGCGGTATCGCCCGACAGGGCGAAAAATCAACCCGTTGGTCCG
>JAISXA010000116.1 GCA_031270685.1 Planctomycetota bacterium
CGGAAGCCAAATGAGCAGCGCCGCCCCGATGCAGGGCGGGAGGGCGGCGAGTCCGGGAAAGGGCGTCCGCGGCGTATATAGCGGAATAGGCATCAGAATGGAAGCGATCGCCGCCAGCGCCAGCGTTTCGGACAGCTTTGCGGGAAGGACGGAACCGTCGCGGGCGTTCCCGCGTCCTATGCGAAGCGCCAGCAAGGCGCCGGCCAGCAACTCCCATCCCCTGGAGGCCAGGAAAAAATAAGCCGCCCGGGGAGCGTAGCGCGCCATGAACGCGCTGGCGAGAAGGGAGGCGAAAAACAGCAGGGCGACGACCGGCGTTTCCCTTCCCTTCCGAAGGCGCCGGACCAGAATGAAAAAGAGCGGAAAAATCAGGGAGAATTGCCCCTGGATGGCAAGGAACCAGGTGTGGAGAAACGGATTGCCCTCCAGCGGGGCGTCGAAGTAGCCGCCTTGCGAATAGAAGAAAAGATTCGAGCAAAAAGCCCCCGCCGAGATCAGGGTTTTGCCCAGCATTGCGTAATCCTGGGGCAAAAAAAGGAGATGGGCGGCCGGCACGCAGCACAGGGTCATGACCAAGAGCGGCGGAACGATTCGGGCGGCCCTCCGCCGGTAAAACTGTCCGACGCTGAATCCGGGTTTTTGCAGCGACGCCGCAAGACTCGCGGCGATGAAATATCCGGAGATGACGAAGAACACGTCCACCCCCACAAACGCCCCGCGGAACAGGGGAAAACCGGCATGATAGAGAACCACCGCCAGGATGGCGACGGCGCGCAGCCCATCGATGTCGTGACGGTGGGTGGCCGGCGATTCGATCATGGCCGCCGATCCCCTCCCGAGGCGGGAGCGCCGCCGGAGGCGAGCGTTACGGGACACACGAAGAGAAACTTGAAGCCGAATCGCATCGCCAGCTTATACGCGACGATGGGACCGGCAAGACCCAGGACCGTGCCCGCCGCCATATGAACCGTCCAGTTGCGGATGCCGAAGAAATGCTCGAGAATTATTCTGCTTCCGGCGCATGCCAAAATATGCAGCACGTAGATTTCCATGCTGTATCGCCCCGGAACCTCCAACAACTTCACGCCGGTCTTCGCAATGAGCGCGGCCAGGCCCGAGAGGGCGGCGATGCAACCGAGACTCATGGGGAGGACAAGCATCCTGTATTCGAGATATCCGGGATGCATGCTCATCCATAGATTGCCGGCGATGGCGGCAGCGGACGCGATGGCGATGGCTGTCCGACGGGCGCCGATCCCGGGCAGGCGGGCGTAGAGCATGCCGGCGAGAAGGAAGACGATGTTATGCGTCACGTAGGCGAGTTGCGGCGGATTGTACCATCTTGGAGTCGCGATGAAGGCGGCGGCGCCCAGGGCGTAGGCGATGGCCAGGTGTCGGGTCTGAAAGCGAACGCTGTGGAAAACGGCGATGATCACCAGGCAGGGAAAGAGGGTGAACAGAAACCAGAACTGCGCGCGCGGCATGATGAAAAGCGTGAGCACTTCGGAAAAGGTTATCTTCATGTTGGTGTATTTGGAGAGAAGCGCTTCCATCGAGCCTTGGAGGAGCGAGAAAATCACGTACGGGTAAAGCACTGTTTCCACTTTGCCGAGGATAAAAACCCTCTTCCCGCGCTTCCGGAGGGAAGATTCGACAAACAGTCCGGCCAGGAAAAAGAACACCTGCGCCCCGAAGTTGTCGCCCATCCGATAGATCAGCTGCCCGGCTCCGGGGTACGGATCCATGCCGCGCCGCGTCAGGCCGATGCACACATGGCAGAACACCACGACGATGATGGCCAATCCCTTGGCGTTGTCCACCCATGTCACTCTCATCGCCACACCCGCCGGCGCCGTTCGGGTTACTTGCCGTCGCCGTAAAAATCAACCTGATCTTTTTTGCCCGCCGGCAACGGCGGCGCGGTGTGATCGACAAAGTCGATCACGGGCAAACCCGCCAACGGCTGGTACGGCCGGCCGATTCTTTCCAGGGCCGATCCGGGGCTTTCCGCCCCGGAATTGAAGGTGGTGCCGGCAAAAGCCTCGGGAGCGACCGGTCCCACATTTTTCGCGTGCGCGGCGAACCATTTGAACCAGGCCTGATCCTTGCCGCAATATCCCGTCCCGGCGCTCGGGCGGCAGTCCCGGAATCGATAGGAACCGCTGCCGTACGCGCTCAGGTTCAAGAAGTCGGGAAGCTTGCCGCCGGGATTTCCCGACGGGAAACGCCGGACGGTAAATGCCGCGGGCGGCGGCGTTCGCCAATCGGCGGTGCGCTCCGGCCGCGCCTTCCGCCAGCGGTCGAACGCCGCCGCCGCCGTTCCGTGCCCGGTCAGTTTCCAGGCGGCATCCATCAACCCCTTGTTCATCTCGATATAGGCGGCGTCGAAACCGGCGTTGTACGCGTACTCCAGCGCCTGCCGCAACAGCTCCGGCGCATGCCCCCCGTTCTTGCCGGTGGTTCCGTGCATCTCCGCGTTGGGAAACGTGTCCAGGTACCAAAGATCGACGCACGCCCACAGCTCGAGCCCGCGACCCTTTTTTTCGTTTTCCGGGAGATATTGCCTGGCCGCGCCCGCCGCCATCATGGTCATGAGATCGAGGTAATTCTCTTTCAACAGCTTCACCGCCAGGACCGCGCCGCCCCGGGCGCCGACAAAGGACGCGTCGGGAAGCAGCGTCTCCAGAACCATCCGCGCGTTATATTGCCGATAGTGCGCGCTCAATTCGTCAATCCTGCCCGCCACCGCGTCAAACGCCTTCTCGGGCGTCATTTTATTGGTGTCGGCGAAATAGGGCGGCACCGGGCGGTTGAAGACCACGGCGCCGGCGAGGCTCTGCATGAGCAGCGGTTCGTCGTAGACCACGCCCAGAAACAGCGGATCGTCCTTGACCTGGTTGAGCAGGCTCGCCCCGAGATCCCAACGATAGGTCTTTCCGCCGTCGGCGGCGAAGCGCGCCTCCGGCGGCAGATAGTTGACCACCTCGGTGTTAAAGAGGTAGCCAAGCCCATCCCGCCGGCAAAATTCAATCGCCTTTTGTATATGGCCCGTGTCGATTTCCACCGGGTGGACATGCCAGACGATGAATTCGACCCCCAACTCCCGCACCGATTCCCTGAACTGCGCCGAGTCGGTCTGGCCGCTCCAGTTGTCGGCATTGAGGCCCAGCCTGAAAGGGGTGGCCGCCTGTGCGCCGCCGCCCCGGGCGAAAACGGCGACAACCAGCAGCCAAGCGAAAGCATGTCTCATAGCGTCTCCTTCGGAACCGTTTCCCGGATCCTCAATATATCGGCGTATCGCGGCCATTGCGAAACCAGGGAATAACGCTCCCGGACCCGTTCCCGTCCCGACGCCCCCATCCCGCGCCGCAAGCCGGGATCGCGGATGAGCGTTTCCAGCGCGGTCTCCCACTCATCCGGCGTCTCCGCGAAAAATCCCTGCCCGCCCGCGACCAGCGTTTCGCGGTTGGCGCCCACCGGCGAAGCCACCACCGGCAGGCCGGCGGCCATGTACTGCACCATTTTAAAGGCGCACTTGCCCCTGGTAAAGGCGGTATCCGCCAGCGGCATAACGCCGATGTCGAAGTCGGCGAAATACTCCAATTCCTTCCCCAGCTCCCAGGGAATGCCGTACGCGCGCTTCATGGCCCATCCAAGCGGCTGGTTAATGCCAACCGCCCGAAATTCCAGGCGATGCCGCGACGCGAGGCGTTCAACCGCCCCGCGAATGCGCTCGAGGTGCGACCGGTTGGCGGGCGTGCCGATCCATCCGATGCGAACCCGGCCGGAAGGGTCGGGACGCCGGGCGATGCCGGCGTATTTCCGATGATCGACGCAGGTGGGAATCAGTTCGACCCTGGGCGCGCGGCCCGAGAAATACGCCGCCAGGCGGCGGTTGCCCACCACGACGGTCCGGCTGCGCGGCGCGATATAGGCGTATTTGCGGAAATCGCGGAGCTTCCGATGGAAGAAGCCGCCCGCCGGATCGGGCTCGAACAGCGCGTCGTCGATATCCAGCACCACCGGAACGCCGCTCCGAAACAGCAGCCGCTCCAAAAGCGGCGGTCCGTAGGGCATCAGTTCGCGACCCACCCAGACCGCGTCGTACGCGGGCCGGCGCGCGAGTTCCGCCGCCCTGGCGAGAACGGCGCCGGCAAAGCGGAACGGATCGAAAAGGGCCGGCTTCCCCCGCTGCCGCCGTTGGTAGAATGCGGAATCGATAAGGCTGTGGTGGACGACTTCTATTCCCGCTTCTTTAAGGAAGGGGATATATTCGAGAATGCGATAGCGGCTGTCCGGACCCTCGACCGGCCGAATGGTCAAGGCCAGAATTTTCGTCATGCCTTTTTCTATCCCTTCCGCGCCCATTCCCGAAGCAGGGCGATAAAGCCGTTTCTCCTGCCCAGGCGGGCGGCGGAATCCCGCTTGCCGAGCCAGGCCAGCACGGTCAGGACCGCGGCCTTGCACAGGCTCTCGCCGATGGAAACGCCCAGCACGAGGAATTGCGGCGCCAGGCCATAGTATTTGGCGAAGTAATGCGCCCGGCTCCGCCGGAGAAAGCCGGGCATCCGGTTGACGGCGGCGGGCGCCTCGCACGAGACGCCGCCGACGTGGCCGATGCGGGCCCCGGGATAAAACCACACCTCGCCTCCCGAATCCCAAACGCGCTTGCACAGATCCACTTCCTCGTAATAGATGAAAAAACGTTCGTCGAACCCGCCGAGCGCCTCGAAATCCTCCCGCCGAATAAACATGCACGCCCCGATGATCTGGCCGACCTTCCTGGCATGCGCGTGATCGAAACGGGTCAGCCGGTAATACCCGAGATACCTGTCGAGGCCGGCGGCGTCGAAAAAGATCCCCAGCGGCGTGGGCAGATTGCGGCAGGTTTTGCCGACGGCGCCCCGCCGATCCCGGATTTGCGGACCGGCTATCTTCGCCCGGGGATTCTCCCGCAGGAAGGCCGCCAGGAGGGACGGCGCGTCGTTCTCCAGGCTGGCGTCGGGATTGAGAAACAGCAGGTACTTCCCGGTTCCCCCCTTCGCGCCCAGGTTGCACCCGGCGGCGAAGCCTATATTGTCCGGGCGGCGGATTAACCCGATGTCCTGGTCGGGATGCGCGTCCCGATAGGCCAGGACAGCGTCGGCGGTGCCTTCTCCGGGCGAATTGTCAACCACCACCGCCGTGGTTTTCAGCCGCGAGTGGGCGAAGAGGGAGGCGAGGCAATCCGCAATCCCGTCCTCGTTGTTGTAGGCCACTATGACCGCGGCGCAGGAATCTTCACGCATGCGGTTTTCCCGGATGGTTCGAGTTCCTTGCGCGCGTCGCGGAAGCCGCGCAGAAACGATTGCTTGAGCGCGACGCGGCGGCGGAAATCCGCGCCGAACAACTTCGGCAGGCCGACCGCGCAGGCGATTGCCAATGGCGGCAACAGCCAGCCCGCGTCGCGCTTTACTTTGTCGTAGCCGAGGTCGGCCGCCATCTCCGGGTATTGCTTTCCCGCCAGGGCGAGGCCGAAGCCGACGGAATATTCACGCCGCAGGAGCGATTCCCCGGTCCACGGATGCAGGTGGCGGGCG
The DNA here is from genome assembly GCA_031270685.1 of Planctomycetota bacterium. Classification (GTDB taxonomy): domain Bacteria; phylum Planctomycetota; class SZUA-567; order SZUA-567; family SZUA-567; genus JAIRTL01. The sequence goes on from JAISXA010000116.1 coordinate 5,580, forward strand.
CGGGCGGCGGCGGTGTAGACGGCGCGTTTGCCCCCTCTTGCCAGCCGCCAGGCGAAGGCGGTGTCTTCGAAGCCGTAACGTTTCCAGCCGAAGGCGCTGTCGAGGCAGCCGACGGCGCGCGCGTCCGCGGCGGAAAGGGCGACGTTGGCGGTATAGACGTTCTTGTAGGAAACCACGTCGCCGTCGGCGTAGTTGTCCAGCCGGAACTGCATGCCGCGCGATTCGATGAAGCGCGCCAGCGGATCGTCCGCCACCGACTCGTGCCACACCACGCTGCCCTGCGAGATGTCCCAGCCGGAGAGAAGCCGTTCCCCGTGCGCCTCAAGCAGTCCCGGATCGGGTATGACGTCGTCGTCCATGCACAGCAGGTAGTCGCGGGTGGCGTGCTTGATGGCGGTGTTCCGCGCCGCCGCGGTGCCGCCGTTCTCCCGGCGCACCGGCTTGACATTGGGATGGCGGGCCGCCAGGTCGGCCAGCACCGCCGGCGTCTCGTCGGTGGAACCGTCGTCGACCACGACGATCTCGCAGTGGTCCGCCCCGCGCATGTCGAGTATGGCCTGCATGGCGCGGGCGAGAAGAGCGCAGCGGTTGTAGGTGGGCATGACTATGCTAAACAAAAGACATCCCCCAGCGGGCCTTTTCGAGATCCTCTTTGCGGCGGTGGCGCACATACTTCAAGAAATAGATGCCGCCGATGCACCAGCGCCAGACGCGGGTGTACACCCGTCCGTAATGTTTCAGGAAATGGATTCGCGTGCTGTCCAGGTACTGCATGACGAACCGGTGGAAGGTGCCGTAATACTGCATGGTGCTTTTGCGGTTCTCGTGCATCAATTCGGCGCTGTGGACATAGAATATCTTGCGCCCGGCGAGCAGCGTGCGCCGGCACAGATCCATCTCCTCGCAATACATGAAGAACCGTTCGTCGAAGCCGCCCTCCGCGAAAAACACCTCCCGCCGGAACATCATGCAGGCGCCGCACAGGCACTGCACCTGGCGGGTGGAGCGGTGATCCCAGTTGCCGTAATAGGGGCGCCCGATGAAAGGAACCCTGGGATACTTGAAGCACAGGGAGGAGTGTTCGAGGATTTCGTTCACCAGACCGAGGCGGCGCCTCCCGCCGTTGTAGTTGATGGCGCCGTCGCTGTCCCGGAGCATGGCGCCGCAAGCGCCCGCGTCCGGGTGCTTTTCCAGGAAGCCGAAAAGGATGCCCGGCACATCGTTCAGAAGGAGCGTGTCGGGATTGAGGAAAAGAAGGTATTTGCCCTTCGCCGCCTTGGCCCCCACATTGCATCCCGAACCGAAACCGCCGTTGACCGGGTTTCGTATCAGGTGGATGTCGGGCTGTTCCAGCCCGCTGATGTCCTCCGGGGACAGGTTGTCCACCACGATGATTTCGCGCGTGCATCCCGTCGCCAACCTGCGGACCGAGGCGATGGATTTCAGCATTTCCCCGGAGCAATTCCAATTCACGTAAATGATCGATACGTCGACTTCGTCCATATGCGGTTTCCTTCCGGACTTTTGCAAATTGGGCATTCAAACCGCCGAATGCCCAATTTGTAAAAATCACGATCCTTGCGGCGCAAGCGTTTTCGATTTTTGCAAAGTGGCGATTGGCGGTTTAATCGCCACTTTGCAAAACTTCAGTTCCTTCATCCTTCCCGCCCGGCCAGGCGCGCATACAGCGCCTCGAGTTCGCGCAGCATGCGGCCGGCGCCGAATTCCGCTTCGACCATTTCCCGGCCCTTGGCTCCCATGACCGCGCAGGCTTCGGGCCGCCCGCAGAGAAGGATCATCCTGTCGGCGAAGCCGTCGACGTCTCCCGGCGCCAGGAGAAAGCCGGTTTCGCCGTCGCGGATGCAGTCCCGGGTTCCCGCCACATCGCTCCCAATCGTGGGCTTGCCCATGTCCGACGCCTCGAGCACGGCGTAGGGCAGCCCCTCCCGCAGGGAGGAGAGGACCACGATGTCGCTCGCGGCCATGAGCGGTTCGATGGCGTCGACCCAGCCGAGAAAGCGGACGCGCTCCCGCAAACCGAGACGATCCGTCAACGCCTCCAATTCCGGCCGCTGCTCCCCTTCGCCCGCCACCAAAAGCACCGCCTCGGGAACATCCCGGACCACGCGCTCCATCGCCAGCACCAGAGTGCGGACGTCCTTCTGCGGCTCGCAGCGCGCAGGGGTGAGAATGACCCGCGCGCCGGGCTCCAAGCCGTAACGGCGCCGCACTTCCGCGACCTCCCACTTGCCGGAATAGGGTTTAATCCCGTTATCGATGCGGACTATCTTTTTTTTGCACCACAAATCCCGGCGGAATTCCCTATCCTCGCTGTCCGACACGGCGATGATGGCGTCGGAGAACAGAGCCAGCGCCTGTTCGGCCAAGAGAAACACCTGCCGTTTCATGCCGCGTTGTATGGCGTAGTACATGTTATGGGGAGTATAGCACACGGCGGGCGTTCCCGCCAGCGCCGCCGCCAGGCGGCCCACCAAACCGGCCTTGCTGCTGTGGCAATGCAGGATGTCCGGTTTCATCCGCCGCAGCATTCCCGCGAGTTGGAAGACGGACTTGCAATCCGCCCATGGCGAGAACCACCGGGGAACCTCCAGCGCACGGGCGGGCAGGCCGAGCTTTTTGAACGCGGCCAGGTAGCGCGCATCCCCGCTCCTGGCGACGCTCGCCGCCATGGCGGCATCGGGAAATATGCCGATGAGGTCGAATTTCCCGCGGTCGAAGCCGGCCGCGATTTCAAGAACGTGCCGTTTGACGCCGCCGCCGGACACGGCGAAATGAACGACAACGAGCTTGCGCGCGGTCATGGCGATCCGTATTTTTCCTGTGTGTTCAGGGACAGCCCCCAGCCCATCCCCGACAGCATGAAGACCAACTTGGTCGCCTTGTTGAAGAGGTGCACATCCGCGAGAACCCCGCAAAAAAGATAGATGCACAAACAGGCCATCGCCGCGAGGGCGAAGTCGGCCGACCGGGGGCGTCCTTGCGCGATGCTGAAGCTCCGGGTTTTGAAAAGGCGGAGGAAAAGGAAACCGCAAAGAAGAAGGAATCCCGCCAGGCCGAACACCCCCTGCTCGACCAATATCATCAGAAACATATTGTCGACCGTCATTACCTGATTGATATCCGCCGCGAATTCGGTGGAAATGGCCGGATCCAGGGACAGATAGCTGGTTGCGAAGTTGCCGAAACCGAGGCCGAAAAGCGCATTGTTCTCCGCCAGCGACAGGGCCTGTTCCCAATACCAGAATCGGATGCGGAGATTGCGAAAATCGGCGATGCGGTCCCAAAGCCGCATTCGGCTGAAAAAAAACGAACTCATGAACAGGCCGCCGGCAAAAACCGGAGCCGCCAGCACGCACGCTTTCCGGAAACGCGGCAAGAAGAGAATCGTGGTCAGAAACAGCGAAAACCACACGCCCCGCGTGGCGGTGAGGACCACGAAGACGAATCCCGCCGCCAGGGCGGCGCCGGCGGCCACCCGCCAGAATTTCTTCTCCCCCCCCAGGAGGACGGCTATGAAGGGCAGGCAAAGCGCTACGACGGTCCCCCCTTCCGACGGATTGGAGAAAACCGCATAGGGCCTGTAGAACGCGTCGGAGGCGGCGACCATTTCACCGGAAATGTAGGCGAACTCCCCTTCGTGCCTTTCCGAGGCGTATTCCATAATCGGATTGCTCCCGTACAGCACTTCGGCCGCGCCGATCATCGCGACGACGATAACCGCGAACGCCAGGACCATGGCTGTTCTTTCAGCCGTTCTCGCGGTGGCGATATGGGCGCACAGGACGCAAAGCGGCATGCTGAAGCACATGATCTCGAGAAATCCGCGTATCGCTTCCAGGGACGATTGATTGACCAGAAGCGTCATGCCGAGCATGGCGAGCGAGAACGCGGGCGCGAAAATGTCCATCCATCCCAGGTTCGTGGGTTCGGCCCTAAGGAGGATTTTGAGGGTGACGACGCCATAGAGGGCAATGAGAAGCGTCTGGTCGGCGTATATGCGCGGCGCGCTGCCGAAGGACAGGAAAAAAGGAGTGCAAACCAGCACGGGGAACGCCGCTGTCAGCGCCAGGTCCGGCCGCTTCCACACGACGATGCCGACGAGGAACACGGTCATGCCGGCAATCAAGGCGATAATGCCCCTGTCGCCGAGCATGCCGAATGCGACGACGCCGACGGCGGCGGCGATGGCCGGTACTAGCGCGCTGAAAAAAATGGCCCGCATGTTTCGCCTCCATCGGCGCCGCCCTTCGGAACGCTTCTTCAGGCGTTTTCCACCGCCGTCTCGTCACTTTTTCCGTAGCCCAGAAAACCCGAAAAATATAATAATACCGCAATGCTGACGACTTCCGAAAGCACAAATGCCATCCCCGCGCCGGCGATGGAAAATCTCGGAATGAGAAGCCAGTTGAAAAGCGTGTTACCGCCGACCACGATGACGGCCATGACCAGGAGGAATCTGGTCTTGCCCATGGCGATTAGCGAATTGGTCATGAAGGAGGTGACATAGCTGAGCGGCAGGGCGGTCATGAGCCAGGCGAACGCTGGCGAAGCCGCGAGATAAGCCGGCCCGAACAGGCCCATGACGGCGTTGCGGAAGAGGATGCCCAGGATCGCGGCGAACGCGACCACGCCCAGGCCCGGCAAAAAAGTGCTTTCAAACAAGCCAAGGCGGGCTTTCCGGGCGAGGCCGGGGAAAATGGCCAGCAGGTACCCGGAAAAGATGATGGTGGAGAACTCAAAGACCCGGTAGGCGGCGTTGTACAGCCCCGCCGCCGCCAGCGAGTCGAGCTTGGAGACAAAGATGAGATCGATGCGCAGATAGATGCCCGCCATTATTTCCACGGTGAAAAGGATCACCGATTCCGACAGCAGCGGCCACCCCCTCCCGGCGATCGCCAGGCGGACCATCCGTCGGACGGGAATGTAATCCGCCAGGAAACGCGCCATGGGGGCGAGAACGCTCAGGCCGATGAAATAGCCGAAATCGCGGCGCGTCAGCCAGACGCCGGCCAGCACGCAGACCAGGACCACCCGATCCAGCACCTGGGCGATGGCGGGAATTCGCAGCTGTTCACGGGCGGCATGCCACGCTTCCAGGCTGCGCGTGACGGCGATGAGCGGTATCGCCGCGAAGGAAATGGCGAGGGCGGCCGGATAGGCGCCGGCAATCTCCGGATAGCCGAGACGCACGCAGAGGTAGGCGGCCAGCCCGACGATCGCGCCGGCCGCGAGCTTCACCGGCATGACGGCGTCGAGCAGCCGCTCGCCCTCCCGCCGATCCCTGGACGCGTCGCGGATGAGAATCTTGTCGAGGCCGAGGTTGGAGATGATTTCGGCGAAGAGTTGTGCGGTAAGCAGCACCGCCCAGACGCCCACCTCGGTCTGGGTGAAGAAACGGGCGAGGAGGACAAAGGTCCCGTAACTGACCATCCGGCCGCAGAACGACGCCGCCGTCATCCACAGGGTGTTTTTCACCACCCGCTTGGTGGGCGGAATGCCTTCGCCCTCGGCGGAACCGGATGTCCCGGTCATGACCGTCCCTTGTCCGGCGTCAGCCCGCGGCCGGTTCGGCGGCGCGGGATTCCCACCGGCCCGTCTCGAAATTATAGCGCCGGACAACCCTGGCCGGCGCCCCGACCGCCACCGAAAAGGGCGGGATATCCCTGGTGACCACGGCGCCGAAGCCCACCAGGCTGTTCCGGCCGATGCGGACGCCGGGCGCTACGCGCACGGCGCAACCGAGGAAACAGCCGTCCTCGATCACCACCGGCCGGGGAGCGGTTATGGGGTTGTCCATGATAAACTTGCCGACGTCCTCGTATCCGTGATCATGGTCGGAAACGAGGCAGTTGCGGCCTATCCCGACCTTTTCGCCGATATGCACGCTCCCGGCGGCGGTTATCTGCACGTTCTCGCGGATGTGACAGTTGGCTCCGATGTGAATTTCCCCGACGCTTCCCCCCTCCCTTTTTTCGTTTTCAATGCAGGACAACATGGCCCCGGCGCAGATCACGGCGCCCCGGCCGACAAATACGCGGTCCGGCCGGTTGAGAAGAATCGGCGATTCTATGCGGCACCCGCCGCCGCAGGCGCCCAGGCTCCCGCCGACCATCCAGGTATGCGCCCGGATCCAGCGCTCGCGAAATTTCCGGTATACGCCGAAACAATTCATGCCGAGAGGTTCCTAAAGAAAACGGTAGAGAAAAGCGGGAATATGGAATTTCCGGTCGGTGAGAATCAGCCCGATATTGGAGAAGCCGAACACCTGCAGCGAACGGATGGCGCTCGAGGCCTGGTAGCGGTTGGTGTTCTCCGCGCTTATCCGGTACACCACCCAATCCAGGAAGTCGGACAGGGCGATGAGAATGGGGCTTTCCTGCAGCGGCGCGTAATTGATGGCCACCAGGTCGTATGTCTTGAGGAGATCCTCGATGAACCCCTTTTCCCGCACGATGTCGATGTCGTCGGAACGCTGAAACGCGTCGACGCCGAGAAAGGAGCGGCTGGGAACGGGTCCGCCCGCCTCCAACGCCTCCGCGGCAACCGTTTTTTCGGCAACCGTTTTTTCGGGAGCCGCGCCGGCTTCCGGGTCGGCCGCGACCATGACTTCCGGAACGCCGGCGCCGGCGCCGGCGTCGTCGTTCGCGTACCTGCCGCCGGGAACATAGTCGATCATCGCCACGGAACGCTGCTGGTTCTCTCGCGCGAAGGCGGCGAAATTTTCCACCAGGGCGAGGTTGTCGCCGCCGGGCGCGGAGGCGGTGAAGAGGATGACGTTCGGCCTCTCCGCCTGGGTCAGCCGGATGTAGAGCTGGCGAAAACCGCTTCGCTGCCGTTCGAAACTGCGCTCGACTTTCCCGTCGCCGCCCTTTCCGTCCAGCCCCTTCCTCGACAAGCCGCCGAAAACCCCCACGACCTGGCGGTTCAGGACGTTCGCCGCCTGTTCCGGGGTCGAGATGGTGGAGTCGGTGAACACCTGGACGCTCAATATGAAAAGATTGCCGAAGAAGAGCAGCGCGACGGCCAGCGCGATGAAGCGCCGCCGGTTCGGCTTGACCGGGATCACGTCCAGCGAGGGCTGGGCGATGACGGAAGCGTTGGTGATGCTGTTGGTCTGGGCGTCCTGCTTGCCGATGGCGGCGATGTAGTCCTGATAAAACTGATCGTAAATGCCCTTCTTCAGTTCCACGTTCCTGGACAGGAGGGCATACTCGCTCTTGTTCTCGTTGGCGCGGGCAAGGCTCGACTCCATGTCCTCGATCTGCTTTTCAAGCACGTCGATACGCGCCTTGAGCGCATCCACCTCGGGATTGAGGGTCATGATCATGTTGTGGATCATGGTATAGCTCTCGTTGGGCCGTATTTCCTTTTCGCCCGTCAGGCGTTCCGGCTCCGCCGCTATCAACTGGACAAGGTTGTCGATCTCGCGCTGCAGGTTTTGGATGGTATGGGAGTCCGCCTTGTACCGGGTCAAGAGACCGTCCCGCTGGACAAGCAACTCCGACAGGCGGCCGCGGAAATCGTCGCGCAGGCTGTTGTGGACTTCCCGCTCGATGAAAAGGATCTCCTTGGGGAGCGTATCGAGAGTCTCCTGGAATTTGTCGCGCTTTTGCCTGGTATAGATGTATTCGCTCCGCAGATCGTTCAGCGCCTGTTTCTGCGTTTCCACGCTGGAGACCAGATCGAGAATCTGCGCGCTGTCGTAGAGCCGGCTGGTGATTTCGAACTGGTTCATCTTGATCAGCGCTGCCGCGTATTCCTCATGCGCGAGGGACATCTTGCCTTTGACCAGATCCAGCTCGCTGGAATTGAAGTACACCACGCTATGGTGGATCTGGTACTGTTCGATGATGAGGTTCAGGACCGCCCGGGCGACGAACGGATCGGGAAAGCGGAACGACGCGGTGACGATGTCCGAGTTCTTCCGGCCGGAGGCTTCCAGGTTGTTCTGGATATAATCGCGCAGGGCGAGATAATCCCCTTCCGGGGCGTCCGGGCCGGCGATCACCTTCGCCACCGACAGGATGGTGTCGGCGCTGGTGAGGATGCGGATCTCGTTCTGGATCTCCTGTTCGCGGCGCGTGATGTAAATCCGGCTGTCCATGGAGGACACGCTTGAACTGGCCAATTGCTCCTGTCCGAACCGGACGAGTATCTCGGCCGTCGACTCGTAGGTCTTTTTGGCGAATCTGAGGTACAGCGCGAACCCGAGCGCCAGATACAGCGAGAACAGCAGCAGACTCGCCTTGTACCTGAGAATGGTTGACGCGATGCCCTTGACCGTCAAGTCCATGATTCGCTGTCCTCGACCATGCCTGGTCTAACCACTTCGCAATCGTCCCGCCTACCTGTCCGGCTCGCGGTGAACCTCGTGGGAGAATATGTAGCCCATGGTCATTTGCGGCGGAATCATGTCGCGGATGTAGAGCTGGACCTTGTCGCCGGCCAGGGCTATGCCCTTGCGCGGGATGATCACCACGTCGCCCGGCATCAGGTACACGTTTTTCGCGTCGCCGGAGGCGAAGTCCCCGTCGACCAGGTACGATTTGAAGCCCTCGGCGCACTCGGAATCCTGCCGTACCAGGATGGTCTGCCGCAAATCCCCCTTGACCGTGTCCGGCGCGGAGGCGGCGATGGCCATGGCCACCGTCATGTTCGTCCGGTACGGAAGCGGGCCGCCGGCGCGGGTCGCCCCGGCGACGAAAACCATGGCGTCGGGTTTTTCCGTGGCGATGGTCACGTCGGCGTCGCGGAGTTCCCCAGAATAGGCCTTTATCAACTCGTCCCGCAATTCGCCGGTGGTCTTGTCGGCGAACTGCACCGGGCCGAGTATCGGCAGCGAAAAGGTCCCGTCCATTTCGACAAAGCCGTGGGTGTCCAATTCGGGATGGCGTATGAATCGCACGGAAACGTTGTCGCCGCCCTTGATGATCGCCCTGGCGATGGGATAGATGGGATTTTTCATATCGGGCGTGGGCCGCGGAAGGTTCGCCGTATTTTCATACTCGGAACAGCCCGACACGGCGGCCATGGCCGTGAGCATCGCGCTCCAGAGGAGGCATTGAGCGAGGATTTTCCCGGAAAAACTCTTCATTCCCATTCACTCCAGCCCATTGCTAGCGTAAGTGGCTCTGGTGCCAAACCATGATGATCTTTTCCAGCCGGGTGGGTTCCAGATAGTTCAGTTCGTCGAAAACCAGCATCAGCAGCGCCGCCAGGACGACGCACGACAGAAGTACGAGGAGCAGGGCCTGAGACGAACGGGAAATCCATTTTATCACGCTGGGAACGCCAGGCATCGCCCATTCCTCCGATACGGTTTCGCCGCGGCGCGCGGCAATTCCAATTCGAACGGGAGCGTCGTGGCCGATAACCCGTTCATTCGACAACGGTTGCTTCACTTCCCCGGCCCGCGTCAATCCCCACGCTCTACTTGTTCCGGCCGCGTCAATCCATTCAATTAAATTGCAAAAAATGCCAGCTAAAAAGATTATCGAATAAAAACTGGGGCGGATTCACTGTAAGTGTCGATTAAATAGTGTAGGCTTTTTTCCCTTCCGGCGGACAGTCCGGGCATTTGGGGACGGGAGAATGAAGTTATCCACCTTTATAACGGTGATATTGCTGTGCCTGGCGCTTTTGGCGGCAATCGTCGGCTTTGGCCACTACCGCTTCAGTAAGCGAATCACGGCCGGCCGCGAGCAATCGTCCGCTTCCGTCGCCGCGACCGCCATCGATCCGAAGGAGTGGCCGACGCCGGAACTGCCAGGGCCGGTGACGCGGTATTTCGACTATACGCTGGGAGCGGCGGCGAGCGTCCCGTCGCTGATGGAGACCACCACCAACGGCTCGTTCCTCCTGCCGGTGATCGGCGGGGAGCACTCCATCCGTTCCCGCCATTTGACGGCGGTCGCCGGCACGGGGTATGTACACGATGCGACGGTGAGCGTCGTTCCCGGCATCTGGATTCGTTTCCTGGACATCTACCGCCAGAACGAATTCGAATCGAAGAAGTACCTCGATTCCTTCGTGGACGTCAAGGCGGAATCCATTAACTCCTCGCTGGAAAGTTTCCTCCTCGGGTTCTGGTTGCTGACCGCCCCGCTGAACCCCGCACTGCTCCGCTTCAACGCACGCGTGTCGTGGCAGGAGCTGGACGAACAGTCCGCCGTGGTGACGGTGTCCTCCGCCGGCGCCGCCAGCGCGTCCGCCATCGCGGTTTTCGACGAGAACGGCGGTCTGCAGAGCCTCGAGTTGCGGGAGCCGCTGGAGATGCTGCCCAACCTGCCGGCGCTGAAAACGTTGGCGGCGGCCTCCTATGCCGCGCAGAATTCCATAATGGCGCCGACTAGATTCTCCATATCCGGCATGGACGGCGCCAGGCCGGTGGTCGTATGGCGCGGCGAGAGCGCCCTGGCCCCGGCACGGTGAAGGGGAAGGGAGCCATGAGAAAGCATGCGTTCGCCCTGCTGTTTGCGCTCGCGGTCATCCCGGCCGGCGCCCGGGCGGTGGACAAGCCGACCAGGCCGACGGATATAGAATTCAACGAAATGGCAAAGAGGCAGTTCACCGATCTCAAGCTTACCTTCGCCGCCGAGCACGTCTTTTACGATACCAACAACAACCTCGTCGTCGACGGAACCATAGTCAACCACAGCACCTTTACGGTGGACAACATAGCCATCGACTGCCGGGCCGCGAATGCGGACGGGACCGTGGTGGCGTCAACCCGCACCCTTTCCTTTCCGCGCCGGCTGCGTCCGGCCCAGCAGGGAAATGTAAAGATCGTTTTCTCCCGGCGCGGGATAAACATCGATAAAATAACCTATGCCCTCGTCGGCAGGAAGCCGTTCCACGCGCGCGACGCCGACCAGATCGGGGACAGTCTCCGCTACCTGCCCGACATGGAACTGTCGCCCTTCTATGCGCCCATGCTACGCTAAGCGGACTTTTGGAGAAAATCAAACAAACCGCCGTTTGATTCTCTCCAAAAGTCCACGCCAAGGGCGCATCCAACAATACCTGCTATCGAGGCCGATCATCCGGGCAAAGTTGTTTGCAACCGTTTCGATGACGGGTATAATGCCGTTGCGGGGAATGGCTTCTCTAGGGAGAGGCTGTCATATTGGATTCGATGACGCATCATGAGCGCGCATGACCACCGGGAAGACGACGGGGAACGCTCCTCACCTTACGGCAGTCCGACAACCGCCGCCTGGATCGCCTTTATCGCGGTGGCGGTGATGCTGTTCGTCGTGGGCGGCTATATCAAGTCATACCGCGAATTCGACGCCTACAAGGCCAAAAGCAGGATCCAAATCCTGAAGCTTAACCAGGAATTGAAAGACCTCCGAACCGCAACGCGCGAACGGACGCATGAACGTCCGCCGGCGGCCGCTCGATCCGAAGAACCCCATCCTGAAATCACGGACCTGACGCCTTCGATCCGCCGCAATAACCATGCCTTATCCAGTCCTCCCACGCCTCCTCCCGCCGTTAACGCCCCTTCCGGCGCGGACGATATTCCGGAAGGGCGCCAGCAATCCTCCCGCCCGGGCATTACCGCCGAATCCGGCCTTTCCATCCTGTTTGCGGGAGGGAGGAAGGAAATCGCCGCTGCCGATCAACAGGCCAGGATCGAGATCAAAGCCATGGATAAGGATCTAAAGCGCGTCATCGTGACCGGCGGACGAAACCGGGGATTTTCGGAAGGAAGACGACTGGAGCTTAGCCGCAACGGCCGCTGGATCGGAGATATCAGGGTGGTGGCGATATCCGATGTCCTTTCCATGTGCGAGATACTGCACTACATCGCAAGGCCGGAACCGGGGGACGCGGTGCGCTCGCCGGTGGGGTGAGCGCCGTGTACCGGAAAGAGCGGCGGCACGCCGGCATGCGGCACAGGCGTTTTCTACTTTTGCAAAGTGGCGATTGGCGGTTGGCCCGATTTCCTTTAAAAGGCGACTTGACAATCCATAAGTTTTAGTTATAAAACATACATGGCGCCAATTATTCCGCAAACATGAAACCGACTGCCTGCCGCTTGTCCAACCCGGCAGGTTTTCCTTGCGGCTTAAGTTTTATTAATAAAACATTGGATCTGATGCAATTGGGCATCAGCCGAATAAGGAGGAAGATCATGCGAAACAGATTGCTTGCCGGGGGGGGTGCGCTCGTATTGGCATTGGCGCTGTCGGGGATAGGGCACGCGCACGGGATATGGGTGGCGAAACGCTTTGACGTTTTAACCGTTGTGCTTGGCGAAGGCCGGGACGATCAGGCCTACGATACCGCGAAGGTGAAGAAAGTCACCGGATACTCGAGCGAGTATGCCCCGGTTCAAGTCGGGATCGAAGCCCGGCAGGGTTATGTGGTGGTGAACCCCTCCAAGGAAGCGGCCTTGCTGGTGGTGGAATTCGATCATGGATACTGGTCCAAGGGCGCGGACGGAAAGTACGTGAACAAGCCCATGCCGGAAGTGCCTGGCGCGAAGACCGCGAACAAGACGCTGAAATACAACGTCGTCTATCTCGACCCCGCCGTCCAGCCCAAGGTCATGGCGGAACTGCCGCTCCAAATCGTGCCCGCCGTCAACCCCGCCGGCCTCAAGCAAGGCGACCTGCTCGAGGTGCGGGTCCTTTATCAGGGCAAGCCGCTCGCCGATGCGGAGGTCATCGTGGATGTGGCGGGCGACCTCGGCAACACAATCAAAACCGACGCCAATGGCAAAGCGGCCGTGCCGGTGCGGAATATGTCGCTGAACGTCATCGGCGTTGAACAGGCATTCCCGCTGGAAGGCAGCGACTTGGCAACCGCGACGGGATACTTCACCTCCGTTTCGTTCGTCGCCGCAAAGTAGGAATGACAAGAGTCCGACTCGTCCACCAACCAGAGACGCCCCATGGTGCGCGCCCCGGACCATGGCGGCCGTAGGCGGAATCGTTCGTTGGCGCCCGGCGCGGTTGGGCCGGGCGTCATTTGTTCCGGAAAAATTCCAAAAAAAAATCCAGGAAGCGGATGCTTCAAAAAAGGGCGAACATGAACAACAAATCGCCTCTGTCCGGATTGTCCAGGCTTCTGGAAATCGCCGGCGAAAAACGCGGTCTGCTGGTTGTCGCCTCCCTTTTGTGCGCGCTCAGCGCCGTCGCTCTGCTCGTTCCCTTTTACAGCGTCTATCGCATCATTTCGGAGTTGACCGCAAAGCGGTCCGATTTGCGGATGTTGGACGCCATGGCGATGACGCGCTGGGCCGTCATCGCCTTCACCTCCATGTTGGCCGGGATATTCATCTACTTCGCGGGACTGATGTGCTCCCACCTCGCGGCCTTCAACATCCTCTATGGCTTGCGCATGGCGATGTCGCGGCATCTGGCCCTGCTGCCCATGGGTTATTTCACCGGCAACGCCTCGGGGGCGGTCAAAAAGACGCTCGAGTTCAACATCGAGAAGGTCGAGTTGTTCGTGGCGCACAACCTCCCGGACATCGTCGCCGGCATCACGGCGCCCGTCGTCATATTCGCCTGCATGTTCAGCGTCAATCCACCGCTCGCGGCCATGGCGCTCCTCCCGCTGGCGCTTGGCGCGCTGGTGCAGGCGCGGGGGTACGGCGGCGCCGCGCGCCAGGCGGCCTATCGCGAGTATCACGACCGCATGGAGGATCTCAACCAGTCGGCCCTCGAATATGTGCGCGGCATGCCCATCATCAAGATGTTCGGCCAGACCGTGCGCTCGTTCAAGGATTTCCACCGGACCATTCTGGCCTATCAGGAATGCGCCATGGGCATCACCAAATCCATGATGAAGCCGTGGAACCTCTATTCGACCATCGTCGGATCCACCGCCACCTTCGTTTTCCCGGCCGGCGTCATGCTGCTCGCGGGGCGGCCGTGGAACATGGAACTGGCGCTCACCCTGTTCCTGTTCATGCTGCTGGTCCCCGGCATCGGCGCCCCCCTGTACAAGCTGATGGCGCTGGGCGGCAATCTCAACCAGATCGCCGAAGGCGTCCGCCGCCTCGATCTGGTGCTGTCGGAAAACCCCCTTCCAGAGCCGGAAAACCCGAAGCTGCCGGACCGATACGACATAACCTTCGAACGCGTCCGGTTCGCTTATGTCCCGGGCGTCATGGCCATCGACGATGTGTCGTTCGCCTGCCCCCAGGGCGGAATAACGGCGCTTGTCGGCCCGTCCGGGGGCGGCAAGTCCACCTTGGCCAAGCTGGCTTCGCGCTTTTGGGACGTCAATGCCGGTGCGGTCCGCATCGGCGGAGTGGATGTCCGCGACATCGGGTCGCAGGAACTTTTCGGCCTGGTTTCGTTCGTCTTCCAGGACGCGTTTCTGCTGTCCGACAGTGTTTACAATAATATCCTGGCGGGAAAGCCGGCCGCCGCGAAGGGCGAGGCGGAAACGGCGGCCAAGGCGGCGCGCTGCCACGACTTCATCCTGTCGCTGCCCGACGGCTACGACACCAAAATCGGCGAGGGCGGCGCAAAACTGTCGGGCGGCGAGGCCCAGCGGATAGCCGTCGCCAGGGCGATACTGAAGAACTCGCCCATTCTGATCCTCGACGAGGCCACCGCCTTCATGGACGCCGAAAACGAGGAGTTGATGCAGGAGGCGATCTCGGAACTGGTAAAGGGAAAAACGGTGTTGGTCATCGGCCATCGCCTTCCGAGCGTCTCGAAGGCCGGCAACATCGTAGTGGTCAAACAGGGGAAAATCCACGAATCGGGGACGCATGTCGAACTTCTGGCAAAACGGGGCCTCTACGCGGTCATGTGGGGCGCCTACCATGACGCGGGCAATTGGGTGCTGCGCGGCGCCGACTTTTCGGGCAGCGAATCACGAAGGGGAGTGCGGGAGGGTCAATCACGATGAGAGACTTCTTGAAACACATCACTTCCGGCAATCCCCGGGCGCTGGTCAGACCGATATTCTGGTGCGCCATGGAGGGCTTGAACAAGCTGCTCCTCGGCATGTTCGGCATCCTCGGCCTGCGGCATCTCTTCGCGGCGCACATTGGCGGCGCCGCCCCCGATCTCGCCTTTCTTGCCGGCCTCTGCGCCGGCATGGCGATTTTCTCGGTCTTATTGTACTTTGTCTGCGCCAAGGCCTACTGGGAGACATTCGGCGCCGCCTACTCCGCCTCGGCCGCCGGGCGCATCGCGCTGGCGGAAAAACTGCGTAAACTGCCGCTCGGCAATATTCTGGAACGGGAGTCCAGCGATTTCGCCAACATGTTCATGGCCGACTACGAAATGATGGAAATGGTTGCGTCGCACCTGTTGCCGCAGTTGTTGAGCGCCATCGTCATGCCGATCGTCGCCTTCCTCTGCCTATTGTTTGTCGACTGGCGCATGGCTGCCGCCATGTTCGCCTGCGTTCCGGCGGCCCTGGCAATCCTCTATCTCGCCTGCCAGGTGGCTGGACGCCTGGGCGCGCGTCACGTGGAGGCGAAAATCGAAGTCGGCGGCCGCTTGCAGGAATATCTCGACGGCATGATGACCCTGAAATCCTACAACCTCGCCGGAGGCAGATTCACCCGGCTGGAGCGGGCTCTTCGCCGACTCACCCGCGAATCCATACGGCTGGAGGGGGCGACGGGCGGGGTAGTCAATTCGGCAATCTGCCTCATGCGCGGCGGCCTCAGCGTCATGATCCTGGCCGGAACCTACCGGTGCATGGACGGCACTCTCGACGTCATCACCTTTCTCGTCTTCCTGCTCGTCGGCTCCGCCGTCCTTGAGCCGGCGACATCCGCCTTCATGCAGTTCGGCATCATCCGCTATGCCGCCCTTTCCGCCGAACGCATCCACGCCATTATTGCTGCCCCCGTTATGCCGGGAACGGAGCCGGCGCCAGCCGTCGGCGAGGCGGAAATGCGTGACGTCGGCTTCGCCTACAAACAGGAACCCGTTCTGAACGGCGTCACCTCCTCCTTCCCCAAAAACAGAATGATCGCCCTGGTGGGGCCATCCGGCAGCGGCAAATCGACCATCCTCCGTCTGCTTGCCCGGTTTTACGACCCGCAGCGGGGAAGCGTCTCGCTCGGCGGAAAGGACATGCGAGGGCTCGATCCCGAAAGCGTTTTGTCGCACCTGTCGGAAGTGTTCCAGGAAAACTATCTATTCCGCGGCAGCATCGCCATGAACATCCGCATCGGCAGGCCGTCGGCGAGCGCTGCCGAAGTCGAGGACGCCGCCAGGCGCGCCTGTTGCCACGATTTCATCGCCTCCCTTCCCCACGGGTACGACACCATGGTGGGAGAGGGCGGCGCCACCCTCTCCGGCGGCGAGAGGCAGCGGGTATCGATTGCCCGCTCCCTCCTGAAGAACGCCCCCATAGTCCTGCTGGATGAGGCCACCGCATCCCTCGATCCCGAGAACGAAGCCTCGGTGCAGCGCGCCATCAACGAACTGGTCAGGAACCGCACCGTGGCGGTGATCGCCCACAAGCTGAAAACGGTGCGGAATGCCGACCGCATCCTCGTCATCGATGGCGGGCGCATCGTGGAACAGGGCAAGCATGATGAACTGGTGGCGGCGAAAGGTCTTTACGCCAGGATGTGGAACCTGCAACTCAATGCCGGCGGCTGGCGGGTCGGGTCCGGTACGGCGATATCAAGCGGGACGATTTGAATAGCGTCGCTTGCAGTGGACTTTTAAAGGAAATCGGGCCAACCGCCGCCCGATTTCCTTTAAAGATTCAACCGCTTTCGTTTCAATGGGTTGTTTTTTCGTCAACTCGACCCAAACCCGCGACGTTGCAAAAAAAACGCGGCTGAAACGAACGCCCTGAAACTTTGAAGGAAATCAAACAGCGGTTTGTTTGATTTCCTTCAAAAGTCCACTTGCAATGGAATCCGGGCGAACTTCCCGCGCGGTTTGAATGCCCGCTTTGCAAAAATCCGGATGGGATTCGCCAGCGATCGATCCCGGCCTTCCCTAGCCGCGTTTCCTCGCGCGGAGGGCGGCGGTGCGGCGGTGCGGGTGCGACGCGGTCGCGCGCTTGACGGAACGCTTGGCCGCCTTCTTCGCCGCATTGGCGCGGCGGACTTTGCGCCGTTCCTTCAACAGCGCGGCGCGTTCGGATTTCCTCGTATTACTGGGCATTGTTTTTCCTCGACTTCACCTCGCCGCCGGAGGCGGGAACGCCATGATCGACGGAACAATGACAAAAAAAACGAAGCCGACCGCCAAGCCAGCCTCCCGCAATCCAATCGGCTTTTTACCGCTTGGGCATTCAAACCGCGGAATGCCCAAGCGGTAAAAAGCACCCCCCTTGCGACACAAGCGGTTTAGCTTTTTGCCAAGCGGCGATTGGTGGTTTAATCGCCGCTTGGCAAAATTTCAGGCACTAAAGCGATTATATTTCCGCCCGGGAGGACTGTCAATGGATTTTTCGATTCTGGATTTTACGCTCCGCGCCCAGGTTGGAAGTGTATAAGCATCCGTCAATCGAGCGCGCCGTCGATTTCCCCCAGCATGATTTCGAACGACTTCAGTCCCGAGCCGGATAAATACCAGACCGCCGAATCGAGGTGGACGATCTTGCCATTTCTGCCCGCCCTGGTGTTCGAGACCAGTTCGTTGTCGAGGACCGTGGTCACGGCGTTCCTCCCGATCGCCACGTTGCGGTTGATGACGAACAGGATGTCGGGGTCGATTCTGGATATGTACTCGAAATCGACGGACTGGCCGTGCAGCGACGCCTGAATGCCGGCGTCCGCCGGACGCACCCCGAAAACGTCGTGAATCACCCCGAAACGGGAACCCGGCCCGTAGGCGCTCACCGCGCCGTCGTTGACCATGACGACAAGCCCGGCCTTTCCGCCCGCGACCGCCTTCTCCGCCACCAGGTCGGCCCTGGCCAGGAGCGCGTCAGCCAGCGCCTCCGCCTGCCCACGCGCCTTGAAGGCATCGCCGACGGTGAGAACGCAGCGCTTGAAGCCGGCGCGGTAGTCTTTGAAATCAATGGTGGAGAGGATGGTCGGCGCGATCGCGGAAAGTTTTTCGTAATAGTCGGTCTGCCGGCCGGAGATGAATATGAGGTCGGGTTGGAACTCATAGATCCTTTCCAGATTTGGATCCCGTATTCCGCCCGCATCCTCGACGGCGGCGGATTTGTATTTGGCCAGATACGGGGGCAGCGCCTGTTTGGGGGCGGCGAGCTTGACGTCGGTTATCCCGAGCGCGTCGATGGTGTCCAGGACGTTGAGATCGAGGACGACCACGCGTCCGGGCGTCGCCGGCGCGGCGGCGGCGCTTGGCTGGCGCCGCGTTTCCCCCGAAAGGGCGAACGGCATGGACAGACACAGGCACAACAGGGCGAACCAACCGCGACGATATG
>JAISXA010000157.1 GCA_031270685.1 Planctomycetota bacterium
ACAAATGATGGAAATCGATCAGCTCACTGCCCTGCCCACCACACTGGACTTCCATCTGCTCCTCACACAAAGCAATCCACCTGCCAGAAAATCCCTCCCTCCACTTTGGATTGCACCCCACGCCTGATTTTCCCCTTGACTTGCGCCCCGATTGACCATAAAATCGCCGGTCTTTGTCAGCCAGGGTCGGTGTCAGCGCCCCGGCTTTTGCAGAACCGGAGTCCGAGGAAGATATGCCAACCATCAACCAGCTTGTCCGTAAGCCCCGTGAAGCGGTGTGCGCCAAGAGCAAAGTTCCCGCTCTGGAAAACTGCCCGCAGAAACGCGGCGTCTGCACCCGCGTCTACACCACCACGCCGAAAAAACCGAACTCGGCCTTGCGCAAGGTCTGCAAAGTGCGGCTGACCAACGGTTTCGAGGTCATTTCGTACATCGGCGGCGAAGGGCACAACCTCCAGGAACACTCGGTGGTACTGATCCGCGGCGGCCGGGTGAAAGACCTGCCCGGCGTGCGCTACCACACCGTGCGCGGATCGCTCGATACACAGGGCGTCAAGGATCGCAAGCAAAGCCGTTCGAAGTACGGCACGAAACGTCCCAAGGCGGCCTGATCGCCGCTTGAGTAAGTGGCCGCCCAATGGGCGGCCGGGCGGAACCGGCCATGCCGGGTCCGCAACTGAAGAATTTTCATTTGAAAGGTTGTTCCATGCCACGCCGCCGCGAAGTTCCAAAGCGCGATATTCTCCCGGATCCCAAATTCGGCAATATCGAAGTATCCAAGTTCATCAACACACTCATGATGAGCGGCAAGAAATCCGTCGCCGAGCGCATCATGTATGGCGCGTTCGACATCATCGCCGGCAAGGACGGCAAGGACCCGCTCGAAGTCTTCGGCCAAGCGATGAACAACGTCAAACCCCTGGTCGAGGTCAAGAGCCGCCGCGTCGGCGGCGCCAATTACCAGGTTCCGGTCGAGGTCCGCCCGAACCGCCGCATGGCACTGGCCATGCGCTGGCTGCGCGAATCGGCACGCAAGCGTTCCGAAAAATCGATGGGCCAGCGCTTGGCCGCGGAAATGCTCGACGCGGCGGAAAACCGCGGCGCCGCAGTCAAAAAGCGCGACGAAGTGCATCGCATGGCAGAAGCCAACAAGGCATTCGCCCATTTCCGTTTCTGATGTTCGCAGCGACCGGCGGCCGATGTCGGCCCCGGTGAAGAACGTTCTTTATCAATGAAGGTTTGACGTGGCACGCAAAACTCCCATCGAGCGCTACCGCAATATTGGCATCAGCGCCCATATCGACGCCGGCAAGACGACCACCACCGAGCGCATCCTGTACTACACCGGGGTCAACCACAAGATCGGCGAAGTCCATGACGGCGCCGCCACGATGGACTGGATGGCGCAGGAACAAGAACGCGGCATCACCATCACCTCGGCGGCAACGACCTGCTTCTGGAAAGGCATGGACATCCAGTTTCCGGAACATCGCCTCAACATCATCGACACCCCCGGACACGTCGATTTCACCATCGAGGTCGAACGCTCGATGCGCGTGCTCGACGGCGCCTGCATGGTTTACTGCGCGGTCGGCGGCGTGCAGCCGCAGTCGGAAACCGTCTGGCGGCAGGCCAACAAATACGGCGTTCCGCGCCTCGCCTTCGTGAACAAGATGGACCGCCAGGGCGCCGATTTCTTCAAGGTCGTCGAGCAGATGCAAACGCGCCTGCAAGGCACGCCAGTACCCATCGTCATTCCGATCGGCCGGGAAGAAAAATTCTCCGGCGTCGTCGATCTGATTAAAATGAAAGCCATCGTCTGGGACGAGGCTTCGCAGGGAATGAAGTTCGAATATCGGGAAATTCCCGCGGAACTCCTGGGCGTCGCCGAGGAATGGCGCGGCAAGATGCTCGAATCGGCAGCCGAGGCAAGCGACGAATTGATGGAACGCTATCTGGAATCCGGCAGCCTCGCCGAAGCGGACATCATCAAGGGACTGCGGACGCGGACCATCGCCTGTGAAATCCAACCGGTACTGTGCGGATCGGCATTCAAGAACAAGGGCGTCCAGCGGATGCTCGATGCCGTGATCGAGCTTCTGCCGTCGCCGGTCGACATCGAGGCGGTCGAAGGCGAAAACGAACGCGGCGAGACGGAATCGCGTGAAGCGTCCGATTCCGCCCGCTTCTCGGCCTTGGCCTTCAAACTGATGACCGACCCGTATGTCGGCCAACTGACCTTCATCCGCGTCTATTCCGGCGTGCTGCAATCGGGCGATACTGTCTACAACCCGGTCAAGGGACGCAAGGAACGAATCGGGCGCCTGTTGCAGATGCACGCCAACAACCGCGAGGAAATCAAGGAAGTGCTCGCGGGCGACATCGCCGCGTGCGTCGGCCTCAAAGAAGTGACGACCGGGGAAACCCTGTGCGACCCGGCCTCGGCGATCACCCTGGAGCGCATGGAATTCCCCGAACCGGTCATTCACATCGCCGTCGAGCCGAAAACCAAGGGCGACCAGGAAAAGATGAGCATCGCGCTCGCCCGTCTGGCGCAGGAAGACCCGTCCTTCCGCGTGCGCGGCGACGAGGAATCCGGCCAGACCATCATTTCCGGCATGGGCGAACTGCACCTCGACATCATCGTCGACCGCATGAAGCGCGAATTCGGCGTCGACGCCAACATCGGCGCGCCGCAGGTGGCCTACCGCGAGTGCATCAAGAAAACCGTTGAGCAGGAAGGAAAATTCGTCAAGCAGACCGGCGGCCGCGGCCAGTACGGTCACGTCTGGATCAGGCTGGAGCCGAACGAAATCGGCAAGGGCTACGAGTTCGTCGACGCGATCAAGGGCGGCGTCGTACCGCGCGAATACATCCCGGCGGTAGACAAGGGCTTGCAGGACGCGGTCAAGAGCGGCGTGCTCGCCGGCTTCCCGGTGGTGGACGTGAAGTTCACCCTGTTCGACGGTTCATATCACGACGTCGACTCCAACGAAAACGCCTTCCGCATGGCCGCGTCGATCGCCTTCAAGGACGGAATGAGGAAAGCGTCGCCGACGCTCCTGGAGCCGACGATGTCCGTCGAAGTCGAGACGCCCGACGAATACATGGGCAACATCGTGGGCGATCTATCGAGCCGCCGTGGTATCGTTCACGGCATGGAAGATCTTCCCGGCGGCATCAAGGCCATCAAGGCCGAAGTGCCGCTGGCCGAGATGTTCGGCTATGCGACCACCGTGCGTTCGCTGTCCCAGGGACGGGCGACGTATTCGATGGAATTCAAACACTATGTCGAGGCGCCGAAAAACGTCGCCGAGACCGTCATCAACAAAAAGTAGCACTGGATTTCGAGGATATGGAAAATGGCCAAGGCAAAATTTGAGCGAACGAAGCCGCACGTAAACGTCGGCACGATCGGACACGTGGATCACGGAAAGACGACGCTGACGGCGGCGATCACGATGATTCTGTCGAAGAAAT
>JAISXA010000166.1 GCA_031270685.1 Planctomycetota bacterium
GTTTAAGCTCCCGCTTGCGGGTGCTTGGGTCGATATCGTCAGCCAGCAGTCGCTTTGCTTCTTCCCTACGGTCGCGGGCCATGCGGAGCGTGACCGTGGGGTACTGTCCAAAGCTCAACAGTTTTGATTTCCCATGAAAGCGATAAGCCATTCGCCACAGTTTTCCACCTGTGGGAGTTACGAAAAGGAACAGCCCGCCACCATCGAAATGCTTTTTTGCTTTCTCCATCGGCTTCAATGTGGCAATCATTCTGCCGGTAAGGGCCATAGTGGGTATCTCCTTCTTCAAAGGTGGCAGCACCCACAGTAATACCCACGAAATACCTGAATGTCAACGAATAATGGCGACCCTGTCGGGTCGCCATTATTCTGTAACTTATTATTGTCCAATGCATTTTGATTTTATCTGCACTGGACCGAACTGACATTTGGTGCCGGGAGTGGGACTTGAACCCACACGACCACGAGGCCACGGGTTTTTGAAACCCGCGCGTATGCCATTCCGCCATCCCGGCAACGCCGGATCGGGTGATTTAGGAATAATAGCTGACGCGTCGGGCGTTGTCAACGCCGAAACGGGTATTCGCCCCGGTGGCCGGGGGCCGCGCATACATGGCGTGGACTTGCGACGGAAAAAGAACCGGGAGCCGGCAAGTGGACTTTTGAAGGAAATCACTGAAACGAAAGCGGTTGAATCTTTAAAGGAAATCGGGTTGCGGTTGGCCCGATTTCCTTTAAAAGTCGAGGTCACCGCAACGCCGCGTTGCCGCGCAATTCCCGGTAGAGGCGGCGGATGTTTCCTTGAACCGCGAGATAGCCGGCATAGCGGTCGGCGTAGCTTTTTTGCGGAAGATATTCGCGGCAGGGGCGCGCGAAGCCCGCCAGCGCCTCGCGGTATCCGGGGTAATCGCCGCAGGCGACGGCGCAGATCGCCCCAAGCCCGCGGATGCCCGCCTCCCCGCCCTGGAGCGTCCGTACCGGCCGTTCAAGCACGTCCGCCTTCATCTGCATGAACCGGTCCGACCTGGTCGCGCCGCCGGCGGCGATCATCCTGCCCGGCGCGACGCCGCCCTCCGCCAACCGCTCGAGGCGCATCCGCGTTTCGAAGCTCAAGCCTTCCAGCACCGCCCGGTACATCCGCCAAATGTCGACGGTCACATCGAGTCCGACAAAGCACCCGCGCGCATCGTTGTCGCCGTCGTTGGGATCGACGCCCGACAGGTAGGGGAGAAAATAAAGGCCGGCGGAATCGTCGGCGCAACGCCGGTCCGCGAGCGCGTAAGCGTTTTCCGCCGGATCGCCGCCCGCCTTCGCGAGCTCGGCCCGGAAAAGTTCGACAAACCAGCGGATGCCGGAACCGTGGGTCAACTGCGCTGAAGCGCAAAGATACCTGCCTTCGAAAAACGGTTCGAACGGGATATGGCGGTCGATGAGCCCCGGCCCGACCGCCGTGCCGTCGACGATCAGGTTGATGCTTTCGGACGACCCTTCCCCCAGGAGCGCGTCGCCGGCATCGAAAATCCCGGAGCCGAGACTGCCGCAGGGCTGGTCGTGGCAACCCAGAATCACCGCCAAACCGGCGGGAAGGCCGGTCGCGGCGGCTACTTCCGGAAGCAGCGTCCCGACCCGGCTTCCGGGAGGGGCGATCTCGGCGAACAGGCCGCGATCCATGCCGAAGGCGCGGAAGAGCCCGTCCGCCCAATCCAGCCTCCGCGCGTCGAAGAGCATGGTGCGGGACGCGCTGGCCGGGTCGACCAGGCGCTTCCCGCACAGCAGATAGCCGATGTATTCCACGAAGAGAAACGCCTTGCGCGCGCGTTCCAGGACTTCCGGCGCGTTGTCCCGGAACCACAGCAGCTTGTTCAGGGAATACATCTGGTTGAGCGGCATGCCGGTGAGGCGGTGCAGCTCGCGCGCGGGGACCGTATTCTCCACTTTCCCCACCGTCCCGGCGCAGCGGTTGTCCACATAGACGATCGGGTTGTAAAGAATCCGGTCATCGGCGTCGGCGAGCACCATCGATTCCCCGATGGACGCGACCGCGATCGCCCTGGCCGACGCGGCGCGGGGGGACAGTTCCCGCAGCGCTTCGGCCACCGCCCGCCACACCGCTCCCGCGTCGAGTTCCACCCACCCCGGACGCGGCACGACGAACGGATACTCGCGTCCCGCCGCCGCGAGGATATCGCCCCCGGCGCCCACCACCGCCGCCTTGCAGCCGGAGGTCCCGACGTCCACCCCGATATAGGCCATGCTGCTATGTCCGTGAGCTTTTAAAGTCGACTATATCCGGTACGCGTTCAGCAGCTTCAGCTTGGCCAGCGCCACCTTCTCGATGGCCGCCCTCGCCGCCGCCATGACCTCGGTCGCCTCGCGGTTGAAGTCCCCGGTCAGGAGCCCGAGGATCGTCTTCTTGTAGGCGGCGAAGAATTCCCCGCCCACGTTGAACTTCGCGACGCCCATCTTCACCATGCGCAGGACGTCCGCGTCGGGGGTGTAGGACCCGCCGTGCACCACGATCGGACAGGGAACGACGCGGAGTATTTCCTCCAGCAGGTCGAAATTGACCTTCGGGGCATGGGTGTAGAAGCCGTGGGCGGTGCCGATGGAGACGGCGAGGCAGTCCACCCTCGTCTCCTCGACGAAGCGGCGGGCCAGGTCGGGATCGGTGTAGCCGGTGGCGATTTCCTCCGGCGTCGCATCGGCGTCGAAGATCTTGCCGATTTCCGCCTCGACCGACACGCCCCTGGCGTGCGCCGCCTCCGCCACGCGCTTCGTTTCCGCCACATTCACGGCGTAGTCCTCGGACGAGAGGTCGATCATCACCCCGGAGTAGCCGGCCTCGATGCAGCGCACGGCCTGTTCGTAGGTCTTGCCGTGGTCGAGCCCGAGCGCGACCTTGACCTTGGCGTGGCGGGAGGCGGTCTCGCACAGCGCCCGCATGTAATCCGCGCCGGCGAAATCCATGTGCGCGTGGTAGGTCTGCACGATCAGCGGCGAGCCGGTCCGGTCGGCGGCGGACACCACCGCCTGGAGGCTTTCCATGTTGAAGGAGTTGAAGGCGCCGACGGTGAATTTGCGTTCCCTGGCGTAGCCGAGCAGTTCCGAGTACGAGCTGAGAGCCATGACTGAATTTCCTCCGAAAAGTGTGGCGTTCACGGTTGCGGACGCGGTCAAATCTTACGCGCCGCGCGGTTGCGCCGCATGACGTCGAAGAAGACCGCGAGGAGTATGATAAGCCCCTTGGTGATGTTCTGCACGTACCACGGAATTTGCAGCATGCTCATGCCGTTGGCGAGCACCCCGAGGACGATCGCGCCGATGAGCGTGCTGCCCTGCCTGCCTTCGCCGCCAAGATAGCTGATGCCGCCCAGGTAGCAGGCGGCGACGGCGTCGAATTCCATGGCGTTGCCGGTGGTGGGTTGCCCGGTGGTGATGCGCGAGCAGGAGATGACGCCGCAGATCCCGGCCAGCGTCCCCGAAATGGTGTAGATGATCCAGGTGGCGTTGCGGATGTTGATGCCGGAGAAGCGCGCCGCCTCGATGTTGCCGCCGATGGCGTAAACGTTGCGGCCGAATTTGGACTTTCCTAGAAGCAACGACATGATCACGAACAGGACGAGCAGGATGATGACCGGGTTGGGGATGACCCCGAACAGGTAGCCGTTGCCGAGAAAGCCGAAGGAGGAGTCGACGTTGATCATGTTGCCGCGGGTGATGACGTAGCAGCCGCCGCGCGCGATGAGCATCATCGCCAGGGTGACGATGAAGGGCGGCATCGGGGTGTTGGCGAGGAGCGCGCCGTTGATGAAGCCGCACAGCGCGCCGATGCACAGGCTGAGCAGAATGGCCAGCCAGAACGGCGCGCCCGCGTTGGTGATCACCCAGGCGCAGAAGCAGGAGGACAGGCCGATCACCGAGCCCTGCGACAGGTCGATGCCGTTGATGATGATGCACATGGTCATGCCGAAGCCGAGAATCCCGGTCATGGAAATGGAGCGCATGATGTTGAGCAGGTTCTTGCTGTTCAGGAAATTCGGCTGGTAGACGATGATGACCGCGCACATCGCCAGCAGGCCGATCAGGATGCCCGCGTTGTGGCCGAGATACTCCCAAACCGGATTTTTCCTCTTCCTGGTCATGGGGGGCTGGCTGCTCATGGATTCACTCCTCCAATCGCGTAGCGCATGATGGTCTGTTCGGTCAGGTCCTTGCGTTCCACCACACCGGTCAGGCGGCCTTCGTGCAGGACGTAGACCCGGTCGCAGAGGTTGACCACCTCGGGCATTTCCGACGAGATCAGCACCACGCCGACGCCGCTGTCCGCGATCTCGTAGATCAGCCGGTAGATCTCCCGCTTGGCGCCGACGTCGATCCCCCGGGTCGGCTCGTCGAGGATGAGGATTTTCGGCTCGGTCACCAGCCATTTGGCCAGCACCACCTTCTGCTGGTTGCCGCCGGAGAGGTTGAGCGCCCGCTGATCGTACGCCGCCGCCTTGATGCGTAGGCGCGCGCCGATGCCGGCGACGATCTCGTCGTGCAACTTCCGGTTCAGCGCCAGGAAGCTGATCAGCCGGCGGATGATCGGCAGCGTGATGTTGAATTCGAGCGTTTGCTTGAGTATCAGCCCCTCGAGCTTGCGGTCCTCGGGAGCGAGCACGACGCCGGCCGCGATGGCGTCCTGCGGTCGGCGGATGGCCAGGGGCTTTCCCATCAGGGTCACCGATTCCTTGACGCCGCGGTCGAGCCCCAGGAGCGCCCGCATCACCTCGCTGCGGCCGGACCCCATCAGACCGTAGAAGCCGACCACCTCGCCGCGCCGGACGTCGAAGCCGACGTCGCGCACGCGCGCGGACTTGATCCCCTTCGCCGCGAACACCACCTCGCCCGGCCGGTTCGCGTGCGGGGGGAAGATATGGTCGATGTCGCGGCCGACCATCATGTTGATCAGCGCGTTGTGGGTGATCGCGGCGACGTCCGAGTCGCCGACGTACCTGCCGTCGCGAAGGACGGTGATCCGGTCGCAGACCGCGAAAATCTCCGCAAGCTTGTGCGAAATGTAGATGATGGTCACCCCCTGCCGCTTGAGGGAGCGCATGATGTTGTGCAGCGTTTCCACCTCGGCCGTGGCCAGGGATGCGGTCGGCTCGTCCATGATCAGGATCTTGGTCTTTTCCGACAGGGCGCGGCAGATCTCGACCAGCTGCTGCTGGGCGACGCTGAGGCGCGAGACGCGGGTGTCGGGATCGAGGCGCGAGAGGCCGATCGAATCGAGAACCTCCTTCGCCCGCCGCCAGAGCGCGTTTTCATCCGCCAGGCCGAGCCTATTGGCCGGAATCCGCCCGAGGAAGATGTTTTCCGCGACGGTCATGTTGCGGGCGAGGCTCAATTCCTGGTGGATTACGCCGATGCCGGCGGCCCGGGCGTCCGCCACGGCGTTGATCCTGGCCGGGGCGTCCTCGATCAGGATCTCGCCCGCGTCGGGGCGGTAGATCCCGGCCAGTATCTTGATCAGGGTCGATTTTCCCGCGCCGTTCTCTCCCAAAAGCGCATGGATCTCGCCCGGCTTGACCGCGAAGCGGATGGCGTCGAGCGCCACCACGCCCGGGAACTCCTTGCGGATGTTCCGCATCTCCAGGATGTATCCGCTCATGGTGCGGCTCCTCCGGTCCGGCCTTCCGCATTCCGGGACGCGCCGAAAACTCTGGGGCGGGCGTCAGGGCCCACCCCATTTATAATGTTCCGACTTGCAAAACTTCAGTCAGTGGACTTTTGGAGAGAATCGGGCGGCGGTTGGCTCGATTTCCTATAAAAGTCGACTCAGAAGCCGACGTAGGTCGCGACATTGTCCTTGTTGACCTCGGTGCAGGGCAGGAACACGGTCTTTTCGACCGGCCTGCCGTTGAGGTGGTCGAACGCGGCCTTGGCGATGTCGATGCCCATCCGCTTCGCGGGCTGCGCGGCGGTGGCGAGCAGATAACCGGACTTGATCAGCTCCACCGCGTTGTTGGTGCCGTCGACGCTGGTGACCAGGACCTCGCCCGGGGCGTGGCCGTTGGCCTGCAGGGCGGCGCAGATGCCGATGGCGAACACGTCGCCGGTGGTGAACACGCCCGCGACGTCCGGAACGCTCTGGAGGACGTTTTCCATGATGGTGAGCGCCTCGTCGGTGGTGGCGTTCTGGACGATCTCCTCCATGACGATGACGATGCCCGAGTCGGGGCCGATCTGGTCCTTGAGGCCGGCGACGCGCTGATTGACCGCCTCGCTTCCGGTGGTGGTGATGGTGACGATCTTGCCCTTGTCCTTAAGGCCGCGCACCAGCGCCCTGCCCGCGATCTCGCCGGCCGAGTAGTTGTTGGCGGTGATGGTGCAAGTGACTTCGGGGGAGTTGGCGGGCGTGTCGATCACAAACACCGGAATGCCGGCGGCGACCGCCTCCTGGATGCCGGTGCGCGCCGAATTGGCGTCGATGGGAATGAGAATGAGCGCCTTGACGCCCTGCTGGATCAGGTCGGAGATCTGGTCGAGCTGCTTGGCCGAGTCGAACTGGGCATCGGTGACCACGCAGACGGCGGCGGGGTCGACCTCCTTGACGCCTTCCACCACGCCGGCGACGCAGGTGGCGTAAAACGAATTGGTGGCGTTGGGAACGGCCACGCCGTAAGCGCCGCCCTGCGCCGCGATCGCCGCGCCGGCAAAAAGCGCCGCCGCCATCATAAACGCCGCCAGAGACAGTTTCCTTGTTTTCATTTTGACTGTTCCTCCCTAAGTCGCCATCAACGATGATCAACGCCGCACCGTCCCCGGGGCAATGCCCCATACGGCGGTCCGGCCCGGAAAAACACGCAATTGAAACGAAAGCGATTACAGTTAAAAGTCGGCGTTTCGGGATTCCCGCTTTTATTGTCGACTTTTGGAGAAAATCAAACAAACCGCCGTTTGATTCTCTCCAAAGTTTCTTGGGTTTACATTTTGCGTCGAGAATTATTGCAAGGTCGGCGGTATCGCCCGACCTGACGAAAAATCAACCCATTGGTCCGTAAGCGGTAACATCTTTGGAGGAAATCGGGCGGTGGTTGGCCCGTTTTCCTCCAAAAGTCCACTTTTATTGCGAATTATACTGAAATTGGAGTTGATCGTCAAGGCAAATCTTCTATAATTTATCCGTTTTTGAGCGTTTCATGATATTTTCCAGCGATAACCTGTTCTTTTCAAGATGCAGACGCAAACAGTTTTCCCGCTTCGAACAGAACACTTGACGCGGCGGGGCCAACCCGCAATCCTTGGCGAAGGGAGGGCGGCCATGTCCAAAAGCAGTCGTTCCTTGTCGAGAAAAGTTCGCAACGACCGCGTGTTCCGCGCCCTGCTCGAACGGAAAACCATGAGCGTCGCCGACATCCAGGATCTGCTCGGGGTCAGCGCCATGACCGCCCGCCGCTGCCTGGACGATCTGCACCACGACGGCCTCGCCCGCCGCATCCACGGCGGCGCGACGGCGGTCGATCCCTGGGGTCGACAGTCGGTGTTCCAGCAACGCTTGCTGCACCGCTCGGAAATCAAGACCGCGCTGGTCGGGCGGGCTCTCGAGCACGTCCCCGAAAACGGCAGCATCTTCCTCGACGCCGGCACCACCTGCCTCGAACTCGCCAAACAGTTGAACGGCCGCCACGGCTCCGGCGTCATCATCACCGACAGCATCGCCGCCGCCCTGGAAATGCGCGGAAAGTCCAACTTCAAGACCATTCTCATCGGCGGCGAGATCGGCGAGGACGGCAACGCCATCGGCGGATCGCTGGCCGCGGATTTCGTCTCCAACTTTTCCATCGACGTCCTTTTTTTCTCGGCGAGTGCCTTCAACGACCAACGCCTCGAAAACAGCGTGCTCACCGGAACCTTCATCAAGAAGCTGCTTCTCCCGAAAGCGGGGAAGACGGTGTGCATCATCGATTCCGTGAAATACGGCAGGCAGCGCTGCTTCCGCGTCTGCGGCTGGGAGCACGTCGACGTGCTGATCACCGACACCGGCCTTCCCCATGCCGCCCGCAAGTCGATACAGGAGCAGGGGGTGGAAATCGTCCTGGTCGGGATTTGACGCGGGGAAGCGGACCAAACCCGGATTGCCCGGTTCCCGCGGCATACGGCGCCCGCGGGGGAGGCGGGAATCAATCGGGTCGAACCACTCCAGACAGGAAAGGCGGACGCTATGGAATTCATGATAGACAACGCGGGCATCGAGGAAATCGAGCGGGCGATGGACGTGTTCCCCATCGTCGGCGTCACCAGCAACCCCACCATTCTCAAGGCGGCCGGCATCATCAACCTGATTGCGCATATGCGCAGCATCAGGAAGGTGATCGGCCAGGAACGGTCGCTGCATGTGCAGGTCATCGCCGAGAACGCGGACGGCATGGTGAAGGAAGCGGACGTCCTGCTCAGGAAAATAGACGAAAAACTTTACATCAAGATCCCCACGACGGAACAGGGCTTGAAAGCCATGCGCATACTCAAGGGGCAGGGTGTGAACGTCACCGCGACCGCGATCTATCTCAAGATACAGGGCTTCATGGCCATAGCCTGCGGCGCCGACTACATCGCCCCCTACTACAACCGAATGGAAAACCTGGACATGGATCCCAATTCGGTCATCGCCTCGTTCCGGAAGATGATCGACGAAAACGGGGCGGCGACGGAGATCCTGTCCGCGAGCTTCAAGAACATGTCCCAGGTGGTGAAGTCGTTCGAGTATGGATCGCATGTCGCGACCGTGCAACCGGCCATGCTGCACGACGCCTTCGCAACCCCAGAAATCCAAAAAGCGGTCGACGACTTCCACAACGACTGGATACGCAGCCAGGGCGACGTTTCCATATCCACCCTGACTTCCGGCCGGTATCAGCCCTCGGAAACCCGCCCCCTGTAGGGCGTTTCCCAAGCTACTCCAGGTTCGCATGCCTCTTGAACATGGCGTCCGCCGTCTTTCCGGTTCTGTCCATGAGTTCCATGATTACGGCGTCAAGGAGCAGAAAAGCGCTTTGTTCAAAAAGGTTGCCCATGGGTTGCGCCGACGGCACAAAGTCGCTTACCGCCGCCTTCGGGGTCGGCGCGGCGATTCTCACGGTGCAATCCGCCAAACCGCCGAGAGCGGATTCGGAGTTCGCCGTGATCACCGCCGCGGCGGCGCCGAGGTCTTTCGCTTTCCGGGCCATATTGACCAGGCTTCCAGTCTCGCCCGATCCCGACACCATCAGCAACAGGTCCCCTTCGGCTATCGCCGGGGTGACGATCTCGCCGACCACGTAGGCCGGCTTGTCCAGGTGCATGAGCCGCATGGCGGCGCAACGCAAAAGCATGCCGCTTCTTCCGGCTGCGGCGGCGAAAACATGGGCGCTTTCCAGGATCAACGCGACCAGCCGCTCCACCGCGGCGTCGTCCACCCTTTCAAAAACCGCCGCCAATTCCCCCAGCATCGCGGACAAATCGCGTTTCAGCTTTTCAGACATGGGTAAGGGTCTCTTTGTGTGGACTTTTGGAGAAAATCGGTCCAACCGCCGCCCGATTTCCTTTAAGGATTCAACCGCTTTCGTTCCAATGGGTTGTTTTTTTGTCCACTCGACCCAAACCGGCGACATTGGAAAAAAAACGTTTCTGAAACGAACGCCCTGAAACTTTAAAGGAAATCAATCGGCGGTTCGATTGATTTTCTTTAAAAGTCCACTCTTTCATTCCCGAGAATCGCCCCGATCGCCGCGAGGAGCGCCCCGGCATCCTCTTTCGCCTCGTTGAGGGTCGGGTCGTCCCCGGAAGCGCCGCGCGACTGTTCGAAATCGGCGTCTTTCGCGCGCTCCAAACCGAAACCGCAACGGGCCCCCCGGTCGAACTCCTTCATAACGTCCCGGTTCATCCTTTCCAGGCGGAAAAGGACGGCTTCGCGCAATTCCCCGAGAAACCGGAACAGCTTGTCCACGGTCGGTTCGCCGCGCCGAGCGCGCCAGCGGCGCGCGAGCCAACGCCACTCCGCCGCCGCGTAGTTCGCGCCGATTCGGTTGAACCGCTCCTCCAACGCTTCCGGCGAATCCAGCCTTCCCGCGAGAAGATCCCGGAAAAACCGTTCCGCATCGCCGCCCGAAACGAGAAGCCCTCCCCAATCGCGCCATTCCCGGTCGTCGCCGTCCTCCTCGGGGACGGACAGAAGCGCCAGCAGCTCCTTCGCGGTCGGTGGATTGCCCCCGTTCCTCTTTCGCGCCTCTTCCAGGCACCGCCTGCCGGTATGCAGCAGCCCCGCCGCGCCATACAGCGCCTGGCCGGACGCGAACCTGCCTTGCGGAACGAGCACAGCGCCGATTTCGAGATCGCCGCCGCGCTTCGCGGCCTCGGCGAGGATCGCCGCCCCCCGGTCCATGCTTTGCAGGGTGAACGGCGAAAACGCGGCGAGGGCGTAGACGTCAAGCGGAACGGCGATTCCGGCGCGACGGTCGCGGCCGGGCCATTTCCGCTCGTCGCGCCGGACGCCGACGCCGAAGGCGTTGGCGCCGGGCACGAGCGTGGTCCTCTCCCCATCGCCGATCAGGAGGGAAAAGGGGAAATCCGCCGTGTCGAGGTTGGAAAGATGGCGGCCGAGCAGCGTGGAAAAGGCGCCGATGTCGGCGGGCCAGAAAATATACGATCCGGAACCGGTTTTAACCCCCCTGCGGAGAACCCCGCCGTGGACCGGGCCGATCTTGAAATGATGGTTGCTGGCGTTGGCCATGCTGCCGAAAATCGAAAACGAGGCCTGGCAGGCGAGCACCAGCGTCGCTTTGTGCCGGGAAGTGACGAACGGCCCACACATGGCCGAGGCCGCCTCGCCCTGGGCGAACGCGCAGTTGGCGAAAAACAGCGAGTGCTCGGCGCTGAATCCCCGCTCGAGCTCCACCCCCTCCCCGATCAGGCAGCGTCCAAGCCGAACGCCGCCCGCGGCCGTCGATCCGGCGAGAAAGATCGCGTCCTGGGCGGCGACGCCCTCAAGAACCCGCGCCGGGGCCCCGGGGGCGCCAGCGAGATGGCAGCAGGACAGTTCGGGCGCTCCCAGCGCGATGGACCCCTCCTCGAGCCGAACGTTGACCAGCGACCCGCAGCGTTCGACCCGGCAGCCGGGACCGACGAGGCAGCGGTCGGATCGCAGGCGATCGACGTCGGCATCGAGTATCCCGAGGAGCGCCTCGGCCTCGGCGCTTCCGCGAAGATGGCATAACAGATGCGCGAGTTGCGACGAAAGCCGGCGCCAAAGCGGAACGCTCCTGCCGCCGTGCTCGGCAAGGACGTTGACCGGCAGACCGTTGCCGAAGGCGGTTCTCCGATCGGCGGCGATCCTCCCCACGCCGTCGATCAGCGCTTTCGCCCCCACGTCGACATTGGCGAGAACCGCGTCCCGGACGAGGGCGCCGTCGTCCAGCGTCGAGTTGTGAAGCCGCGAACGCGTGATTCCGGAAGGTTCGCCGAGTCCTGACGACCCGACGACGGTTCCCGAGAGGATGCCAAGCGAGACCCGGCCGGAGAAATGCGAATCGCGAAGGTTCGGACCGGCGACGAAGCCCCGGGAAACCCGGACCAGGTCCCAGTTTTCGGCGGAACAGCCGTTTTTTTCCAATTCGGAGATTTCGGCCGGTTCCAGTTTGCGGGTGATCATGGCGCTGTCTCCTCCCGGTCGCGGATCCAGGCCGCGGATCGGACGTCAACCCGGGATTATAGACGGCGGGTGGCTTCCCGGCAATATGCGGGGCGTATCGGTCGACTTTTGAAGGAAATCAAACGAACCGCCGATTGATTTCCTTCAAAGTTTCTGGGCGTTCGTTTCAGAACCGTTTTTTTGCAATGTCGCCGGCTAGGCTCATCTTCGACAGTTGCAATTTACAACCATATCATTATCAAGGAGATGTGAGTTTGGAAAAGGACGTAGTGCCCCACTTTTCCTTGCTCTGGACAGGCGCGAGGCATGAACAATGCGA
>JAISXA010000185.1 GCA_031270685.1 Planctomycetota bacterium
CCCCAAGGCGGTGCGCGAGTACGAGCGCGTCTACAAACCCTTCGGCGCGCTCTATGAAAGCCTCAAGGGCAACTTCCGCGAGATCGCCAAGGTCAACGGGCTGCTGTGAGCATGCGTAAGCGGCGCGGTTTGCGCATCGTGCTGGGAACATTGCCCCTCTGGCTGTGGGCCGCGTCGGCGCGCGCCGGCGAGGCGGTTCCCGCCGCCGAGATGCAGGCGCTGGAGCGGGCGATCTACCGGGAGATCAATTCCGCCCAGCTCGGGTCGTCGGTTCTCGGCGACCTTACCCGGCTCCGGGCCAGGCTCATGGGATTCAACACGACGGGGTTTCCGGCGGGAGCGGGAGGCGCGGCATCCGACGGACAGGCGGTGGAGGGCGATCGCGACCGGGCCGTTCTTGCCCGGCTCGAAGCGGAGGCCGGCGGGGGCGGCCGGGCGGCCCGGCGTTCGCTCGCGATGTATTACCTGTACCTGAACGACCCGGAAAAGGCCCGCGGGCAATGGCGGCTCATGGGACGCGGCTCCGACCACGATCTTCCCTATCTCATCATGTCCGGCTATCTCGACCTCGCGCTGGGCGAGGGCGACAAGGGAAAGGCTGCGTTGGAGACGGCGCTGGCGCGGCTTGACGCCTTGTCGCCGCTGTCCCTTTCCGCTCCCGTTTTCTGCACCAACATCGCCGGCTACCGTATCTACGCGCCCAGGCGGGAGGATCCGCTGCTTCCCGGCGAGGACGCGCTTCTCTACGTGGAGATCGACGGCGCGGAAATCCGGGCGCTCGACGCGGCGGGCAGCGGCTGCAATCTCGAATTCGGGATGAAGCTGCGGGACGATTTCCAGCGCACCGTTTGGGCCGAACCGAATTACGGCGCCTACTCGCCGTTGTTCAACGGGACCATCCGCGACCTGCACGCGGCGCTGGCCTGGAAAGTGCCGAACAACCTCGAGGCGGGGCGCTACCATCTCCTGGTGGATGTGGTGGAAGGCTGGACCAAGCGCCGCGCCGAAGCGGTGATCGGGTTCGAGGTCGGAAAACGGCCGACCAATCCGGAGACCCGGCCGACGGGCGGCCCCGCCCCGGACCGGATGCCCCGGGGGTTCATGGAGCTGCGGCGCGACCTTCCGGAAGCGCCGGCTATCCCCGACCCGGGAGGGCCGGCCGACGATCTTTTGCGGAGAAGCCAAAGGCAATTCGACCTGTTGCAACAATACGAGCGCGGCCGGAAAGTGGAGTAAGCGTGCATATCATCCCCGCGGTCGACATCAGGGGCGGCAAGGCGGTCCGGTTGCTTCGCGGCGAGAAGAGCCGGGAGACCGTCTATTCGAATTCGCCCGCCGACATGGCCCGGCGCTGGGCGGCGGAGGGCGCGACCTATCTTCACGTCGTCGATTTGGACGGCGCGTTCGACGGCATGAGCGAAAACGCGATCCATATCAGGGATATCGTCATGGCCGTCGACATCCCGGTCGAGGTCGGCGGCGGCGTCCGCGACCTCGACAAGGCGAAGCGCCTCGTCGATTACGGCGTCGAACGGGTCATTGTCGGCACCAGGGCGCTGCTGGCGCCGGAATTCGTCGCCGAGCTCGCCGGCGCGCTTCCCGGCAAGATCAATGTCGGCGTCGACGCCCGGGACGGGCTGGTGGCGGTCAAGGGCTGGACGGAGACGAGCGGGGTCAAGGCGGTCGATTTCCTCGCCGGCCTGGAGGCGTTGGGCGCGAGCGGGGCGATCTACACCGACATCTCCCGCGACGGGGCGCTTCAGGGCGCGAATATTCCGGCGCTGCGCGCCGCCTGCGCCGCGACCCCGCTGCCGGTCATCGCCAGCGGCGGCGTCGCCTCGGTCGAGGACGTCGAGGCGCTTTCCGGACTGCCGCTGTTCGGCATTATCGTCGGAAAGGCGCTCTACGAGGGCAGGATGACGCTCGAGGAGGCCATGGCGGCGCTCGGGTGACGGACAGGGCCGGGAGGCGGGCGCGGACGACGACTGCGCGTTGGCCGACAAGCGTTGGGCAGGGATTGGGGCGTGAATGGAATGCGTCGTTTCGGTTGACATAGGTTCCGGGCTGGGCGCGAAGATCGGCGTCTTCGATTTGAGCGGCGAATTGCTTGCCGAAGGGCTGTTTCCGGTGGGCGAGTACGGGAAGGCTCCCGCCGCCTTCGCGGACGGGCTCGCCCTGCGCGTCCGGGAGACGGTCAAGAGCGTTCCCGGGTGCGAACCAAGCGGCATCGGCGTCGCCTGTCCCGGATTGTTCGCCGCCGACGGCACGGCGCTGGTCGTCGCCAATCTGCCGTTCCTCGCCGGGAGCGGGCCCGCCGACCTTGTCGCCGAGCGCCTCGGAATCCCGGCCTGGCTCATCAATGACGCGGCCGCCGGCGGCATGGCGGAATGGCGCATGGCCCGCCACGAGCTGGTCTACTGGGTGCTCGGCGGCGGCTGGGGCGGCACCTGGATGGATGCGGGCGGCGGGCAGCGCATCCCGTCCATGGGTTGGTCCGGGCGGCTCGAGGATCTCAATTGCGTCAACGAGCCCGGCTTCGTCATCAAACTGTTCAAGTCGGAGCTCGAACCCATTCTGCGCGTCAATAGCCTGACCTGGGGCGGACTTGCCCCGGAGTTGCCGCCCGGAGCGGTCAACCGCGATCCGGATGGCGGCGAATCCTGGCTGCGCGCCGAAACGGTGACCGCCAGCTGCCTCGCGCTCCGGCGGCTGTTTGCCGCGTGCTGCCGGTCCAGGCGCGGCAATACCGGGATTTTCGGGGAAAACGACCGCCGCGCCGAGGATTACGACGAAAACCTGTTGCGTCTCGTGGAAAGCGGTTTCGAGCCGGCGGTCCGCACGGTCGAGATATTTCTCGAGACCTGGGCGCTGGCGGTCGAGAAATACTACGCCTTGTCCGCTCCCCTCGGCATGGACCAGTCGATACCGGTCCATCTTGCGGGCGGGCTGTCGCATATGAGCGACGGTTTCCTTCCCGGCCTGCTGGAGAAACTTCGCGGACGCGGTTTGACGCCGCCGCTTCGCGTTTCGCAGGGTCGCGATCAGGGGAAGAACGCCAATCTTCTCGGCGCGGCGAGCCTGGCCATTCGCGGGCTGGATCAGGCCGCGGGGGCGTGACGGTGCCGCTCCGGACCGAACTTCTCGCGCCGGCCGGAACCCCGGATGCGGGCTACGCGGCCCTGCATTACGGGGCGGACGCGGTCTACCTCGGATTGACCCGCTTTTCCGCCCGCGCCGAGGCGGGCAATTTCACCCCCGGGGAACTCGCGGATTTCACCGGCTACGCGCACTCGCTCTCTCCCCGGAGAAACGTATATCTGGCATTGAACACCCTGGTGGACAACGCCGAATTGGCCGACGCGGCCGGGACGCTTCATGACGGCGCGGATGCCGGAATCGATGCGGCGATCGTCCAGGACCTGGGAATCATGTCGCTGGTCCGCGACTCCTTTCCCGATCTTCCCTTTCATGCCTCGACGCAGCTGGCCATCCATAACCTCGACGGCGCGCTGGCCGCGCGGGATCTCGGTTTTCGCCGGGTTACGCTCGCGCGCGAGCTGACGCTTGGCGAAATCGAAGCGATCGCCGGCAAGTCCGGCCTCGAAACGGAAACGTTTGTGCACGGGGCGCTCTGCTATTCCTACAGCGGGCTGTGCCTGTTCTCGGCGCTGGCGTCGGGGCGCAGCGGCAACCGCGGACGCTGCTCCTATCCCTGCCGCGCCCGGGCGGCGGTTCGGGGACGCCGCGCCGCATGCCATCCTTTTTCGCTCAAGGACCTGGCGCTTCGCGGGCGGGCTCGTGATCTCGCGAATGCCGGCGTGCTCAGCCTTAAAATCGAGGGCAGGAAGAAAAGTCCCCTCTATGTCGCGGCGGTCGTCGATTATTATCGCCGCCTCCTCGACGGCTCGCTCGACCAGGATGGAGCGGAGGAGCTCGAGGCGCGGATGCGAACTGTTTTCGCGCGCTCGTGGACCCGGTTTTTCCTCGACGGCGCGGGCGATCCCGGCGTCATCGATCTCGACGTGGCGGGACACCGGGGAGCGCCCATCGGCAGGATCGAAAATATCGTGCGGATCGGAAACGGCAAGGCGGCGGCGTTCCGGACCGGCCTGGCGCTCGAACGCCACGACGGGCTGCAAATCGATATCCCGGGCGAGCCTTATCCGTTCGGGTTTCCCGTCGCCGCGTTGTACGCCCGCGAAGGCGGGCGTTGGAAAAACGTTTTCGCGGCCGCGGCGGGCGGGGAGGTGGCGGTACCGGTTCCCGGCGACGCGCCGCCGTTGGAACCGGGTCTGCCGTTGTATCTTTCCTCTTCCCAGGCGACGAAGCGCGCCTATCCGTACCACAAACCCAAGCCCGGCTCGACCCGCGAACGCCGCATGGTCGATTGGAGCCTGGAACTGCGCCTCGGCGAAACGGCCGGCCGGGGGATGGTCGTTTGCACCGCCGCCGCCCGGCTTCCGGCGGCGTATTTCGCCGAGGCCATTCTTGACGGCGATCGCGACGCCGCCGGCGTTCGCTGGGAGGGCGGGTGGGAAGTTGAGGCTTTTCCGGCACGCGACGCGGTTGCCGCGGAGGCCGCGGCGAAAACGGCTTTTTCACGCCTCGGGGATTTCGGGCTTGTCGCGGGAGTTTGGCAATTCGGCAATCCCGATCGGCTTTTCCTCCGGGCGAAAACCTGGAACGCGATTCGCCGCGAGGCGGTGGCCGGACTGGCCGCCGCTCTCGATGTGCGCAAGGAAGACCTGAAGGAGAAATGGATCCGAAGTATCCGGGTGGATGCGGAGGCGGCGGAAGCGCCAACGCCGGCGGCGCCGCTGCGGAGCATTTATGTCGAGCGCCTCGAATACCTCGAATGCTTTATGGCGGACGACTGCTCGCGCCTTGATGAAATTGCGATCGAACTTCCTTCCGCGCCCGGTCCGAAATGGATTCGCGGAATCGAATCGCTGGCTGAAATGGTTGGGAGGAAAAAGATTCGCCTCGCCTTGCCGCCGATCGCCCGGGATACGGCGCCCGGCAAAAAAGAAAAGGAACTCCGCCGCTTGCGGGACGCGGGCTTTTCCCGGTGGTTGGCGGCCGGCATCGGCGGTTGGCGCTTGTTGCGGGCGCTGGATGTCGAGATGTCGGCCGACTGGCCGCTTTATGCCGTCAACCGGCTTGCGGCGTCACAGTTGCTCGGCATGGGCTTCAGTTCCTTCACCCTCTCGCCCGAGGACAGCGAGGACAATATGGCCGCGACGGTTCGCGCCTTTCCGGGCAAGGCGGTTCTCGCGGCCTGGATGCATCCGCCGATGTTCATCTCCGCTTCCTGCGTTCATGCCAATTTGGGGTTATGCCGCGGCGCCCGGCCGGACGCGTGCGGCCAGCCGCCTCCCCTCGCGATCGTGATGCGGGACGGCCTGGAGCTGACCGCGACTCCCGCCCCGTGCGGGACGGTCGTCAGCCGCGACCTGCCCCTGGACCTCTCCGATCGGGCCAAGCGCCTCGCCGAATTGGGCTTGGCGGCGACAAGAATGGATTTTCGCTGGCGAAAATTCGCGGCGGACGAAGTCCTTCGCCGCTGGCGTTCGTGACCACTTTACAACTCGTCCGGTAGCTTCTTGACAGAACTCATTGCGATACCGTATAGTTGACGTTGGTCGAATTTTTCATCCATGACGGCACGGGGCGGCTGAAGCGGCAGGGAGTGAATGCGATGTCCGACGCACCTGACATGAGCGGAATCGATCCCGCCTTGTTGCAGGATTTTATTTCCGAGAGCCAGGAAATACTTGACGGTTTGGATCCGCTTTTTGTCGCCCTCGAGGCCAATCCCGAGGATCATTCCATTATCGACGGCATTTTTCGTCCAGTCCATTCGGTCAAGGGCAATTCCGGCTTTTTCGGGCTGACCAACATCAAGAATTTCGCGCACATCATGGAAAACATCCTGGGCGAAATCCGCGCCCGGAAGCGCCACGCCACGCCGCCGCTCGTCGACCTGCTGCTCAAGGGCGTCGACTTCCTGCGCGGGATGCTCAACCGTCTCGCGGCGGGCGACCTCTCCGGGCAGTTCCTGCCGGAGGAGGAAGCCCATCTGGCGCTGCTCAACGAGGCTTCCGGCGGCGGCGATTCCGCGTCCGGCGGAACCCCGGCCGACACTCCGCAGGCCAGCGCCGCCGAGCTTCTCGCCGCTTTCGACCGGATGCGGAAAAGCGACGAGGATCCGATCCTGGTCGCGCGCCTCGGCGAAGCGATCAAGTCCTACATCCGGGTCACGCTGCCCGGCCACCTGGAGAGCCTGGAACGCGGCGGCGACTCCGAAGCCGTCGTCGCCTATCGCGTCGGCCGGACCGACGTCACCGGCGCCGTCCGCGCAATCGAGCCTTTCATCGCCGATCTGGAAAGAAGCGAAAAGGACGATGCGTTGTGCGAGGCGTTCCTGCAGGCGCTTTCCGCCATGCGGGAAGCCGGCGAGAAGGACGCCCCCGACATCGTGCCCTTCATCGACCAGATCAAGGACGATTTCGTCACCATCCACGATTCGGGGATCGGTTTCGACGAACTCATGCGGAGCCTGATACGCGAGCGCTTCGACGCCGTTCTCGCCCACGCCGACCGCATCGAGATCGGCGGCGGGGGCGCTTTCTTCATCAAGGGCGAGAACGTTTCCGACATCATCCGGACGATGAAGGAATTCATCGGGTCGATCATAACCGCCGAACTGGACTCCGACCGTTCCGAAGCGTTCATTTCCGGGATCAACATCCTCAAGGACCTGGCGGGGACC
This sequence comes from Planctomycetota bacterium, assembly GCA_031270685.1. GTDB lineage: Bacteria > Planctomycetota > SZUA-567 > SZUA-567 > SZUA-567 > JAIRTL01. Next base: position 6,773 of record JAISXA010000185.1, read on the forward strand.
GACTCCCCGGAATTGATGAACGCGATCGAGCGGATCCAAGACGACTTCATCACCATTCACGAATCCGGCATCGGCTTCGACCAACTGATGCAAAGCCTTATCGAGGAGCGCTTCACCGCGCTGCTCACCCATCTCGACCGGGGACAGGCGCCGGGGACCGTCTACCAGTTGGGCGGGAGGGACGTCGGCCGCCAGGTCGGGAACGTGCTCCAGCTCGGTCGCGACCTGGTCAGGCTGGCGGCCGACCAAAAGGCGGCGGACGCTTTTTTGTTCGATCTGCGGGAACTTGCCGAGGCCGCCGAGGCCGCGGGCAGGACCGAATTGGGCGTGGAGATCGCCCAATTGATCCAGGATGCGGCCTTACTGTTCAACAGCGGGGTCGGAATCGACGCGAACATGAGCGGGATGGTCGGCGAACGCCTCGAAAGAATTCTCGGAAACGTTGAAAAGATTGTTCCCGGGCCGCGAATCGAAAGCGCGGAAACGGACATTCCGGAAGCCGCCGCGACGGCCGTCCTTCCTCCCGTTCCCGAAACCGGAGCGCCGTCCGTTTCGTCCCCCGGACCGGCCAGGGAGGGCGCCAAGCCGGGCGGCGGTCATGAACTCAGCGGCAAGACGCTTCGTGTCGCCGAGGAAAAGGTCGACCATTTTATGAGCTTCGTCGGCGAACTCATCATCACCGGCGAGGTTTTCGCCTACATCCAGAAAAAGCTCGAGCAGTTTCCCGAAGTGCGCAAGGTCGCGCAGGAATTCAAGAACGCGAACCTTTCCTTCAGCGATCTGTCGTCCAATCTTCAGAAAAGCCTCATGGAGGTGCGGCGCGTCCCGCTCAAGTCGGTCCTGCAGAAACTGCACCGCATCGTTCGCGACACCTCCACCCAGCTCGGCAAGAAGATCGAACTCCGGATCGTCGGCGAGGACGTGCAAATCGACAAATCGCTTCTTGAAGGGCTGGAAAGCCCCCTCGTCCACATGGTGCGCAATTCCGTCGACCACGGGGTGGAAATGCCCGGGGACCGCAAGGCGGCGGGCAAGTCCGAGGAAGGGCATGTCTCCATCATCGCCACCGCCACCGAGGAGCGGTTCTCCCTGGTCATCAAGGACGACGGCAAGGGCCTGGACATCGATGCGATCAAGAACAAGGCGGTCTCGAAGGGCATGCTGTCCGAGGACGCCGCCCGGAACATGCCCGACAAGGAGGCGTTCCGGCTCATTTTCAACGCCGGCCTTTCCACCGCCAAGGTGGTGACCGACGTCTCCGGGCGCGGCGTGGGCATGGACGTGGTGCTTTCCAACATAATCAGGATGAACGGCAATATCGTCGTGGATTCGGCCAGGGGCGAGGGGTCGACCTTTACCATTCTTCTGCCCATGACCGTCACCCTCACCGTAATCGACGGCCTGGTCGCCAGGATCGGCGACCAGCACTACATCATTCCGCTTTCCGACGTGCGCGAGTCGGTGCGCCCCACCCCGGAGCAGATTCACACCCTGCGCGGCTCCCAGGAAGTGCTTAACGTCCGCGGGGAGCTGCATCCGCTGGTGCATCTCGACCGGGTGCTTGGAATCGCCGGCGATCCGGCGGAGTCGATCCTCGATTCCACGGTGGTGCTGGTGCAGGGCAAGAAGGCGTCCGCCAATGCCGCGTTCCTGGTGGACGAGATCATCGGCCAGCAGTCGGTGGTGGTCAAGGAGTTGGGCAAGGAATTCGAAAACATCAAGTGCATCAAGGGCGGCTCGATTCTCGGCGACGGCCGGGTCGGACTGGTGCTGAACGTGCCCGGAATACTTGTGGAAATCGGGGCCGACACCGAGGAGGTCTGAGCGTTCGCCCCGGGGCGCCGACCGTGCGGGACGATGTTTCCGGAGTTCGGGGCGGATCCTGAAGGTGGATTTTTGAAGGAAATCAAACAAACCGCTGTTTGATTTCCTTCAAAGTTTCAGGGCGTTCGTTTCAACTACGCTTTTTTTGCAACGTCGCGGGTTTGGGTCGAGTTGATGAAAAAAACAACCCATTGAAACGAAAGCGGTTGAATCTTTAAAGGAAATCGGGCGGCGGTTGGCCCGATTTCCTTTAAAGGTCCACCTGAAGAAGGCGAAATGAAAAACATACTTTCCATCCAGTCGCATGTGGTTTACGGGCACGCCGGCAACGCGGCCGCCGTCTTCCCCATGCGCAGGGCCGGCGTGAACGTCTGGCCGCTCAACGCGGTTCAATTTTCCAACCACACCCAATATCCACGGGGCTGGACCGGGCGCGTCGCCGGGTCGGGCGAATTGGTCGATTTGGCGAAGGGAATCGACAGCCTCGGCGTGCTGCCGCGCTGCGACGCCGTGTTGTCGGGCTACATCGGATCCGCGGAACAAGGGGAAAGCGTCCGCGAGATCGTGACCCTGGTCAAGCGGGCGAATCCGGCCGCATGGTATTTCTGCGATCCGGTCATGGGACATCCGGTGAAGGGCTGCAAGGTCGCCCCCGGCGTCGCCGAATACCACCGCGACCATTCCGTCGCCGCGGCGGACATGATGTCGCCGAACGTGCTCGAGCTGGGCGTGCTGGTGGGACGGGAATTGGAGAACAGCGACCAATGTCTCGCGGCGGCGCGGGAACTGCTCGGTCGTGGGCCGCGCCTGATCCTGGTCAAGCACCTCAGCTACGCCGCGAAGGATCGCGGGTCCTTTGAAATGATGCTGGTCACGCCGGATCAGGCCTGGCACACCGCGCGGCCGCTCGTGGAATTCGAGCGCCAGCCCGTGGGCGTGGGCGACGTCGTGAGCGGCCTGACGCTCGCGTCGCTCCTCAAGGGCATGCAGCCGAAGGCGGCGCTGGAATTCGTCACCGCCGCCGTGTACGAGTTGATCCTCGAGACGTTCAAGTCCGGCGAGTTCGAACTGCAGCTTGTCGCGGCGCAGGACCGCATGGCTTCTCCCGGGAGCCGTTTCGCCGCGACCGCGCTGTAGAAGCGCGCCGGATTCCGCCATGACAAGGAGACGCGGCCATGAATTTCGAACAGCTTGCCGGGGAACGCTATTCCCTGCGCCAATTCTCGCCGGAACCGGTCGAGGCGGAGGCGTTGGCGCGCATCCTCAAAGCGGGCAGGATCGCGCCCACCGCCGCCAACCGTCAGCCCCAGCGGGTGTTGGTGGTGAATGACCGGGCCGGCATGGAAAAACTGGCCAAGTGCACCAAGTACACCTTCGGCGCGCCCATGGCGCTGCTGGTCTGTTACGATGCGACGAAAAGCTGGATCCGCCCTTTCGACGGGGACAACGCCGGCGTCGTCGACGCGTCGATAGCCGTCACGCACATGATGCTCCAGGCCGCCGATCTCGGCCTCGGTTCCACCTGGGTCGGGTATTTCGATCCCGCGAAGGTGAAGGCGGAATTCGCTCTTCCGGAAGGCTACGTGCCGGCGGCGATCCTGCCGCTCGGCCATCCCGGACCCGGCGCGGCTCCCCACCCCCGCCATTTCGAAAGGCTGCCCGCCGAGGAAGTGGTGTTTTACAACCGCTTTTGAAGTTTCGCCATTTCGAGGAGGGCGGACGAGATGCCCAAGCGCATCACCATGATCGGAAGCGCCAACGTCGATTTCATCATGCAGCTGCCGCATCTGCCGCGGCGCGGCGAAAGCGTCACCGGCGGGCCGTTTTCGCAAACCTTCGGCGGCAAGGGATCCAACCAGGCGCTGGCGGCGCGGCGGGCGGGCGGCGAGGTGAGCGTCGTGGCGGCGATCGGCGGCGATGCCAACGGCCGGACGCTCCTGGAAACGTATCGCCGGGAAGGCTTGGACACCTCGCAGGTGGCGGTGCACGAAGACCTTCCCTGCGGCACGGCCATGATCTTCGTCGACCGCGCGGGCGAAAACTGCATCGGCTTCACCTTCGGGGCGAACGAACGGCTGTCGGTCGAGCAGGTCGAAAAGGCGGAGGCGGCGATCGCGGAATCCCGGGTGGTGATGCTGCAGCTGGAAGTGCCCGACGAACCCATGCGGCGCGCGATCCGGTTGGCGAAGAGGCACGGCGCGGAAATAATGCTCAATTATGCGCCGATCCGCAAGACCGCCATCCAACTCGACCGGGACATTTCCATTCTCGTGGTGAACGAAACGGAGGCCGGCGAATTGCTGGGAACGGGCGTCGACACCCTCGACCAGGCGATCGAAGCCTGCGGGAAGCTTGCCGGCAACGGACACCGGCTGACCATCGTCACCCTTGGCGCCAACGGTTCGGTGGTCTGCGAAAACGGCCGGCCGCGGCATTGCCCCGCATTCGCGGTGGAAGCGAAGGACGCCACGGCGGCGGGGGATTCATATTGCGGCGCGCTGGCGGCGGCGATCGCCGAAGGCCGGGAAACCGCGGACGCGGTGCGCTTCGCGTCGGCCGCCGGGGCGCTCTGCGCGAGCCGCCTCGGCGCGCAGCCTTCGATACCCGCCCGGGCCGACATCGAGGAGTTCATGCGGGCCGCCTCGAAATAGGGCGGCGCAACCGCCCGCGCCTACTTGCCGCCATGGGGGATCCGCATGCGCGGACGCGGGTATGGGAACAGTGGACTTTTGTAGAAAACCGGGCCAACCGCCACCCGGTTTCCTCCAAAGATGTTGCTGTTTACGGATCAACGGGTTGATTTTTCGTCAGGTCGGGCGATGCCGCCGACCTTGCAATAATTCCCGACGTAAACTGGAACCCCAAGAAACTTTGGAGAGAAGCAAACGGCGGTTTGTTTGATTTTCTCCAAAAGTCGACTTCATGCTCAACGCCGATCCCCGCAACCAGGAACGCCGCCGGCGGTTCGCCCCGAAGCATGGAACCTATGGCGTGTTCGAGCTTCCCGATGACGCGGTGGTCCGCCACCACGCCCCGGAACGGGTCGGGGAGATCGTCGGCCGCTTCGAACCGCTTCACCGCCAACGAACCGTCTTCGCGACCATGAACGGAAACCGGTCCAACGGTTTCACCTTCGTCGGCCGCAAAATCCGAACCGGGAATTGAAGTCCCCCGGTCATCGCCGCGCGGAATTGCGGCGAAGCGCCGCAAGCGGTATAATCGCCGGCGGCGTCGGTAACGGAGCGGAGGCACCGCGTTGCGAAAAGTCGTCACCCTGACCATGAATCCGGCCATCGACGTGGTCGTCGAGCTTGACGCGTTCGTGCCGGACGCGGTCAACAAGGCGTGGCGGAGCCGCTCCTTTTGCGGGGGGAAAGGATTGAACGTCGCCCTCGTCCTCTCGCTGCTCGGCGTGAGAGCTTCGGCCGCCGGCCTGCTCGGCGCCGACCATGGCGAACGGTTCAGGGATTTTTGCGCCGGGCGGGGAATCGAGTTCCTTTTCGACGCCATCCCGGGTGAAACGCGCACCAACATCAAGCTCGCGGTGGACGGAAGGCCGGCTACGGACATAAATCTGCCGGGGCCGGCGGTCACGGCGGACGCGGTCGGGAAGGTGTCCGGCCGGCTCCTCGCCCTTGCCCGGCCCGGCGACGTCTTCATCCTGTCCGGCAGTCTTCCACCGGGCGCGCCCGCCGGATTGTACGCCGAACTGATAACCGGTTTGCGCGCCAGGAACGCGGAAGTCTGCCTGGACGCGAGCGGCGGGGCGCTCGCCCTCGGTCTGCGGGCGGGCCCGAACCTCGCCAAGCCGAACCGCGAGGAGTTGCTCGCCGTGTCGACGCCCATGGCGGGCGGCGCGGACGCGGTCGCGGCGGCCGCGAAAGTGTGGATCGGCGCGGGCGCGGGCGCCTTGGCCGTTTCCCTCGGCGCCGACGGGGCACTGTGGGCGTCGGCGGACGAAACGTTCCGCGCCGCGCCGGGCGCGGTGAAGGCGGTGAACATGATCGGCGCGGGCGACGCGTTTCTCGCCGGGCTGGTGTACGGCGGCCTCCGCGGCTGGGATTCCCCCCGCCGGCTCCGCTTCGCCGTCGGCCTGTCCGCGCACTGGGTTGAAAAGATGGAGCGCATGACTTTGGATCGGGAGCGGGTGGATAAGCTCGCCGACTCGATCGAGCTATTCGAGGCGACGTGAAACGCCCATGACCCTACGCCGAAAAATCCTTTTTTCCTTCGTCGCCCTCATGCTGGTGAACGGCCTGATCCTGGTTTTCATGATCGAGGCCGCCTACCTGTCCGGCGATTCGTTCAATCCGGAGCAGGGAGACGGCATTTGGGCGCCCGGACTGGGGGAGGTCGTCGTCGCCAGCGCCCTCGGCCTCGGCCTCGCGTCCGCCCTGCTCTACTGGACCCTCGAACGCCTGGTGTTGGGCCCCTTGGATGAAATCGTCCGCGCCACCCGCCGCGTCGCCGTGGGGGAGCGCACGGTCATCCCTTTCTCCGGGCGGCGCGACGAACTCGGCCAGCTCGCCGAATCCTTCAATTACATGGCCTCCGAAGTCGGCGACGCCCGCGCGCACCTCGAGGACAAGGTGAAGGCGGCCGCCGCCGAAATCGAAAAGACGCAAAAGGACCTCGCCTTCGCCGAGCGCCTCGCCGCCACCGGCAGGCTCGCGGCCGGCATCGCCCACGAAGTCAACAATCCCCTCGGCGGAGTGATGAACGCCCTCGCCCGCCTGAAAAAGGGGAACCTGCCGCGGGAACGCGCGGACCAATATTTCACCATGTGCGAGGAGGGCCTGAAACGCATCCAGGGAACGGTGCGCCGCATCCTCGATTTCTCGCGCCAGCGCCCCGAGGTCGGCCCCACCTCGGCAAGCCTCGCCGTCCGCCAGTCGCTGGAACTGGTCCGGCACATGCTCGAGCCGGCGGGAGTGGCGCTGGTCGACGAGGTGGAGCGCGACGATCCGGGCCAGCCCGGGAAATTCCTGGTCGTGGCGGACGCCGGCGACCTGCAGCACGTTTTCCTCAACCTGCTCATCAACGCCGTCGACGCCATGCCGCGCGGCGGCGTCCTCACCGTCCGCTGCGAACGGATCCTGAGCTGGATCGTGGTCGGGATTCTCGACACCGGCGTCGGGCTCACGCTGGAAGAGGCGTCCGCCAGTTTCGAATACTTCCACACCACCAAGCCCGTCGGCAAGGGCACCGGCCTCGGCCTGTCCATCGCGCATCACATCGTCGTCGGCTACGGCGGCGCCTTGACCCTCAACAGCGGCAAAGGGCAAGGCACCAAGGCCACGGTCGAACTGCCGGCCGCCGGCGCGCGGCAGACCGGGCGCCAGGGCGGCCTCGCCGCCGCCCCGCGATCCCCGGAGGCCGCCCCGTGAAGATTTTGCTCGCCGACGACGAAGCGCTGTTGCGCATCACCCTGCGCGACGATCTCGAGGAGGCCGGACACCAGGTGACGCTCGCGTCGGACGGCGAGGAGGCGCGCGCGCTCCTCGCCTCGCGGAAATTCGACTGCGCGGTCACGGACATCCGCATGCCGGGCGCTGACGGACTCGCGGTGCTCCGGGCGGCCCGGAAGGCGGGCGCCGACGCGGTGATCATCACCGGCCACGGCAGCATCGGGCTGGCGGTGGCGGCGATGCGCGAGGGCGCCTACGATTTCCTGGAAAAACCCTTCCTCGGCGAAGCGCTGATCAAGGTGCTGGACCGCATCGCCGAGAAGCGCTCCGGCAAGGACGCCACCGGGATCTGGCGCGGCGAGGACGGTCCGGAGCGCAACAAGCGGGGATTCGCCCAGGTGGTCGGCGGCACGGCGGGGAGTTTCGCGAGAACCCTTGAAATCGCGCAACAGGCGGCGCATTCCGACGCCACCCTGCTCATCGTCGGCGAAAGCGGCACGGGAAAGGAAGTCGTCGCCAAGGCGATCCACGAGGAAAGCGCCCGTTGGCGCAAGCCGTTCGTGGCCGTGTCCTGCGGGGCGCTTTCCCCCGCCCTGCTCGACGACGAGCTGTTCGGCCACGAAAAAGGCGCCTTCACCGACGCCAAAAACGAGCGGGCCGGGCGCTTCGAGGAGGCGGAGGGGGGGACGCTGTTCCTGGACGACATCGACGACATGCGCCTGGACACGCAGGTCAAGCTTCTGCGCGTACTGCAGGAACGCGAGTTCCGCCGCATCGGCGGGGTCGAGTCGCGGCGGGTGGACATCCGGGTCATCGCCGCGGCGAAGCTGGACCTGGGGGCGATGTCGGCCGAGGGCAGGTTCCGCGCCGACCTTCACTACCGGTTGCAGGTGCTGCGGATCGACCTGCCGCCGCTGCGCGAACGCAAGAGCGACATTCCGGACTTGGTGCGGAACTTCGTCGCCAAGCACAGCCCGGGCCCGCCGCCGGAAATAAGCGCCGCGGCGATGGCGGAAATCGCGGCCTACGATTGGCCGGGCAACGTCCGCGAGCTGGAAAACGCGGTGTGCCGGGCGTTGGCGCTTCGCGGCGACGGCGGGGAGCTGGCTTCCCGGGATTTCCTTCCGCCGGGGGCGGCGCCGGACGGCGACCTGACGCTGGCGACCGCGGTGAAGCGCGCGGAAAGGGAGCATATCGAAAAAGTGCTTTCCATCCACGGCGGAAACCGGTTGCAAACCGCGGCGGCGCTGGGCATAAGCCGCAAGAACCTGTGGGAAAAGATGCGCCAGCTCAACATCGGCGGCAACAGCGGTTGACGCCGTCCGCCGGACCGGCCCGCCGCCGTGGCGCGATGGCGATCCCGGCCGGAACCCGCGCGGAACCTTGTCGCGCCGAAGGAGGACAGCAATGGCGGAATATTACGTCGGCGTCGATCTCGGCGGCACCAACCTGCGCGCGGCGGTGGTGGACGGCGCGCACAAGGCGCTGGCCAAATACGAATGCGCGACCCGGGCCGCCGAGGGTTCGGGGGCGGTGATCGCCAGGCTGGAAGCGGGCATTTCCGAGGCGGTCCGGATGGCCGGCATCGTGATCGGGGAGGTCCGGGCGGTGGGGATGGGCATCCCCGGTCCGCTCAACCAGAAGTCGGGCATCGTCTACAGCGCCCCCAACATGCCGGGCTGGGAGAACGTCCCGCTCGCCGCCATCGTGTCGGAGCGGTTGGGGGTGAAAAGCTACCTGGAAAACGACGCCAACTGCGCCGGGTGGGGCGAATACGCGAACGGCGCCGGCAAGGGCGCGCGGCACATGATGCTGGTCACCCTCGGCACCGGGATCGGCGGGGCGATCATCATCGACGGCAGGCTCCACACCGGCCGCGACGGCTCGGCGGGGGAGTTGGGCCACGTCTGCATCGTCGACGGCGGCCGTCCCTGCGGCTGCGGCGCGCGGGGCTGCGTCGAGGCGTACGCCTCGGCGCCCGCCGTGGCGGCGCGCTTCAAGGAACTCCTCGACCAGGGCTGGCGCTCCCCCCTTGCGGCGAAGAGGGACTACCTCACCTCCGAGGACGTCTTCGCGGCGGCGGGAAACGGCGACCCGGTGGCGCTGCACATCGTCGAGGAAACCGGGCATTATCTCGGCGTCCTCGCCTCGGACGTGGCGGAACTGCTCAATCCCGAGCGCTGCGTCGTCGCCGGGGGCATGATCCGCGCCGGCGCGCTGCTTTTCGACGCGATACGCGCCACCTGCCGCAACCGGAACCGGCATCCGGGGCGGACCATGGAAATCCTCCCCGCGCAACTCGGCGGCAACGCCGGACTCGTCGGCGCGGCGGACCAGGCCCGCATCCGCTATGAGGCCGGGGAGTGAAAACGCCAGTTCTAATAGGATCTAAAGGGGATTTTCTATTCAAAAAACGGAAAACCCGAACCTCTCGGCGATATGAAATTCCGGCACTTGAGTCGACACGGCGATCTTGGGAAGCCGGCGTTGGCGTTTGCGCCGGGTTTAACGGTTCACCGATTGCAAAAATAATTTCCGCTCCATATAGCCGAACTTTTTGGATATTTGCAGCGCGCTATCGATTATGTTTTTTGAGTATTTTTCAATCAATTCGTCAGTCAATTTTGAGTATAGGATTGACAGGCTTATGGCCGCGATGCTGTTGTTGGTGGAATCGTAAATGGGTGCCGCAATGCAAAAAACTTCGGGCGATGCCTCCCGGTCATCGACAGCGTAGCCGCGGGAGCGGGTTTTTTGCAAATCATCCAAAAGCGCCGCATAACTGACAATGGTGTTCTCGGTTATCTTTTTTATTTCCGTTTTACTGAAAATCATTCTTACTTTTTCTTCGGGATAGGTTGCAAGCAGCGCTTTCCCCAATCCAGAACAATACATATCGTTCCGCGATCCAAGCTGAGCGCTTGTACGTACTGCGGACGGGAACTCCACCTTATCCAAATAAACCAGTTGCAAGCCGCTTTCAATGGCCAAAAAGGCCGTGGCATGGGATAGGAGCATCAGCTTTTCCAGATAAGGCCTGGTGGTTGGCGAAAGATCGTTGTTTTGCAGATAGGCGGCGCCGATTTCGAATGATTTCAATCCCAAGACATATGCTTTCTCTGTTTCATTCCCCGGTTCAATAAACCCCTCCTGATACAAAGTATTTATAATGTCGAAAGCGCTGGTTCGGGGAATTTTAAGATAAGCGCCAATTTGCGTAATGGTCAAAGGCGTCTGCCTGTCTTTAAGCAGCCGCAGAACATCCAATGCGCGCTTGATGGTCCGGTTCTCTTTAGCCATATTTCTGAAGATCAACCCATTGGCCCGTAAGCAGCAACATCTTTGGAGGAAATCGGGCGATGGTTGGCCCGATTTCCTCCAAAAGTCCACCGTAAAGAAATAAATGAAATTCGGGAAGGGATTATACCGCATTTTTGTGAAAACACAGCAAAAATATCCGGTTTTATGCGGTTTTTAGATGACGGCCACCGCAACGCTAAATAATTGTAATATCCTTAAAAATAGCGAGTTACTCTAAGGGGAAACTTCTCGGGGCGCCTGCAAAAGCACTGTCGATGGATATTTTTTCCAAAATTCCCATTGACATGACAAAAAATAATAATATAATATGGTCCGTCGTATATGCGATAGTGCATCGCATATACGACGGACCACTGAACCTCAATAACTATGGCGATGCAGTGTTGTCCCATTCTTAGGTTTTGGCCACTATACGCTCTCGATCTGATCCGTTCGTGCTGATTTGACCTGTCCCGGCCCCAAAAGCGTTATCCAGTCAACCGCGTATCGCCTTGACAACGACGAATCAGAATGGCGCTTTTTCTTCAAGCACGGGAGCAATCAAAGGCGCCGGTCCTCGTCGTGTACGGTAACCTATTCCAGGAGATGCCATTATGATGAGCAGTGAAATAAAAAGCTTTAAGGAGCGCATAAGGACAGAGGCTGTGTACGGCCCTTTTGCGAAAACAAATGATCCCGGCATGGTGGAAGCGATAGGTCATGCCGGGTTTGATTTCGTGATACTTGATTTGGAGCATGGCCCGAATAGCGTTGAGACGATCCAGAATCTGGTTCGCGCCGCGCAGATTTCCCACCTGATCCCTATCGTCAGG
>JAISXA010000031.1 GCA_031270685.1 Planctomycetota bacterium
TTCTGGGCCTGATCGGATCGCTTGTGGCCGCCCCGATCGTATACGCGATCGCCTTCGGAGCCATGGCGGCGGGAATGTTCGGAGGCTGAGGGTGGACTTTTGGAGAGAATCAAACAAACTGGCCTGCATCGCCTTTAATTTCGCCAATCTGATCCGGGGAGAACTTGAGGCTTGCTCCGACCCGAGGCCAAATCCACCCGCCAACCAAGCGGATGGGATGGGCTTGGGCAGGTTCCAGGAAGTGTTCCTCAACGCCGCCGGAATCCTCGAAAGACAGGGGCGGCGTCTAGTACACAGTCAATCTTGTAATTTCAGGTACGAGTCGACTTCTCCCGCAGAGGATATGGATCATAATACATAATTTACAACATTGACTATGCACTAGAGCGGCGGCGGGCCTTCGATCGCCTCCACCGGCTCGTCGAGCCCGGGGCCCGGACCCCCATCGGGAATGGGGAGGGCGATTCCGCCGGATTCGGGCGGCGCGGAGCGCCCCGCATCGCCGGACATATCGGGTTGATCCGGATTCGGCGTCGGGCTCGCCGCTTCCCCGGCCGGCGGAACGGCGAGCACCGGCGCCGAATCCGACGGAATCGATTGCGCGGACGGGGCCGGCGTTTGCGGCTGCTCCGCGCCCGGTGGCTGCCGCGGCGAAGACGTCTCAGCGCGACTGCGGGAGAAAGGGAGAATGGAGCGGCGGCCTCCGTCCTCCTCCGTGGAAGAGCCGCCGGCGCCCGGGTTGACGCCCAGGATGTTGCCCAAGCTCCTGCCGATGTTTCCCGGCGCCTTGAGCAACGTCTCCGGCGCGTTGCGGATCGCCTCGGGCGCGTTCCTGCCCAAATCGAGCACGCCGCCGATAACCGCTCCCGGCGCCGCCAGGGTGATGTCGGCGATGAGCTGTCCCGCCAGCTCGGGGATGCCGCCGATTTGCGGATTGTCGAACGGGCCCCGGACCCTGACCTTGTAATGGCCGGCGGCCGCATTGCGGTTCAAGGACGCCATGAACCGGCTTTGATCGTCCGAGCTCATATTGACCAGGCTCAGAAGGTTGGGCAGGCTGAATCCTATTATGCGCTCGAGTTTGCCGGCGACCAGCGCTTCCAGGTCGAGGGAGTGATTGGCGTAAATCCTTCCCCGGATGGCGAAATCGCCGGTATTGTCGCCGCTGACCCGAATGGGATTGGCAGTCGGGATCTCAAGCACGCCGTCCCCGTTCGCCGCAACGGACCCGGTCACCGACTCCAGGGTGACGAGCCGGTCCCCGCTATCGCCCTTGGCCTCCTGGCGGAGAAGCTGCCTGGCCTTGTCCAGTTCGACGTTCACTTTGTGGCCGGTGTGAAGCCTGACCGGTCCGGTGGCGAAGTTGAAGTTTTCAAAGCGGATGGTTTTAAGAATGTCGTCCTCGGTCAAACCGGCGAAGGAAATGCGCGTCGTCGCGGCGGCGCTCGCCGGGAGGTTGATCGTTCCGCTTTCAATGGTGAGGAAGTCGGACAACTCGGCGGCGAGTTGCGCCAGCGGCATCTGCCGGACGCCGATGGCGACGTCGACCGCCGGATCGAAACGGTTGAAATCAACCCGCCCGGCGAGCTGGACCATGCCCTGAGGCTCGCCGGAGACGACGAGCTGCAGGTTGGCCAGGTCGAGCGCCCCGGCCTGCAACTGGAAGGCGGTCGAGAAATCGATGATTTGCCTGCCCTGCAACAGGGCTCCCTGGAGGCTGGCCCGTCCGCCGCTCACGTCGACAAGGCGCAGGATGGCGAACGGCGAAGCGTCGGCCGGCGACGGCCGGTCGAAACGAAGCGCGAGCGTGGCGTCGTAATTCGCGGCCCCGCTCGGGATCTGGAAATCGAGGCCGCCGGGGCGGGCGCGGAAGTTGGAGAATTGCACTATGCCCTGTTCGAGACGGATGGCGGACGCGTCGCCGGCGGCCTGGAAGCGGCCGTTCACCGCGCCGGCAAGCTGCAATTCGCGGGGAATCAGGCCGGGGAAGGCCAGAACGCTGCGCGAGAGGTCGCCCAGGGCGAAGCGCAGATCGGCGGTCACGCCGGTCATGGCGGAGACGCCGCCGCCGCCGGGCAGCGTGACGCCGGCCGATCCTTCGGCGCGGAAGAGTGCGGCGTCGGAACTGAGCGCCAGCTTCGCCACTTCCAGCCGGCCGGTATCGAGCGCGTAGGATCCTTCGATGGCCGCGCCCAGTTTTCCCGGCTCCGACAAAACCTGCGTGCCGCGCACAGCCGCCGCCGCCCCCTGCCACAGGCCGCCGACGTTGAGAACGACGTGCCTGCCGTCGCGTTCCTTAAGCTGCGCCCAGGCGCTGTACACGCCTTCCGCCCGCGTTTCCCGAAGCAGCGGAACATATTCGCGCAATTGCGGCGCCACGCCGGCGAGGCCGGTAGCGAGCTGCAGCGTGGGCCCGGCGGAACCGTTCACCCGGAGGTCCAGGAACCCCTGCACGCCGTTCCGCGACACCGTCAGCGTCGAGGGGTGCGCGGCAAGGGAAACGATAGGCTCGCCGGAAGCGCCGGCGACGCCGGCGTTGAGGCTGTTCACCTCCACGTTGATCGAATCGCCGCCGGCGGGACTGGACAGCGCGAAATCGTGCTCCACCACGAACGGGTCGACGCTGTCGCCGTTGAAGTTCAAGCCGCCCTTCGCCGTTCCCATGGCGGTCAGCCGGCTTCCGTCCCAGGCAGCGCGCCCGGCGACTTCGGCGTTTTCGAGCAGATCCGGAGGAATATTGAGATACGCCAGGAGGGATCGAATCCGCCGCGGAACGAACCGCGCCGCGTATTCCATGCGGAAGACCCCGTTGTCCGGGAGGAATTGGCCCCTCGCCTGGGCGGCCACCGGACCCGCGAGCACTTCGATCCGGCGCAGGTTGACCTCGGAGGCTTGCCCGGGGGGCGCGCCCGCCGCCCCGATTCGGCCGTCCGCCCCGATCTTGACCGCGAAGCGGCCGAACTGGCTCGCCGCATCCTGCTCATCGCCGTCCCCCCGGCGGAAAACAAGGTTGTCCACGCCGAAATCGATCTCCGGCGCGATGAACTCGCCGGAAGCGGCGAGCGGAACGACCAGGGCGTTTTCCGGCGTCAGGTTCGCCTGCATGGCGACGACGCCGGAAGTGACGGTCGCCGCTTGGACTCCGGCGTTGGCGATGACCGCCGAGATGCCGCTGGAGCCGGCGCGCAGTTCGCCGAAAGCGGCGCGGGAATTGGCGAGATCCAGGGCCGCGTTCGCCTGGAGGGTGGCGGCGCCGACCCTGCCGGCGAAGGAAAGACCGGAGCGGTCGACGTATTGGATGACGGCGCCGCCGTTGTCGACCCTGAGCGCCTCGAGGCGGATCGCCCCCGGATCGGCAAGCCCGGCGCGGGCGGAAACTCCCAGCGTCGTCAATTCCGCCTCGGCGCTGACGCGGCTGTCGGGAAACGCCAGCTCCGCCTTCGTCCGGTCGAGTTCGACGTTCGCGCCCAGCTCCGCGACGCCGCCGGAAACGACGGCGCGCAGCGCCGCCCGGACCGAACCGCCAAGCCCCGTCACCTCGGGCGGAAGAAGCGGTTTGAACGAGTCGCCGACCGTCTCCAGAAGTGCCGAGAACTCGGCGTCAAAACGGCCGTTCGGGTCGCCGGCCATGATGCCGGTGACGACGCCGGCCCGGATGCCGGCCCGGATCGACCCGTTGATCGTCAGGTTGGCGGCGTCGATATCCAGTCGATCCTGCGCCAGATCGAAGACCATCCGCGTCTCGGTGGTCTCGATCCTGAGCGGCGCCGCCCAAGGCGTCTCCGGCACGTCGAAGCCGCCGCTGTTGAGCCTGATTTCCGCCCGCGCCGACCGGCCGTCGCCGTGGAACGCGCCGACGCCGGTAAGGTTCATGACCACCGGCCGGGTGGAAAGCCCGTCCAGCAGCGCACGGACCGGGATGGCGTTGAGATTCGCCGTCGCGCCGATCTCCGGCCGGTCGCCGAGGGTGACGCCGGCCTCGACCGTCGCGCCGGCGAGTTCCACCTCGCCGGACACGCCTTCCACGAGGTTGGTGGCGACCAGCCGGCCGTCCTTGAAGGAAACGGACAATGTCGGCCGCATTTGGGGATCGGCGCCCTCCGGACGCGGCAGCGCCGCCCGGCCGACGAAAGCGGCGCTTCCCGCAAGGATCGGGAGTCCGGCCATACCGAACCCGTCCTCGAGATACTTCGCCGCGCCGCCGACGTCCGCGCGGCCGCTGAAATCGAACTCGCCCCAGGGAAAACCCGACTCGGACCGGGCGGCAAGACCGTCGACCCAGCCCCGGCCGGAAAGCTCGACCAGCGTATTTTCCACGGAAAGATCGGAGATCAGCAGCTTTGACTCGCCGGGGGCAAGATCGGCGGTCGCCGAAACGCGGGTGTCCGGAACCGGCGTCGTCCGGCCGCCCAGCCCGACGACGGCGCCGTCGACCCGAAATCCGTCCACCCTGGCGCGAACGGCGCCGGCGTCATAATTCACGGTCGCCTTGCCCGTGGCCGATCCGGATTGAATCACCTCCCCGAGTTCGAACTTTTTCGCGAGATCCCCCAGGGGAAGGCCGTCCAGGTCAACGGCGATTTCCGCGCTCCCCTGGGGATCGAAGGCGAGATTCCTTATCAGCCGGGCCTTGCCGGAGAAGGGGATCGGAGCGATCGACCCGCTCGACGGATAGGGGGTGGCGGTTCCCGAAAAAACAAACTCGTCGTCGAGCGCGGCGCCGTCGACGTCAAGCGCATCAAGGCCGGCCTCGGCTTCCAGGCCGGTCGCCCGGTCCTCGAAAACCAGGTTGCCCCGGCGCAATTCGACGCGGCGCACTTCAACGGCGATCGAAGGAGCCGGAACCGGCGCACCGTTCCCGGTCCGGACGGAAGCGGCGAGCGGCGGCGCCGCGGAAGCCCGCCGGACGAAAGCGGCAAGCCGCTCCGCCGCCGGCGGAAGTTCGGGGAGCACGAGAGCGCCGTCGGCGTCGCGGACGAGCCGCGCGGAGAAACCGTCCACCCGCAACTTGTCGACAACGGCCGCGCCGGAGAGCAGCGGGCGCCATTCCCAAGACAACTTGACGCTGTCGAAAGCGGCCAGCCGGGTCTTTTCGCCGCCGTTCCGCGCGGGGACGTCCACCGTCATCCCTTCGAGGGTGACGCCGTCCGTCCAGCCGAAGCGCAGAGCGGCGAAATCAACGTCCAGGCCGGCCATTTCCCTGATTTTGTCCTTGGCGAAGGAGCGGATGACGTCGACGGGAAGGAGCTGCGGAAGAAAATAAATTCCCGCGGCGGCCAGCAGGAGCAGAAGCGACAGTATCAATGAAACTATTTTGAAAACGCGGGGCTTCTTGACGGGAACTTCATCGGACATGCGTCTTTCTCCCGACTGGGGTCCGGGCGTAACCGGCGACCCGTTTAAAATTCGTATTCGACTTTTGATGCCCGAAGTTTCGCCCAACGACGGTAAAACCGCCGATCGCCGTTTGGTAAAAAGCAAAAACGCCTGTGCCGCAAGGGTCGTGGTTTTACAAATTGGGCCTTCGGCGGTTTGAAGGCCCAATTTGCAAAAATTCGGTTAATGCATTATAATGCACCTCCTGAACCCGGAGTTTATATGTACCGGAATACTCTTTTCCACGCAAGAAGGTAAAAAAATGCGCAACCGGGTTCGTCGCCCGCGCAGTTGGAGATTCGCCGTCAAGCGGCCGCATTGCGCCGGGTACGGCCGGTTCGTTCAGGCCCTCCTCTGCTTTGCGGCCTGGTCGCTTTCCGCCGGCTTCGCCGTCGCGGCGGCCGGGGACGGCGGATTGCCCGGGGAGGTGGTGATGGGGTACGCGGCGGAGGTCGGCGCGGGCCGGGTCCGCGTCGACCAGGTCATGGAGCTGTGGACCCCGGTCTGGTATGAAACGGCCCTCAAGGTCCGCACGGGAAAGCTCGACCCCGCCGAGGGCGACCAGCGCCTGCAGGAGGAATGGCGCCGGGCGCTGATCGCGCTGGTGAAGGACGAACTTTTTTTCCAGGAGGCGGAGCGGGAGCACAACTCCATCGTCAACTCCCTCGCCGACCGCATCCACCGGATGCAAGCGCCCGATTCCTACCAGCGAACGCGCGGACAGATCGCGGAAAAGATCCGCAAGGACTGGGATCTTTTCATGGAGCGGGATTTCCGCCAGTTGACCTCCGAGGTGGTCAAGCGGTCCGGCGGCATGCTCAAGCTGCAAAAAGTTCTCGAGGGACGCGGCGTCACCTACCAGGACTGGCAGACCCGCCTGCGCAAAAAAGCCTTCACCAATACCTACCTCAACATGCTTATCAGACCGCGGGCGCCCGAGCCGGGACCCAAGCGGATACAGGACTATTACGCCCGGCATCCGGATGAATTCTCCAAGCCGGGCCTGGTGCGCTTCTCGCACATATTCTTTTCCAACGCCCGGCGCGGAGGCGAGGACGCGGCCCGGGAGGCGGCGGCCGAAGTCTGGGGAATGCTCGTTGACGGCGAGGTGGATTTCGCCGAGGCCGCGTCGCGCTTTTCCGACGACCCTCCCGGCCGCGAACGCAACGGGCTCGAAACCGAGTACGAGGCGGAGGACCCGGAACGCGAGGCGTGGCTCGGCGACATCCGCATCGCGCTGCGCGAGGAAGCGCCGGGCGCGCTCGCCCCGATACTGGAAAGCCCCTTCGGCTTCCACCTCGCGGTTCTTCACGCCATCGGGCCGGAGCGGAAGATCCCGTTTCAGGAAGTGCGGAAAGACATCGAAAAAAGGCTGGCCGACGAGGTGTGGGAAGCGGAGGTGGACAAATACTTCCACGTGGTCAGGAAGAACATCGCCATCCGGGTCCTCATGCCCGAATTCCCTCCCGCCCTCTCCTGCTCGGGCGCCACCGCCCGAAACGCCGTCCTGCCCTCCTACATCAAGGTGGACCGCGGCGCGTTGCCGGGGATGGACATGAAATGACCGCCCGCTACGTCGATACCCACTGCCACCTCGCATCGCCGCGCTTCGCCGCGGATCGCGAGGCGGTGATCCGCGAATGCGTCGCCGCCGGCGTCGACATGATCGAAGCTGCCGGAACGCTGGAGTCCGCCCGCGCCGGCGTCGCGCTCGCCCGCCGCCATCCGCAAATCCGCGCCTCCGCCGGCGTCCATCCAACCGGCGCGGCGACGCTCGACGAAGCGTCGTGGCTGGAGCTCGCCGCCCTCGCCCGCTCCGGCGAGGTGGTCGGCATCGGCGAAACCGGGCTCGACTATTACTGGCGGGATACCCCGCGCGAGGTGCAAAAAAAATGGTTCCTCCGGCACATCGAGCTCGCCATGGAGCTGGAGAAGACGCTCGTCGTCCACGCGCGCGACAGCGTGCGCGACGTGCTGGAAATGCTGGCGCCGCGCCTGCGGGACGGCCTCAAGGCGGTCTGGCATTGCTTCACCGCGTCGAAGCGGGACATCGCCGGCGCGCTTGATTTCGCGATCGGGCATAATCTTCATCTCGGCATCGGCGGCCTGGCGACTTTCGCGGACCGGAAAACGCTTCGCGAACACCTCAGTCTGATTCCCGATCGCCTGTTGCTTCTGGAGACCGATTCCCCCTACCTCGTTCCCCGCCCGAAAAACAGCGACCGCAACGATCCGCGGGGCGTCATCCGCGTGGCCGAGGCGCTCGCCGAATTGCGCGGCGCCGCGCCGGAGGAGATTGCCGGGATCACCGCCGAAAACGCGCGGAGATTGTTTTGAAACAGCGTTTCAACGCGATCCGGGCGCGTCCGGGCCGCGCGGCGGTCGGACGGTGGTATCCGGGCGGCGCTGTCGTTGGACGGTGGAGTTCAGCCGGCGCAACTGTTGGACGTTGGAATCCGGGCGGCGCGGAGCTTGCCGCGCCGGGTTGGCATTGGTCCGCGAATACTCGGCTTGGGGAGCCGCCGGTTTCTCGGCGCCGGCGGAACCGGCGTCCGGGAGGTTGTACTGCCGCAACTGTTCGGCCATCTGCTGCGCCTGCTGCCATTCGACGCGGGATTTGATGTCCTGGAGCTGGCGCATGGCCCGTGCCAGAAGGCGTTGCGATACGTCGTCAAGCGCGAGGAACTGCATGTGCAGGCGCTTCACCATGCCCTCGTTCTTCCCGGGATCGGGGATGTCGATCACCTCGACGATCGCGCCCAGGAGCGTCGCCCGGGGATGCCCGGGGATGAGCGCCGCGGTGAAGCGGACAAAGTCGCCGACCTCGTAGCTGCCTTCGAGCGGAGTGTCCAGGCAGCAGCCGCCGAGGGACAGGTCGCGGAGGCGGCCGGGGCGAATCGAACTGATTTCCCGGTCAAGCTGCGACATCTTGATCGCGCCCGAGGACGCGGTTGAAATATGCTGGAAATCCACGTCCAGGGACACGCCCAAACGGACCGACTCGCGCTTCCTGACTTCCCAGGCGTTCTTCCAGATCGACAGCCGGCAGAAAGGCATGCTCCCCGCCACCACCGTCTCGACCGCGGACGTGAACGCCATCAGCGAGGGCCCGCTTTCGAAACTGCCCTCGACCGCGGCTCCCGGCCGGATCGAATTGAGGAGGCCGGCGTTGTTCGACGGCAGGGTGATGTTGAAGGAATCCATGCCGTAACTCATGACCAGGCAATCGAATCCTCCCGCCATTTCGGAAAAGAGGATGTGCACGACCATGCCCGGCTTGAGCGTGGCGTCCATGAGGTCGATCATGGCGGACGTCGCCTGGGTGGAGGCGACGGTTTTCGTTTCCTCCACCAGTTTCCTGAGGTTTCTTTCCTTGGCTATGGAATTGGTGTCCTTGGGCGGCGGGAAGAGCAGTTTTTCCATCTTCTCCGCATACTCGTTGCCAAAAAGGCGTTCCAGCGCGGGGCGGGCGTGTTCGCGGAACGAATCCGCCACCAGGGTCGCGGCCGAGGGATCGATCCGGGGATTCAACTCGAACAGCCGGTCCATCCGCAGCAGATCCTCGTCGGCGCCGCCTCTGCGGGCGATGATTTTCCGCGCCATGCGCAGATCCTCTTCGCGCTTTTTTTTGCGCGCCTCGGCGCGCGCCCTCGCGGAAAGCGCAATGAGAATGAGGATTGCGACGACCAACAGCAGAAGGGACACGATAACGATAGGCGTGAAACCACTTTGTTGCATCGGGGGCAGCCGCCCCTTCAGGTCGATGGTGGCGGCGAGCGGCAGTGGCGACATAAATGACTTTCCGCGGCAAAAGACTCCGGCGCTCCCGGAGCGCTCGGCTTCCGCCTCCGGGGAAACGGATTTCCCTTCGGCAACGGAGATCGATTCCGGAGCCCACGGGCTTCGAAACCCGCAACGTCAGCCTTTTCAGGCCGCCAATTACATGCTTTCAACCACGCCGCATCACTATAGCACGCGTGGCGGGAGAGCACAAGCTATTTCCCCGCTCGTCAAAAACTCCACTTCCCGGCGTTCTCGAGCGCCGCCCGGAGGTCGGCGTTCATCCTTTCCGCCGCCCGGCGGGCCGCGCCGCGCCAATCCGCCGCGCCGCCCTCCTTTTTCCACGCGCCGAGAACGCTTCTGCTCGCGCTGACGATCGCGCCGGAGCCGTCGGCGCGGAAGGCCGGAACCACATCGGCGGCGGTCCCCCCCTGCGCGCCGTACCCCGGCACGAGGAAAGGCGCTTCGGGCATCAGCGCGCGGTAACGGGCGAGTTCGGAGGGATGGGTTGCGCCCACCACCGCGCCGACGGCGGAAAGCCCGGAATTCCCGACATATCCTTCGCCCCACGCGGCCGCCAGGCCGGCGCAGCGCTCGGCGACGGTTCCGCCGCCGGCAAGAACCAGATCCTGCATTTCCGCGCTGGATGGATTGCTGGTCTTCACCAGGACGAAGAAGCCCTGCCCGCGCGCCGCGCCGCGCCTGACAAACGGCAGGACCGAATCCGACCCCAGATACGGATTGAGGGTCAGCGCGTCGTGGGGACCGAGAAGGGAGCCGATCCTTGCCGCCAGGTTCCCCGCTTCCTGCTCTTCAGCGGTCAAATCCGGGATGTCGACGCGGGGGCAGTCCAGAAGCCCGCGCGAATAGGCTTCGGCCGTGCTGCCGATGTCGCCGCGCTTGACGTCGCCGATCACCAGAACGCCGGAGCCGGCGGCGGCAAGGCAGACGAATTTGTAGATCGCGAGGCCGGCGAGGCCGTTGGCCTCGAAAAAGGCGATATTGGGCTTTACCGCCGGGACCAGGTCGCAGACCGCCTCAATGATCCCGCCGCAGTAATCGGTCAGGGCCTGGACCAGGCCGTCCTCGCCGGCGGCGGCGAGCGCCGCCATTTCCGGCGGAAGCAGCGCCGGCGTGGGATCGATTCCCACCACCGCCACGCTTCTTTTGTCCCGGACGGCGCGGTCGAGCCGGTCGCCGAACAATTCGGTCTTCGCGGCGGCGCTCATGATTTTGCCTCCACTTGGGCGCAAGAATCCGTATGATGCTGATGTTTTGCCCCATGGCGATTATACCGCCAATCGCCAT
>JAISXA010000082.1 GCA_031270685.1 Planctomycetota bacterium
GGACTTTTGGAGAAAATCAAACAAACCGCCGTTTGATTCTCTCCAAAGTTTCTTGGGTTTACATTTTGCGTCGGGAATTATTGCAAGGTCGGCGGTATCGCCCGACAGGACGAAAAATCAACCCGTTGATCCGTAAACAGTAACATCTTTGGAGGAAATCGGGCGGCGGTTGGCCCGATTTCCTCCAAAAGTCCACGCATAACGAAGCGCGCCGGGCGGAAGGAGACGGAAGCGGCATGGGCAAGTTGATGATCGGGGTTAGCGGCGTGCGCGGCGTGGTGGGCGACAACCTGACCCCCGAACTTCTGGTCAACCTCGGGCAGGCGTTCGGCACTTGGGTGGAGAGCGGAAAAGTGGTGGTGGGCCGCGATACCAGGGCCTCGGGGGACATGGTCAAGCACGCCGTCTTTTCTGGCCTATTGTCGGCGGGTTGCCGGATCGTCGACCTGGGCGTGGTCGGCACACCCTCGGCGGCCATGATGATCCGGGAGCTTGGCGCGGACGGCGGCATCGTCATTTCCGCCAGCCACAACCCGATCGAATGGAACGCGCTCAAGTTTTTCAGGGATGACGGGGTCTGCCTCACCCAAGACCAGGGCCGGGAGCTGCTCGATATCTATTACGGCGGCGATTCGCGAAAGGTCGGCTACGACAAGCTGCACGCGGTCGAATTCGACGACGGCGCGAACGAAAACCATATTTCGCGGGTAATGCGCCTGGTCGACGTGTCGGCGTTGAAAAAGCGCAAGTTCCGCGTCGCGGTCGACTGTTGCAACGGAGCCGGCTCCCCCATCGCGCTCGAATTCCTCGACCGGGTCGGTTGCGAGACGTCCAGCATCTACTGCGACCTGAACGGCCTGTTCCCGCGCAATCCGGAACCGACCCGGAAAAACGTGGTCAAGCTGCTCGAAGTGGTGAAGGCGGGCGGGGCGGACATCGGATTCGCGCAGGACGCCGACGCCGACCGCATCGCCGTGGTGTCGGAGAAGGGGGAATATGTCGGCGAAGACTACAGCCTCGCCTTCGCGGTGCGCTACATTCTTACGCACAACCCCGGACCGGTGGCGACCAACCTTTCCACCACCAGGATGATAGACGACGTCGCGGGCGAGTTCGGAAGCGTGGTCGTCCGCACCCCGGTCGGAGAGGTCAACGTCGCGGAAGCCATGATCCGGCACAAAGCGGTGGCCGGCGGCGAAGGGAACGGCGGCGTCATCGACCCGCGCGTCCATTACGGCAGGGATGCGCTCACCGGCATGGCGCTGATACTGCAATACATGCTGGAAACGGGAAAAACCGTCGGCCAGCTGGCCGCGGAGATGCCGGTCTATCACATGAGCAAGCAGCAGGTGGAATGCACCCGGCGGCGGGTCGCTCCCGTTCTCAAACGCATCGCCGAGGAAAAGGCGGATCAGGTTGACACCCGCGACGGGGTGAAGCTGGACTTCGCCGACGGCTGGGTGCATGTGCGGTCGTCCAATACCGAGCCTATCGTCAGGATTTACTCGGAAGCGAAAACCCAGGCGGCGGCGGACCGCCTTGCGGATCGATACCGGATGATGGTCGAACAGATAGTGAAGGATGCGTAGTGCTCTGAAAAGGCTAACCTTGCGAGTGCCGAAGTCCATCCGTTCCGAAATCGACCTCCGGTGCCGAAGGGGAATTCACTTCCCCGGAGGCGGAAGCTGGATGAACCGGGGACGCTCCCCGCAAAGTCCAAATCGAAGATTTTGACTTTGCGGAGCAGTAGGGGCGGACGCTACACGGCCGCCGGCTTGACGATCCGCGGCATGACCTCCGGCTTGCCGTCGAATTGGACCGCGATGTCGAGCAACTTGTCCTGCAGGTCGAAGAACAGGTCGGTGAGATAGGGATCGAAGTGCTTTGCCCTGCCTTCTCCGATGATGGTCATGCTTTCCTCGTGACTGAGGGCGGGCTTGTAGCAGCGTTGGTGCGAGAGCGCGTCGTAGACGTCGGCGAGAGCCATGATCCGCGCGGAGACGGGAATGCCGTATCCCGCGAGGCCGTTGGGATAGCCGGTGCCGTCCCATTTCTCGTGATGCGCGAGCGCTATCTCCATGCCCATCCGGATGAAGTTGTTGTCGGGATGAAGGTGATCCACGTCGGCGAGAAGATTGTAGCCGATGGTGGTATGTTTTTTCATCATCTCGAACTCTTCCACCGTCAGCTTTCCGGGTTTCTGGAGTATGAGATCGGAGACCGCCACCTTGCCGATGTCGTGCAGCGGCGCGGCGATGCGAATGTTTTCCAGGAATTCGCCGGTGAGCGGCTCTTCCTCGGGGTTGGGACGCTTCCGCATCGCGGTGGCGAGCACCGAGCAGAACTCGCGGACCCGCTCCAAATGTTCGCCGGTGTCGAAATCGCGGGATTCCGCCAGTTTGCACATGGCGAAGATGGTACCCAGTTGGGCGGCGGTTATCTGCTTGACTTGCTCCTTGACCCGCTCCTCCAGGTGCGCGTTCTGCTGTTCCAGCTGGCGCTGGAGCGCGATTTCCCGGTCGTGCGATTTCTTGCGGTCGATGCAGGCGGAAAGCCTGGCGCGAAGCACTTGCGCCCGGAACGGTTTGGGCATATAGTCGGCGGCGCCGTGTTCGATGCAGTAGACGATCTTGTCCATGTCGGAGAGGGCGGTCACCACGATGACCGGAACTTCCCGCATGACCGGATCGTTTTGCATGATTTCCAGCAACTCCGGACCGCTCATGACCGGCATCATGAGATCGAGGATGACGCAGTCGGGATGTTTCACCCGCATGTCCTTGAGCGCCTCGGCGCCGTTTTCCGCTTCGCGCGGCTCGTAACCAAGCTTCCTCACTTGATCCCTGATCAGGCGGCGAATGATGACGGAATCTTCGACTATCAGTACCGTGCCTTCGGACATTTATGTTAAATAATACGCATTTCCCGACAGTGACGCAAGAGGCGAATGAAAACCATGCCCCGAAAAGCTTTGCAATCGGCCAAAACCCTGGTCGTCAAGGTCGGCTCCAGCTTGTTGGCGTCCTTGTCCGGCGGCCTTGACACCGTGTTCGTCGCCAAGCTGGCCGGGCAAATCGCCAGTCTTCGCGACCACAACCGCACCGTCATACTTGTAAGTTCCGGGGCGGTCGCCGCCGGAACGTCCGAACTCGGCTTGCCCCGGCGGCCGTGCGATCTGCCGGGCATCCAGGCGGCGGCGGCCGTCGGGCAGGTGGCTCTCATGCAGATATACCGGCAACTCTTCAACTATTACCATATCAATGTCGCGCAAATTCTGCTGACTCGCGACAACCTCCGTGACCGCCGCCGCTTCCTGCACGCCCGCAACGCCTTGCTGGCATTGCTCAAGGCGGAAGTCCTGCCCGTCATAAACGAAAACGACGCCGTCGCGGTCGAGGAACTCCGCCTGAAAATGGGCGACAACGACTCCCTGGCGGTTTCGACGGCGCAACTCGTCGACGCCGACGCGATCATCATGATGACCGATGTCCTTGGGCTATTCGACCGCCACCCCTCCGATCCCGACGCCGCGCTCATCCCGGAGGTCCGGGAAGTCACCGGCGACATCATGCGCATGGCCGGGCCGTCCGCCTCCGGAGTCGGTTCGGGCGGCATGACCTCGAAGTTGAATGCGGCGCGCGCCGCCGGCGCCGCCAACATCCCCCTGTTGCTGGTGCACGGCAAGATGGAAGACGTATTGGTCCGGGCGGTTCGCGGCGTGGAAGTCGGCACCGTTTTCATGCCGCCGGGAAAACGGGAGTCCTCGTACCGGCAATGGGTCGCCTACGGACGCGGTCCCGATGGCGTGGTCGTTGTGGACGACGGCGCGAAGGCCGCGCTGACGACCATGAAGAAGAGCCTGCTTCCCATCGGCATCAGGGAAGTCAGAGGTGATTTCCAGGAAGGCGACACCATCGCGATCTTCGACCTTGAAGGCGGGGAAATAGCGCGCGGCCTGTCGAACTTCACCGCGTCCGACATGCGCAAGATCGCGGGAAAGCGGTCGAACGAACTTTCCGTCCTGCTTGACCGCCACTGCGACGAGACGGCGGTGCACCGCGACAACCTGGTGATGGTGGGGTGACCCGGCGAGGCGGCGTTATTCCCGATAAGAGGATGTCATGTCGAAACGCAAACTCACCCGCGGCGAGGGCTGGTCGTTCGAACCGGCGGTCGGGCGGGCGGATGGGCAACCCGCCGCCCCGCCGCCGCCGTCGCGACAGCGGGTGAAAATCGCGATCGATAAGCGCGCCAAGGGCAAGATCGTCACCGTCGTGTCGGGCATCGCCCTTCCGCCCGGCGACATCAAGAAACTCGCCAAGGACCTCAAGAACGCCCGCGGCTCCGGCGGCTCCGCCGGGATCGACCATATCGAAATCCAGGGGGACCATCGCGACGCGATTCGAAGCCGGCTTTCATTCCTTGGCTGGACGGTTCTCCCATAGCCGATGGCATTGGCTTCGGCGGCGGCGAAAAGGCGCGCCGAACGTTCATTGATGGTCGGGCCGGTTGGTTAATTCCGTTACGCCAACGCTTGTGCCGCGAGGATCGTGATTTTTACAAATCGGGCGTTCGGCGGTTTGAATGCCCAATTTGAAAACTTCGGGCTTTACTTTTACCGCGACATTTCCTAGAATTTATGCAATAAAGGATTTAGCGACCGACGGAAGGCGTATCGCCTTCCGTCGATTTGGTAGGCCGTACACGGCGTACGTCTTACGAGGCGGGTGCGTCGCAAAGATGCGGGGTGCGAAGGGAGCCGGCGGCAAAACTCGGACGCGACGAACAGTGGACTTTTGGAGGAAATCGGGCCAACCACCGCCCGATTTCCTCCAAAGATGTTACTGCTTACGGACCAATGGGTTGATTTTTCGTCAGGTCGGGCGATACCGCCGACCTTGCAA
>JAISXA010000086.1 GCA_031270685.1 Planctomycetota bacterium
TTGCAAGGTCGGCGGCATCGCCCGACCTGACGAAAAATCAACCCATTGGCTCGTAAGCAGTAACATCTTTGGAGGAAATCGGGCGGTGGTTGGCCCGATTTCCTCCAAAAGTCCACTTAGTGGTTTGATCGCCATTTTGCAAAACGTCTGTTTCACTTGAGGAAGCGGGATTCCCATGAGCGACGCCAAAGTCGCTCCGCTGGGACGTATCAGGAATATCGGCATTATTGCGCACATCGACGCCGGTAAAACCACCACGTCCGAGCGGATCCTTTATTATTCCGGCAAGGAACACCGTATGGGCGAAGTCCATGACGGGACCGCCGCCATGGATTTCATGCAGGACGAACAGGAGCGCGGCATCACCATCAGCTCCGCATGCACCACCTTCTCGTGGCTCGACCACCAGGTCAACCTCATCGACACGCCGGGGCACGTCGATTTCACGGCGGAAGTCGAGCGCAGCCTTCGCGTTCTGGACGGCGCGGTATGCGTTTTCTGCGCCGTGGCCGGGGTCGAGGCGCAGTCGGAAACAGTTTGGCGACAGGCGGACCATTACCATGTGCCGCGAATCGCCTTTATCAACAAGATGGACCGCGCCGGCGCCGACTTCGATCACGTGATCGGGGAAATGCGCCAGCTCCTGGGCGCCAATCCCCTGCCTATGCAAATCCCGGTCGGTTGCGAAGACGCCTTTCGGGGCGTCGTCAACCTGCTCGAGCGCGAATTCGTCGCCTTCGAGGGCGACCAGGGCGAAAACGTGGTTTCCCATCCCATTCCCGCCGACATCAGGGACGAAGCGGAGCTTCTCCGGCAGGAGATCATCGAAAAAGCCGCCGACGCGTCCGAGGAGTTGACGGAAAAATTCCTCGATAACGGCACGCTCTCGCTCGAGGAAACGCTTGCCGGACTGCGTGCGCTTTCCCTGTCGCGCGCCATAGTTCCGGTGTTCGCGGGTTCCAGCCTTCGCAACAAGGGCGTGCAGCCGCTGCTCGATGCCGTGGTGCGCTATCTGCCAAGCCCGAAAGACCTGCCCCCGATCGTCGGCCACGACCCGAAAAATCCGGAAAAACTTATCGAGTGCCGCGCGACGCGCAAGGAAAAACTGGTTTCCCTCGCCTTCAAGATCACCGACGACGCGCACGGCGCCCTCGCCTTCGTCCGCGTTTACTCGGGCGAACTCGCCGAGGGAATGCGGGTGGTCGTCGCCGGCGGCAATCGAAAGGAGCGCGCGGCGCGGCTGTGGCGGATGCACGCGAACCATCGCGAACGCGTGGAACGGGCGGGGCCGGGCGAGATCGTGGGCGTTTCCGGATTCAAGTTCGCGGCGACCGGCGATACCATTTGCGACGAATCGCGCCTGGTCGAGCTTGAACCACCTAAATTCCCCGCCACCGTCATATCGGTGGCGGTCGAGCCGAAATCGAACGACGACCGGGACAAGCTCATGGAGGTGATCGCCCGGCTCGAACGCGAGGATCCGACCTTCACCCATCGGCTCGATCGCGAAACGGGCCAGTTGGTGTTGTCCGGCATGGGCGAACTCCACTTGGATGTGCTCACCACTCGTGTTTCGCGCGACTACAAGGTCGGCATCAATACCGGTTCGCCGCGCGTCTCCTACCGCGAAGGGGTGGCGGAAAGCGCCGTCGGTTCCGGCCACTTCGACCAGTTCATCGCCAACAAGGGCAATTACGCCGCGGTTACGGTGCGCGTCGAACCGGCGGCCGACCGGTTGGAGCCGTCCGTCGCCCTGGAGATCGACGAAAAGTCGTACACTCCGGCCCAATTGTCGCAGATCGCCGAAAGCGTACGCGGCGGATTCCTCTCCGGACCGCTGGGTGGATATCCCGTCATCCATACCCGAGCAACCGTGACCGGAGTCAGGACCAGGGAAAGCGAATTCACCGAACTCGCCTGCACCGTCGCGGCCGAG
The DNA here is from genome assembly GCA_031270685.1 of Planctomycetota bacterium. Classification (GTDB taxonomy): domain Bacteria; phylum Planctomycetota; class SZUA-567; order SZUA-567; family SZUA-567; genus JAIRTL01. Next base: position 1,937 of record JAISXA010000086.1, read on the forward strand.
GCTGCGCTGCGCGACGCCATGGACAAGGCGGGGGCGATTCTTTACGAGCCGATGATGTCGCTCGAAGTCACGGTTCCCGACGAATTCATGGGCGGCGTCATCCACGATCTCAACGGGCGTTCCGCCGAGATTTCGGAAATCGGCCAGCGCGGCCAATCGCGGCTGATCAAGGCCCGCGTGCCCCTCGCGCAGATGTTCGGCTACGCCACCGTCGTTCGCGGCCTCAGCGCCGGGCGCGCGAACTACTCCCTGGAACCGTGCGCCTACGCGCCGGCGCCGAAGAACAAGATGAAGGATATTCTGGGATACGACGTTTGAACCGTTGTTTTGCAAAGTGGCGATTAAACCGCCAATCTCCGCCTTGCGAAAATCAAAAAACCCTGTGCCGCAAGGATCGTGATTTTTACAAATTGGGCATTCGGCGGTTTGAATGCCCAATTTGCGAAAGTTCAGTTTGAATTCACTTTATCGGAAAGGAAGCGCACCATGGCCAAGGAAAACTTTGTTCGGAAGAAGCCACACATCAACGTCGGCACCATCGGCCACGTCGACCACGGCAAGACCACCCTTACCGCCGCGATCACTTCGGTGTCGGCGGCGAATTT
>JAISXA010000118.1 GCA_031270685.1 Planctomycetota bacterium
ATCTCCGACGCCGGGGTGATGGGATAGCCGAAATAGCAGTCGCAGCCGGCATAGAGCGCGCCGGCGACGACCGCGTGATTGCCTTTCAGGAGTTGAGTCGCCATGGGTGTTCCATTCTCCAGAAACCTGTTCCAAGGACGACGATGCCGCTCCGGCCGGCGAGGATCGTAGGAAACAGTTGCTGCGCTTCTTTCGCTTTGGCGAAAAAACCGAAATCGGAAGCCTTGTACGCGGCAAAAGACAGCGCGTCCCTGATCGCTCTCGCATTCTCGTCGCGTCCGAAAGACACCGCTGCCTCCTGATGTTTTTCGCCGATGCGATCGCCGGCCCGCACCGGATTTGGAAACGCGCCTGCGTCACCGAAGTCGACCGGCTTGGGCAACCCGTCCTCATATAACACCAGCTTCTCGCTCCCGCTCACGACACCTCGATCGCCAGCGGTTCCGGGCACGAATAGTAGCAGTTGCCGCAGCCGATGCAGCCTTCGCCCAGGTAGACGACGTTGCGGTAGCCGCGCGGGTTCAGCTTGTCGCCGATGGCGAGACACTTCACCGGGCAGGACAGGACACACCTGCCGCAGGCCTTGCATTCCAGGGCGCTGATCCTGACCGTGCGCTTTGGTTTTTGTTTCCGTTGTTCCTCGATTGCCATGCGCTCTTCCTCGCAAGCGGCGGATTTGCCAGCGGCTTCGAACATTTCGTCATTCCTGTTCCCGGGCGACCCTGAGGTCGTCCTCCTGGCGGATTTCCACCCTGCGGATCTTGCCGCTGATCGTCTTGGGGAGTTCGTCGACGAACTCCACGACCCGTGGATACTTGTACGGCTCGGTGACCGCTTTCACGTGGTTCTGCAGCTCCCGGGCGAGCTTTTTATGGTGCTCCGCGACCGCCGCCGCGTCCGCGCCTTCCGGCGCGCGGTGCGCCTTCGCCAACACCACCGTCGCTTTCACCACCTGTCCGCGAATCGGGTCGGGGTGGCCGGTGACGGCGCATTCCAGAACCGCCGGGTGCTGCATGACCGCGCTCTCGACCTCGAAGGAACCGATCAGGTAGCCGCTGGACTTGATCATGTCGTCGGCGCGGCTGACGAACCACAGGTAGCCGTCCTCGTCCATCCACGCCAGGTCGCCGGTATGGTACCAGCCGTCGTGCCACGAACTCGCGGTGAGGTCCGGATCGTCGCGATAGCCCCGGAAGAGGCCGGGGGGCGGATCGAGCGGATCGGCCTTGATGACGATCTCGCCGGTCTCGCCGCGCTCGCAGCGGCGTCCCGATCCGTCGTTCGCCATGAGGGAGACCTCGTAGATCGGCAGCGGCCTGCCCATGGAGCCGGGCTTCGGGGCCATCCAGCGGGTGGTGGCGACGGAGACCACGCTTTCGGTCTGGCCGTAGGCCTCGAACAGCCGGTGTCCGGTCTTCTCGAGCCAGCGGCGGTAGACCTCCGGATTGAGCGGTTCGCCGGCGATCACCGTGCGGCGCAGGTTCGAGAAGTCGATGCCGGTCAGGTCCTCCCGGATCATCATGCGGTAGACGGTCGGCGGCGCGCAAAAGGTGTCGACCTTGTAGTGCGCGATCCGCTTGCACATCTCCGCCGCGTTGAAGGCGTCGTAGTCGTAGGCGAACACGGCCGCGCCGCACAGCCACTGGCCGTAGATCTTGCCCCAGGCGCATTTCGCCCAGCCGGTGTCGGCGACGGTGTAGTGGAGGCCGCCGTCGAGGCATTCCTGCCAGAACCTGGCGGTGACGATGTGCGCGAGCGGGTAGGCGTGATCGAACTGGATCATCTTCGCGAAGCCGGCGGTGCCGGACGTGAAGTAGAGCAGGATGAACTCGCGCAGGCTGGTCGCCTCCGGGCTGCCCGGGGCGGGGCGCTCGAAACGGTCGGGCATCGCGGCGGCCAGGGCGTTGAAATCCTCCCAGCCCTCGGCCGGGCCGTCCACGCAGACGGTGAAAATGTCCTGGCCGGTTTCGGCGACCGCCTGCTTGATGTTGTCCATCAGGGCCGCCTCGCGCGCGGCGAGGATCATGCGGAAGTTGAGCCGCTCGAGGCGGTAGACGACGTTTTTGGTCTGCATCATGTGCGTCGCCGGGACGGCGATGGCCCCGAGCTTGTGCAGCGCCACCAGGCAGGTCCAGAAATGCCACCTCCCCTTGAGGCACAGCAGCACCGCGTCGCCCTTTCCGACGCCCCGGCTCTTGAAGAAGTTGGCGGCCTGGTCGGCGCGGCGGCGCAGCTCGCGGAAGTCGAGAATCAGCTCGTCGCCGCGGTCGTTGCACCACACCAGGGCGGTGCGCCCGGGCTCGTGCTCGGCGTACCAGTCCACGACGTCGTGGGCGAAGTTGAAATCGCCGGGAAGGTTCAGCTTGAAGTTTTCGAGAAAATCCTCGGTGGAGGCGAAGTCCACGCGCGGGCAGTAGCGTTCGAGAAGAGACATGCGGATATCCTTAAACTGGCAAAAGCGCAATAAAGAAGCTTCCGGCCGCTTCGACAGGCGGCTGGAAGAGTCCGCTTGCCGAAACCGGGTTTAGACGGTGATAATGGCCAGAAACTTGACGGCGCCGGACACGGCCTTCATGCCGTGGGGCTTCGACGCGTCGAAGATGACCGAATCGCCGGGGCCGAGCTCGAACTCGTTGTCCTGTATCTTGAGCAGCATCCGGCCCTGGAGCATATAATTGAATTCCTGCCCGATATGGACGTTCTGCGGCACCGGCGCGTCGGGCGCGGCCTCGGGAAGCGAGACGACGAAAGGCTCGAACTTCGCGCCCTTGAAGGAGGCGGCGAGATTCTCGTACTTGTAGCCCTTGCGGCGGTCGACGCCGGGGCCGGTCCCGGCGCGGGTGACGGCGAAAAGGCTCATCCTGGGCGTTTCGCCGGTGAGGAACAGGCCAAGGTCGACGTTGAGGCGCGTGGCGATCTCCGACAGTTCGGACGCCGTAATATCCTCGGCGGCGGATTCGTAGCGGGCATATTGTTCGGGGCTTACCCGAAGGATGCCGGCCATCTCCGTCGCCGATACTCCCATGTCCTCCCTGAGACCCTTTATGCGTTGACCGATGTCCCTGGCGTTTTCGCGCATTGCTTTCCCTCCGGAGGAAGAACGCTCCGTTTGATTTCCTTCAAAGTTTCAGGGCGTTCGTTTCAGAACCGTTTTTTTGCAATGTCGCCGGCCAAGGTCGAGTTGACGAAAAACAACCCGTTGAAACGAAAGCGGTTGAATCTTTAAAGGAAATCGGGCGGCGGTTGGCCCGATTCCCTTTAAAAGTCGACTTCCCGACAGTCGACTTTGGTTGATTTTCTTCAAAAGTCCGGTCAGAAGCTGACCCCGTAGGTGCCGGTGACGAGATGCGAGCCGTAATCGCGGCCGAAACGGTAGTCGTAATCGACGGCGAAGATGTACTTGTCGCGCAGCTTGATCTTCA
>JAISXA010000197.1 GCA_031270685.1 Planctomycetota bacterium
TTCCTTTTGGCGCTGTTCCTGGCGATTCCGGCTCTTATGGCCTCGCCCTGTTCGGCTCCCGCCCAGGACGCCTTTGATTTCGGCGATCCCCTCCCGCTCCCGCCGCCGCCTCTCGAGGATTCCACGCCGTCGCCGGCGACCGCGCCGTTGACGCCGCCCGCGCCGGCCGTGATCGCGCCTCCGGCTCCGGCGCTGCCGATACGCCCGCCCGCAACCATTGCGGGATCCGGACCCGCCGCTCCGCCGCTGGCGCTGCCGCCCGCGCCGTTGGACGACGGAGTGTCCGCGGTCGCGTTGCCGCCGGCACCGGGCTCGGAAGCGGTTTCGACCGCGCCCGCCGCGGCGGCCGCGGCCGACGAACGGCCGCGTCCCGGGAAAATCACCGGCGGCCGGGTCAATGTCCGCGCCGGCCCCAATACCCAGTATGAATCCATCGCCGTGCTCGGCACCGGCGCGCCGCTGACCGTGCTGGCGCGCCATGGCGAATGGTTCAAGATCGTCTTCCCCGCCGACCAGCTTGCCAGCGTCCATCGCAACTATGTGGACGTCGCGATCGAGGGCGACATTCCGGAGGAAGGCGTCCAGGGCGTCATCAACCAGAACGACGCCGATGTGCACGCGTTTTATTGGGACAAATCGACGGTGGTGGGCAAGCTCCGGAAGGGCGACGGAGTCACCGTCAGGCAGGAGCGCGGCCAGTGGTTCCGCATCGACGCCCCCCCCTCCGCCCGCGCCTACGTGTTCGGCGAATATGTGCGCGTCGAGGGCGACGGAAACATTCCCGTCGATTCGGTTCCTCCGCCGGAGAACCCCTCCGTCGACCTCGCGGCGGGCAAACAGGACGCCACCGGCAGGCTGAAGCTGTCGGAAAACGACCGCCGCGCGGCTGAACTCAAGGAAGCATATTTCAAGCGGTTGCGCGATGTGGAAAGGCGGGAGGAGGAGCGGGAGCGGGAGCAGGTCAATGCGCTTACCCAGGCCCTGGACGATCTTGAAGCCAAGCTCAACGCGGTCGATCAGGAAACTTCCGGCATGTTGTCCTATCCCGTCCAGACCACGGTGGTCGGCGGGGCCCAATGGGCTCCCCCGGACCCTATGTACGGCGGGTTCACCGGTTGGGTCGAAAACATCGGCCGGGTCGGCGGCGCCCCCGCCAGCTTCCGGCTGTCCAAGGGCGGGGAAGTGCGGTTCTACCTGCGTAGCGACCGCTTCAATCTCGCCGACTACGCGGGACGCCGCGTCTGGGTGAACGGCAATATCGAGCTCGCCGCCGGAGCCGTCGCCAATATCCTCAACGTCGCGGAGCTTCGTCCGCTTACCGAGGTCGAAATCGCCGAAGGCATGACCCAGACTCCGCAGGCCGCGCAGCCCGCCGGCGTCTACGACGCGCCGCCCATGGTCCAGCCCCAGCAGACGGCGATCGCCGCGACCGCCACTTACGGGACGCCCGGCGCGATGATGTCCGATCCCTATTCAGCGCCGTCCACGCCGGCTTCCGACCCCTACGCCGCGTTGTACGCGAACCAACCGGGGGCGACCGGTTACTACAGTTCGACCGTCACCGCCGCCGCCGACAACTACGGCGTCCAGACCAGCGCCGCCGACTACTTCGGAACGCAGGCCGGAGTCGCGGTCCCGCAAGCGTATGCGCCGCCGATCTATGCGCCCGCGCCGGCCCTGCCGGGGCCTGGCGGCCCGTCCGCTCTTCCCGACCATGTGGGCAGTTCGTATCCCGCGGGGAGTTATCCGGCGCCCATGTCCCAGCCCGCGAATCTGGGCGGATCCTACGGTCCGTACCTTGGCGAGGTCGAGTCCGACTACTATGAACAGCCGTTCATCTCCGAAGTCGGCCCGTGAAACGTCAACCCGCCTGAATGCGGCCCGGACCGGCAAGCCCACGGCCTGCCGGTCCGGGCCGGTTCTTCGCGCTACGATCGCCGCGGCGTTTCACTGCCTTTCTTGAACTGTTTCATTTCCGCGTCGGGACTCCCATTTCCCGGAGTTCCGCCTTGATCTTCCGGCACGAGTCGCCGTCGAGATGGGCCATGGAGGCGATGAGCGCGGCGTCCGCCCGGCCGAGGACATAGGCGTCGCGGACGTGGCCGACGTTTCCCGCGCCGCCGCTGGCGATGACCGGAACCGCGACCGCCTCCGACACCTTGCGGGTGATGTCCAGGTCATAGCCCTCCTTCACGCCGTCGGCGTCGATGGAATTGAGGCAGATCTCCCCGACGCCCAGTTCGACGGCGCGCCTGGCCCATTCGACCACGTCCAGGCCGGTGGGGGTGCGTCCGCCGTGGATAACCACTTCGCAGCCGGAGGGGAAGCGCGCATCGCCATGGCGCCGCTTCGAATCCAGTCCCAGGATCACGCATTGGCCGCCGAACTCGCGCGCGCCTTCGGCGAGGAGCTCCGGATTCCGCACCGCCAGCGAATTGAGGGAAACCTTGTCCGCGCCCGCGAGCAGGGCGGCGCGCATATCCTCCACGGAGCCGATGCCGCCGCCCACGGTGTAGGGGATGAAAATCTCCCGCGCCACCCGCCGCACCGCCTCGATGTCGATCGGCCGTTTTTCCGCCGACGCGGTGATGTCGTAGAACACCAGTTCGTCCGCCCCCTCCCGATAATACCGCGCCGCCAGCTCGACCGGATCGCCGACCTCGACGTTGCCGACGAAGCGCGCGCCCTTGGTCACTTTGCCGCCGCGAATGTCCAGGCACACGATAAGGCGTTTCATCAGCATGGCGATCCGTCCCATCCGGCGAAGCGTTCCAGTATGCCCAGGCCGTCCCCGGCGCTTTTTTCGGGGTGGAATTGCGCGGCGAAAAAGGGGCCTTTGCCGACCATGGAGGCGAAGGCGATTCCCGCGTATTCGGTCGCGCCGTACACCACGCCCGGTTCCCTGGTTTCGTCCTCCGGTTCATGCTCCACCGGGTCGCCGGCCCAGGCCGGGGAGGCGAAATAGGAATGCACGAAATAAAAATCGCCGCCGTCCCGGTCCGACGGCAGGAGCGGATGCGGGCGGAGGTATTGGACGCGGTTCCAGCCCATGTGCGGAATCTTGCAGGACGGGTCGTCAGCGAGCGGAACGAAGCGTTTCACCCGCCCGGGCAAAAGGCCGAGCGCGGCAACGCCCCCGTCTTCGTCGGAGCGGTCGAACAGCAGTTGCTGGCCGATGCAGATCGCCAGCGTGGGCCTGCCCGCCCGCAGCGCGTCGGCCAGCACCCGGTCGAATCCGCGTTCGCGGATGTTGCGCATGCAGTGCGCCGCCGAGCCGACGCCCGGAAACACCAGCCGGTCGGCGCGCGCGATAACCGAAGGATCGTCGGTTACCACCGGCTCGGCGCCGACGTGCGCCAGCGCCGAGCGCACGCTTTCAAGATTTCCCGCGCGGTAATCGAGTATCGCGATCATGATCCGCCCGTCCTTGGTGTTGGAGCGCCTGGTCGAGCAGGCCGGACACGACGCGCGGGTCCGCCCTCTTGCCGACCGCCTTCATGGTTCTGCCGAGCAGCGCGTTGCGGACGGCGATTTTCCCGTTCTTGAAATCCTCGATCAGCCTGGGGTTTTCGGCGAAGACCTTGCTGATCGCCTCCGCGACCGCCCCGGCGTCGGTTTCGACAAAGAGCTGGTTTTCCCCGGCCCGCCGTTCCGCCTCGCCGCCCTCGCGGTAGAGGACGTCGAGTAGGGTGCGGAATCCCTCCGCCGCGATCTTGCCGTTTTCGAGCAGCAGGGCGGCGTCGCGGAAGGCGGACGGCCCGAGCCGGGATTCGTCCAGCGGCACGCCGGTGGAATTGGCGAGGGCGAACACGTCCTTGATCAGCCGCTTGGCGAAGAGGACGGTTTTGTCCCCCATGGCGGAGGCCGCGAGGCGCAGGAAGCCGAGGGCGTCGTTGCGCGAAAGCGCGTCCACGTCGGCGGCGGTCAGACCCTGTCCGAGCAAGCCGGCGACATAGTCTTCGTAACCGGTCGGCAGGGCGGCTTCAACCGCCGCGACCCAGGCGGGATCGATGTTCAGCGGGGGCAGGTCGGGTTCGGGGAAGTAGCGGTAGTCGTGGGCGTCCTCCTTGCTGCGCTGGACGAAGGTCCGCTGGTTGACATCGTCCCAGCCGCGCGTCTCCTGGCGGAGCGTTCCGCCCGCATCCAGCGCCCCGGCCTGGCGGCGCACCTCGTACTCGACGGCGGAGCGCATGTGGTTGAAGCCGGCCTGGTTCTTGATCTCGGAACGGACGCCCAGTTCCTTCGCGCCTTCGGGGGCGATGGAGACGTTGGCCTCGACGCGCATTTCGCCGCGCTGGATGCGGCAGCGGGAAACGCCGTTGTAGACGAGGATGGCCCGCAGTTTGCGGACGTATTCCTCGGCTTCGCGGCCGGAGCGCAGCACCGCGTCGGTGACGATCTCCATGAGCGGGGCGCCGCTGCGGTTGACGTCGATCAGGGAATTGTCGCCGGAATGGGCCAGCCTGGCGGTGTCCTCCTCGAGGTGGACGCGGTTGATGGCGACTTTCTTTTCCGCGCCGTCGTCCCCGATAATGGCGAGCCAGCCGCGCTCGCCGAGCGGCATGGCGATCTGCGAGATCTGGTAGCCCTTGACGAGGTCGGGATAGACGTAGTTCTTCCTTTCAAACCAGATGCGCGGGTTCACCGCGCAGTTCAAGGCGAGGGCGGCGACGATGCCGAGGCGCACCGCCTCGCGGTTGATGACCGGCAGCGATCCGGGGAGGCCGAGGCAGACCGGGCAGGTCGCGAGGTTCGGCGCCACCCCCTGGGGCGCGTTGAGGCAGGAGCAGAACATCTTGGTCCGCGTCGCCAGTTCCACATGCACTTCCACGCCGACGGTGGTGACGTATTTGCGCCCGCTCATTGGCCTGCCTCCGGAGCCGGCCTCGCCCACGGCGGGTCGGAAAGGGTCGCCTCCTTCTCAATCGTCCGCGCCAGGCGGTACAGCGCGTCCTCGCGGAAATAGCCGGCCATCGCCTGCACGCCGACGGGGAGCCCGTCGTGCGTGCCGACGGGGAAGGCGAGCGCGGGGATTCCCGCCATGTTCGCCGGCACGGTGAAGACGTCGCCCAGGTAGTTTTCGAGAGGCGTGCAGTCCTGGTCCAGGGGGCGGGGCGGGGCGGGGGTTACCGGTAGGAGCACCACGTCGACCCCGGCCAGCAATTTTTCGTATTCCGTGGCGAACAGCCGGCGGACCCGCGCGGCCTTCAGGTAATACGCGTCATAATAGCCTGAGGAAAGGGCGTAGGCGCCCATCATTATGCGCCGCTTGACCTCGTCGCCGAAGCCGAGGCCGCGCGTTTTCGAATAGGTGTCCCACAACCCGCCCCCGGCGCGCTCCCGCACGCCGTAGCGCACGCCGTCGAAACGGGCGAGGTTGGCGGACGATTCGCAGGCGCAAATGATATAGTAGGCGGCGACGCCATACTTGACGAGCGGCAGCGCGACCTCGACCACCTCCCCGCCGGCGCCGCGGATCGCCTTCACGGCGAAGCGGATCGCCTCGGCGTGCGCGGGATGCACCCCGCCCCGGTCGAGAAGCCCCGGATCGTAGGCCGTCCTGAGCCCGGCTACGCCGTCCTCGATCGTTGGGAGGGTGGGGACGAAAGGATTTTCCAGCGAGGAGGAATCGCGCCCGTCGTGCCCGGCGATGATGTCGAACAGGAGCGCGTTGTCCCGCACGGTCCTGGTGATCGGGCCGACCTGATCGAGGCTGGATCCGAGCGCGCCCACTCCCCAGCGGGAGACGCGGCCATAGGTGGGCTTCATGCCGACCAGGCCGCAGAAGGAGGCGGGCTGGCGGATCGATCCTCCGGTATCGGTGCCGATGGCGGCCGGCACGCCGCCGTAGGCGACGATGGCGGCGCTGCCGCTGGAACTCCCGCCGGGGACGAGCTTGGGGTTCCACGGATTTCCGGTCGCGCCGTAGGCCGAATTCCGGCCGCTGGACCCCATGGCGAATTCGTCCATGTTGGTCTTGCAGACGATGACCGCGCCGGCGGCGCGCAATTTCTCGACCACTCCCGCGTCGTAGGGCGGGACGAAGTTCCCGAGAATGCGGCTGCCGCAGGTGGTTTTGAGACCCCGGGTCATGAGATTGTCCTTGACCGCGATCGGCGCCCCGGCAAGGCTTGCGCCCGTCCCGGCCCGCGTTCCATTCCGCGGCCAAGCCCCGGCCGCCTTCGTCGCGCCGGGAATGTCCATGGTGATGACGGCGTTGACGGCGGGTTCGCAGGCGTCTATGCGGGCCAGTGCGGCGTCCAGGAGCTCCGGGGCGGTGAATGCCCCGGAGCGCAATCCCCAAAGCGTGTCCTCCAGGGTGAGCGAAGCGTACGTTTCATGGCTGATAGGCATGACGGTGCATCCAAAAAACGGGGAAGAAATGGCCCGACGGCTTTCCGGAACCGCGCCGTCGACAGGCGTCGCGCCGGGATCAATCGGCGAATACGCCCTGGACCAGGAACGCCGCGGTGGCGGGATCGAAGGCGCCTCCTCCCAGCGCCTCGAGATCGGGATACCCGAGCGACGGTCCGGGAACATCGTCGCGGAGCGGCGCCTGGTCGAGAATCGCCCTTCCCATGGCGTCCACGCCGGAGACGTCCAACTCGTTCAAGAGGCCGACATAGTCGATTACCGACGACATGTCGCCGGCCATGCGCTCGGCCTCCGCCTGGGTCAGCGCCATGCGCAGCATTTCCGAGAGGCGCAGCACCTCCTGGGCGTCGATGATCATGGCGCTCCTTTCCATGGAAAGGTCTTCTCCGGAAGCCGGAATCGGCCGGTTCGCCCAGGGCGCTTCCTACCCGAGCCCCTGGTCGAGCATGGCGTCCGCGACCTTGACGAATCCGCCGATGTTCGCGCCGACCACAAAATTGCCGGGGTGGCCGTACATTGCCGCCATATCGTTGCAGGTCTTGAAGATGGATTTCATGATATCATGAAGCTTCCGGTCCACCTCCTCGCGCGACCAGGAAAGCCGCTGCGAATTCTGGCTCATTTCAAGGCCGGAGACGGCGACCCCGCCGGCGTTGGCAGCCTTGCCGGGACCGAAGAGCACCTTGTTCTTGAGGAATATCTCGGTGCCTTCGAGCGTGGTGGGCATGTTCGCCCCCTCGGTGACGGCTTTGCAGCCGTTGTTGACCAGGGCGAGGGCGTCCTTCGCCGAGATCTCGTTCTGGGTCGCGCTCGGGAAGGCGCAGTCGCACTTCACGCTCCAGGGGTTCCGGCCGGCGGTGTAGGTCGCGGACTTGAACCTTTCGGGGTACTCGGAGATGCGCCCCCGGCGGATGTTCTTGAGATCCATGACGAAAGCGAGCTTTTCCTCATCGATGCCGTCGGGATCGTGGATAAAGCCGTTCGAGTCGGACAGCGTAACCGCCTTGCCGCCGAGCCGGTTGATTTTCTCCACCGTGTACTGCGCGACGTTGCCGGAACCGGAAACAGCGCAGGTTTTGCCCTTGAGGCCGTCCCCGGCGGCGGCAAGCATTTCCTGCGCGAAATACACCGCGCCGTAGCCGGTGGCCTCGGGCCTGATGAGGGAACCGCCCCAGTTGAGCCCCTTGCCGGTCAGCACTCCGGTGAATTCGTTTTTCAGCCGCTTGTATTGCCCGAAAAGGAAGCCGATCTCACGCCCGCCGACGCCGATGTCGCCAGCCGGCACATCGGTGTCGGGGCCGATATGGCGGGAAAGCTCGGTCATCATCGAATAGCAGAAGCGCATGACCTCGGTGTCGGACTTGCCCTTCGGATCGAAGTCGGCGCCGCCCTTGGCCCCGCCCATCATGAGGCCGGTGAGGCTGTTCTTGAAAATCTGTTCAAAGCCGAGAAACTTGAGAATGCTCCCGTTGACGCTGGGATGAAAGCGAAGGCCGCCTTTGTAAGGACCGATCGCCGAATTGAACTGAATGCGATAACCGCGATTGACCCGCATTTCGCCCTTGTCGTCGACCCACGCGACGCGGAAAAGGATCTGCCGTTCCGGTTCGACGATGCGGTGCAGAATCCCGGCCTTGGCATATCTCGGTTCCGCCTTGAGCAGCGGCTCGAGCGAGGTAAGAACTTCCTCTACCGCCTGGAAGAACTCCAACTCGTGGGGGTTGCGCATCTTGACGGCTTCCAGCACTTCATTGACGAGGTCCACTGTTTTCTCCTGTCCGATCATCGAAGGTTTTCTGTTGTCGACAAATCCGCCAACCGTTTACCGTTACGCCATAACCGAAGTTTTTCAACTTGGGCGTTCAAACCGCCGAATGCTCAAGTTGAAAAAACATAACCCTTGCGACACAAGCGTTTTTGATTTTTACAAAGTGGCGATTGGCGGCGTAATCGCCATGGCGCAAAACTTCAGTTGCAATTATTATCATAACAGTTTTATCCGACAAATAAACAAGAAAATTGACCGCAAAGCCGGGAAAAGCGTAGCATAGGCGTCACATGCCTTTTCAGAAGCCTTTTTTTGGTAACAACCCCTTCAGGGGCGACACTTATAAGTAGGAAAACAGTCGCGGGTTGTGCGCCCAGGAGTATTGTTTGAGTGGACTTTTGGTCGACTTTTAAAGTAAATCGGGCTAACCGCCGCCCGATTTCCTTTAAAGATGTTACTGCTTACAGGCCAATGGGTTGATTTTACGTCAACTCGACCCAAACCGGCGACGTCGTAAAAAAAGCGGCGCTGAAACGAACGCCCCGAAACTTTGGAGGAAACCAATCGGCGGTTCGATTGATTTTCTTCAAAAGTCCACGCGATGCCAAGAAATCCATCATGCGGGCGATCATTTAAAGAGGAATGCTGAGGAATGCGCGGCATGAAAAAAATCGTTAAAATTGGTGTGGTGTTGGCGCTGATTGTCATATGCGCCGCATTTTTCGCGTGGTGGCGGATAGCGGGTGGACCTACCGGCTCGGAATTCGACGATCCGATCAATGCCGGTAAAAATCGAGTGGAAATAACCTTCGATTTTGGCAGGCAGGGCGGAATGGCAAGCAATCAGTTCGCCGTGTGGATCGCGGACGCCGAAGGGGGGATGGTGAAAACCGTGGCGGTTACCAATTTTACCGCCCGTCGAGGAGGATGGAAATCCCGCAAGGAGTCCCTGCCGCAGTGGGTGGCCGACTCGGGCGTCGCCGCGATGGAGCAGGCGGAAATCGATGCCGTGTCGCGCGCGACACCCGGATCGAGGGAGGTGTGTTACGCCTGGTATCGCGACGACGCGAGCGGGCGGCCGGTTCCGCCCGGAAAGTATACCGTCAATGTCGAGGCGTCGTTGCGTTGGGAGAATCGGGTTTTATACAAGGCGGAGATCGATCTGGGCGGCGAAGGCGCGAAGGCGCGCCCGGCTGCGGAGTTCGTCGGTTCCAGTACGGCGGAGCGAGGCATGCTCACCAATGTCGTCGTCCGATCGATTCCATAAAGCTGTTCGGATACGTCAAATTCATCTGAAGTTTTGCAAATTGGGTATTCGAACCGCCAAATGCCCAATTTGTAAGATTCGTTATCCAGGCGCCGGTTGGCGGGCTTTTGAAGAAAATCCACTTTGAGGAGGAAGATAAAAATGTTCAATTGGAAATCCGGTTTGCTCTCCGCCGTCCTTTTCGCCGCCGTCCAGTCAACGGCTTCCGCCCTGGATGTGGACGAAATCGTCGATATGGTGAACAGCGGCGTGCAGGAAGCCGTTATCATCAATATGCTCGAGCAGCAAAAACTTTCCCGGCCGCTGACCGCGCAGGAGGTCATCAATCTGTCCCGCGCCGGAGTCTCCGCGCGGCTTATGGAGGAGTTGACCAGCGTCGGCAATGTACGCTCCGCCTACGCTCCCGCCCCGGTGGCGACCTATACGCCGCCGCCCCCCGCCGGCAATTAC
>JAISXA010000216.1 GCA_031270685.1 Planctomycetota bacterium
GGGTGGGCGATCGCGAAGTCGATGTACTCGAACCCCAGCTCCCTGGCCTTGGCGATGACCCATAAATCCTTTTCGGTGAAGTTTTCGGACCAGATGAACGAATCGACTCCAAATCTGAAAGACATGCGGCTCCTCCTCGTATGAAAGATGTCAAACCCGTTCGTGATGCGCCGGGGGCGCGTCGATTCGGCCCCGGGCATTCGCGCCCCGCCTCCCGCCGGCGATTCGGCGCCGCCTGCGGGTTGATGTTGCCGATACCATTCCGTTCCGGCGTCAATAGCGGCTGGCTTGGCGCGTCCTCACTCCGTGGAAGACGATGGCGGAGAGAAGAATGAAACCGAACACCGCGTCCTGGAGGAAGGGATTGACGTCGGAAAGCGTGAGCACGTTCTCCAGCGTCTGCAGGACCAGTGCCCCGCCCAAGGCGCCGATGATGGTGCCCCGGCCGCCGGTCATGACCACGCCGCCCAGCACGACCGAGGCCAGGACCGTCATGATGTAATCCTCGCCCATGCCGTTGGTGCAGGAAAGCTGGCGGCCGGCCGATATCATGCCGGCGAAGGAGGCCATGGCGCCGGCGACGACAAAGGCGGTCATCTGCACCCGGTTGGTGTTGATGCCGCTGATGAAGGCGGCTTCGCGATTGGAACCGGTGGCCAGGAGGCGCCGTCCGAACGGCCGCTTGCGGGTAATCAGGTAGAAAGCGGTGAATACGACCGCCAGCACGATTATGGTGACCGGGAACCTGCCGTCGAGCAGACGCTCGCTGCCCAGGTAGCAGAAGGAATCGGGAATGCCGTAGAGGCCCTCCGGTATGAGGTACTTCACCACTCCGCGGACGAAAAGGAGCATGGCCAGGCCGACCAGGAAATCGCTCACGCCAAGTTTCACCGACAGGTAGCCGTTGAAATAGCCGACGCAGATGCCGATGAGAATGCAGACGGGAAGGGCGAAGAAATCGGGAAGCGAGGGGAACCAGGTCATGACCAGGAGATTGGCCACGATCGGACCCAGGGCGTAGGTGGATTCCATGCTCAGGTCGATCCGCCCTATCATCAGGAGCAGCGCCAATCCGAACACCATGATGGCCAGCGGCGTGGTGTGACTGATGATGTTGAGCAGATTGTCGATGGTGATGAAACGCGGCTCCACGATATAGCCGGCGACCATCAATATCGCGAGGAGCACCCACACCATAAAGTCGGTCATGGCCAGAACCAAGAAAGAGCGCAGCCTCATGACTAGGTTTCCTTCCGAAAGCTGGTGTCAAACAAATCCCTGGATCGAGCGGAAGATGGCGTCTTCGCTGAATTCGGAACGGTGGAACTCCCCCGCCATGCGCCCGTCGACGATGGTGAGGACGCGATCGCAGACGAGAAGCATCTCCTCGATGCTGGAGAGGTTGACGATGATGCCGCAGTTTTTGGAGATGATCTTCTGCCGGAGATAGCGCAGGATCTCGTAGACGGTGCCCACGTCTATGCCCTTGGTCGGCTCGTCCAGGATGAAAATCGAGGCGCCGGTGGCGATCAGCCTGGTGAGAATCGCCTTTTGCTGGTTGCCGCCGGAAAGCGAAAGGATGTTCGACCGGGGCGAATGGCTTTTCAGGTTGAAACTGCTTACCGCTTCCCGGTAACTCTCCTCCTCCCGCGAACGGCTGAGGAAGCCGAAAGGCGGAACGGCGAGGCGGCTCCAGACGCAGGCGTTGATGTTGTCCATGACGCTCAGTTCCGGGAAGTTCCCCTCGTTAAGCCTGTCGTTGGTGCCGTAGACGATGCCGTTCCGCAGGGCGAAGTCCGGCGTGGCGGCCGGAAGCGTCTTCCCCTTGAAGGATACGCTCCCGCCTTTGAGTTCCTCCACTCCCGCCAGGCAGCGGAGAAGCTGCGGCGCCCCGGACTCGACCAGGCCGGTGACGCCCAGAATCTCCCCTTCGTGCAAAGCGAAGGATATGTCGCTGAAGAAGGGCGCGCAACTCAAACCCCGCGCCGACAGCATCGGCTTCGGGTCGGCGGACAGGTCGATGTAGCTGGCCTCGGCGAACTTCGGGATTTCCACGTTCTCGCCGACGATCAGGTTGGCGAGCTTGCCCTCGTCCATGTTCGCCACGCTGTCGGTCACCACCCGGCGACCGTTCCTGAACACGGTCACCAGGTCGCAGAACTCGATCACCTCCTTGACGCGATGGGTGATGAGGGCTATCGCCTTGTCCTTCTTTACCCGGTTCAGATAGGCGAAAAGGATGTCGCACTTGTTTTTGCGAAGCGCCGAAGTGACCTCGTCCAGGAGAACTATCCGGCTGGGATAGAGATCCACCACCAAGGCGGTGTACAGCAGGTGCCGGTCCTCCATCGGGACGTCGCGTATCTTCAGGTTGGGGGAGAAGTCCAACTCGAAATCGCGCAGGCAGCGGACGGTGCGGTCCCGCATCTCCTCCCGGTCCATGGTCAGGAACCCCTTCATCAGGGGATTGGCCATGAAGAAATTCTCCTCGATGGTGAGGTCGAGCGCGAACACCGGTTCCTGGGGGACCATGTACACCCCCATTTCCCGGGCGCGGATGGGATTGTAGTCGGCCATCCTCACCTCCACCGGACCGTCGGCGCCGTTGATTTCGATGTTGCCCGCGTCGGTGTTGGTGACGCCGTAGAGGATCTTGACCACCGTCGACTTTCCCGCCCCGTTCTTCCCGACCAGGCCGTGGATCTCCCCCTTGCGCAGGACCAGGTCGACGCCGTCCAGCGCCGTGACGCCGGGATAGCGCTTGGAAATGCCCCTGATGCGCAACGATTCGCGGCCGCCCGGGCCGTTTTCGCTTTCTGGTTCCATGGGGATGACGCCTTTCGCATCCGCTGTTGACGCTGGATGAACCGGGGCGTTCCGCAAATTGCCGATCGTGGATTTTGGAATTTGCGGAACGCGGAAAGGTCGGGCCGGCTCCGGCGCCGCGCCTTGCGGGCGGGGAATGCCGAAGCCGGCCCCGGCTCCGGGTCTATTTATCCCAGGGCCACTTGCCATCCTTCAGGTATCCCCAGAAATTGCCCCACAGCAGCTTGGAGTCGGCCGGATAGTCCAGCGGGACCACCGAGGTGGAGTTGGTCTTGTACCACACGCCGTCCCACGATCCGAAGGCGGTCTTGCCCTCGACCACTTCCACCGGCGCCCACACGGGTTTTGCGCCCTTGGCATGCTCCTCGGCGGTGAACTGGTCGGGGATGAGATCCATGATGAAAGGACGGGTTTCGTTGGCCCAGAGGAGATCGCCCACCTTGGCGATGGCCGAGTCGCCCTGCTTGTTGATGGCGTCGATAAGCATGGCCACCACCTCGCCTTCGCCCCAGGCGGGTTGGACGGTGATGGCGTCAAGCTTCTTTTCCCTGACCATCTGCAGGGCGGCGGTGGTGCCGTCGATGCAGACGGTGACGACGTGGCCGGGCTGATCGCTCAGGAAACCGCGGCCCGAGGCGGCCATGGCCGGCCAGACGCCGCCGATGGCGGAGGTGTCGTCATGGGTGTAGACGCCGATGATTTTGTTTCCGTATTGGGTGTGGAAGCTGGTCATGGCCTTGTAGGCGAGGTCGGCGTTCCATTTCACTTCCTCGGTGACCAGCTTCAGGCCCGGGTTGGCGGCGAGGATGGGGTTTATGATGTTCTCGAAGCCCTTGCGGCGTTCCTGGGCGGCCGACATCTTGAGGTCGCCGGTGAGTTGGACGATGACTCCGCCGGCCTTTATCAAATCGTCCACCGTCGGCCCGTAGCGGTCGTGCAGGAGCTTCAGCAGGGTCTTGCCGCAGGTTTCGCCGGCGATGACGTTGTCAAACGCCACGAAGGTGTGCTTGCCCCCGTAAATGGTGACGTTGTTGCAGATGACCGGAATGTTCCTGGCGTTGTACTGCCTGACCGGGCCGGTGAGATTGGAATCGACGGTGCAGAAGACCATGAAATTCGGCGAGAGCGCCAGAAGCGACTCGAGCATGGTCACCTGCTGGCCGGGGTTGCCGCTGCCCCTGAGCGTGCGCTCGAATTTGTAGCCGCCCGCCTTTGCCAGCTCCTCCGCCTTGTACTTGACGCCGTCCTGCACGGTCTGGAAAAAGATGTCGTCCAGCCCCCAGGCGACCTGGACGAGCTTGATGTCCCGCTGCCCGGCCCGGACCGGGGTCTGAACCGCGGCCAGACCGGCCAGCGCCAGTCCCAGGCATGCGGCGATCAAACGCGTTTTCGTTCTTGACATGGCTGTCTCCTCCACAAGGTCCATTTGAACGCGGCGCAATCCACGATTGCGCTCGAATCAGATCAACCCGGATTTGCCCTCGACCACCGCCTTGTAGCGGGCGAACTTCTCGTCATACACGTCGCGGAGGGCGGGGTTGGGGTCGGCCCGGTCCTTGACCCGGACGAGCGCCCCCACCGCCTCCTCGTAACCGGCGAAAGCCCCGGAACCCACCAGGGCGCTCATGGTGGTTCCCAATATTCCCAATTCCTCCCCGTGCGTGGTCTCCATCGGCCGCCCGATGACGTCCGCGAACATTTGCAGCCATGCCCTCGACTTGGCGGCGCCGCCGGCGATGCGGACGCGGACGGAACGGTCGCCGAAATTGCGCAGGTTCTCCAGATGATAGCGGTGGGAGAAGCAGACGCCCTCGTACACCGCCCGGATCAGGTTCGCCAGGTTGTGAAAGGACTTCAATCCCAGAAAACAGGCCGCTCCCTGGCCCATGGAGTGCGAACTGAAAAGGTAGGGCACGAAAATAACCCCCGCCTCCGGCGAGGATGCCGCCAGCATGCGGTCGCAATATTGGAAAATGCTCTCTCCGCGCTTGCCGCAAAGCTCCCCGGCGTCGGTAAGGATGCTGTTCACAAACCACTCCAGGTTGCTGGCGCCGGTGGGGCTGCACTCCAGTATCAGATGCCGGTCCGGAATGCAGGATCTGAGGTCCATGAACAAGCCCGGGTCGGAGACCGGCTCGCGGCTCAGGAACTGGTTGATGCTCCAGGTGCCGCCAATGATGCTGGCCATGGACGAGTCGACGACCCCGGAGGCGATGCAACAGGCGTTGGTGTCGAAAATTCCCCCATATACCGGCGTCCCGGGGGCGAGACCGGTGGCTTCCGCCACTTCGCGGGTGATCCGGCCGCAGCAGTCGTGCGAATTCCTTACCGGCGGGATCTTGTCCTTGAGATCCAGGATGCCGTAGTTGGCGAGAACCCGATCGTCGAAAAGATCGTCGCGATTGTTGAAAAGGTGGCCGCCGGAGAGCTCCGTCTTTTCCGAAAACGCCTCGCCGGTCATCCGGAAGCGGAGCATATCCTTCAAGAGAAAGATATGCCGCGTCCGGGCGAGCGTCCCGGGCTCGTGATCCTTCAGCCACAGCAGGAGCATGGGAGGCTGGCCTCCCCATATCGAGGATAGGGTCAACGGATGGTTCTTGGCGAAGGAACCGTCGCGGCGGCAGCGGTCGGCGTAGGGATTGGCGCGGGTATCGGTGGAGACGATGCCGTTGCGGGTCTGGCGGCAGTCGGCGTCGGAAAGATAAAGGCCGTTGCCGTGGCCGGTGATGGCCGCTCCCCCGATGTCGCCGGCGGAAACTCCGGAGTCGGCCAGGACCTTGCGGATCATGCCGACGTTGGCTTGCCAGATGTCCTCGAAATTTTTTTCCGTCCATTCCGGCGCCGGCAACAGCATCTCGGTCTTGCGGGCGGCGATGGCGGCGATGGCCTTTTTCTCCAGATCGAGGATGGCCGCCTTGGTCATGGTGCCGCCGTTGTCCAATCCGAGGAAATAGCGCTTCGGCATCGGTCCCTACCTCCGGAAATCGGAAAAGACGGTTTTCGCGAATATTTCGCAGAACAGGCGCGGAGTGTTGACGAAGGAGTCGATGGTCGATCCGGCGAGATGGGTGGTGAGGGTGAGGTTGTCCAGGCCGAGAAGCGGATCGTCCCCGGCCGGCGGCTCGTTCTCGAAGACGTCGAGGGCCGCGCCCATGATGGTCTTGTCGCGGAGGGCTTTCACCAAAGCCTTTTCATCCACGAGGCCGGCACGGGCGGTATTGATGAGATAGGCGGTCGGCTTCATTTTGGCCAACTGGGCGGGTCCGATCATGTGGCGGGTCTGATCGGTGAGACGCATATGCATGCAAACCACGTCGGCCGCGGAGAGCAACGAGTCCAGATCGCCGCAAGGGGTCAGGCCGGGGGGAAGGGATGGAAGAAAGGGATCGTAGACGAGCAGTTCGCAGTCGAAGGGCGCCAGGTACTTGGCCACCAGCGAGCCGATGTTGCCCAGGCCGACAAGGCCGATCCTACGACCGTACAATTCGGGGATGCGGTCCGAATTGGGGAAGCTCTTGCGAAAGTCGCCGGATTTCAGGGCGGCGTGAGCGCGGGCTATGTTGCGGGTTTCGGCGATAATCATGCCCACCGTGAATTCGGCCACCGCCCTGGCGTTTCTCCCCGGGGTGGGAATGATCTCCACCCCCCGGGCGGTCGCCGCCGCCCGGTCCACGTTCTCGATCCCGGCCCGGAGAATGCCGATATGCCTCAGCTTCTTCGCCTTTTCGAGAAGCGCGCCGCCCACCGGGAAGAACTGCACGATCAGCAACTCGTAATCGGCTATGTCCGCGACGAGCTCCGGCGGGGGGACCACGGCGTCGGGGCCGCGCTGCTCGATAGCCAGGTTGTCTTCCTGTATCGCGGCGAGGTCGGGATGGAACCATTCGCGGATCGTCGCCTCGTAACCCAATTCCGCCAGAGCGGACAGACCCCCCGAGAGTACGGAGGCCGGAATGAATCTGTCGCCTATGGCAAGCGCGCGCATACCCTTGATCTCCCGTTGTCGACTTTTAAAAGTCCACTTCAAAAGTCCACCCGTTTTCCCGGATCGGGAAACGCCCGCCCCCCGTCCGCTTCGGGGCCGGTTGGGCGGATTAGTAGCGGTTGTCGCTCATGGACAGTGAAATTTTCTTCAGCACCTCTTTTCGCAGACTTTGCGCAATGGGTTCGAACATTTTGCCGGGGAGCTCGTCGGCGCGCCTGGCCGCCAGTCCGGCCGCGGCCCCGAATCCCGAGTTCAAGGCGATGCGGATGTCGGCGTAGACGTTCAATTTGGTTATGCCGTTGCGAATGGCGTCCCGCAGTTGATCATCCGGCGTTCCCGACCCCCCGTGCAGGACCAGGGGGATATCGACAACCGCCGCGATTTCCCCGAGCAGCTTGATGTCGAGGACGGGCTTGGACTTGTATACGCCGTGGGCGGTGCCGATCGACACCGCCAAGGCGTCCACCCCGGTCTTTTCCACAAATTCGGCCACATCCTTGGGATCGGTGAGGAGCGATGGCCCCTGGTCGTTTCCTTCCAGATCGGCCCCGGCGACGGAGCCAAGCTCGGCTTCGACGGTTACGCCGCGGGCGTGAGCGTAAGCCGCCACCTCCCGCGTAGCCTCTATATTGTCATGAAAAGGCAGGTCCGAGCCGTCCAGCATCACCGAACCGAAGCCGGCGCCGATGGCGCGCTTGATCAAGTCGAAGGATTTGGCGTGATCCAGGTGCAGAACCGCCGGGATGGAATAGGACGGGGCGACTCCCTTCGCCACCGCCGCCATATAATCCATTCCCCGCCCCTCGAGATCGCCGGGAAGCGCGGCCAGGATTGCCGGCGCCCGCTTCTCTTCGCAGGCTTCCAGTATGGCGCGGACGAATAAATCGTTGTAGAAATCGAAGGCGACGACGGCGTAATGGTCTTTTCGGGCCCGGGGCAACACCTCGTTAAGCGTACAGAGCATAACCCGTATCCTTCCGGGAACTATCCGCGGGCGATAAGGCGCCGGTGTCG
>JAISXA010000219.1 GCA_031270685.1 Planctomycetota bacterium
CGATTTCCTTTAAAGATTCAACCGCTTTCGTTTCAATGGGTTGTTTTTTCGTCAACTCGACCCAAACCCGCGACGTTGCAAGAAAAGCGTGGTTGAAACGAACGCCCTGAAACTTTGAAGGAAATCAAACGGCGGTTTGTTTGATTTTCTTCAAAAGTCCACCTGGAGTTTCGCCAAGCAGCGCTAATCCCGGAAGTGTTCGGCGATCAGGCCGGCGAGATCGCCCCGGGTGCGGCATAAATCGAGTTTGCCCCGGAAGCCGCGGGCGCCCGCGAACGCCTTCGAATAGAACGCGCCGAGTTTGCGGCAATGGCGGATCGCCCGGTCCCCGCCGATCAATTCCGCCAGCAGATCGTGATGCTCCAGCAACGCGCGGCCGATCCCGGGAAGGGTCGGCGGCGCGTATGCGCCGCCGGCGCATTCGGCCTTGATCCGCGCGAACGCCCAGGGGGCGCCCAGGCAGGCGCGCCCGACCATCGCCCCGGCCACGCCGGCTTGGTCGAACATTTTCCGCGCGGTCGCGCCGTCCCGGACGTCGCCGTTGCCGAACACCGGGACCTTCACCGCCTCGACGACCTTCCGGATCTCGTCGTAACGGATCGGCGCGGCGTACGATTCGCCGGCGTGGCGGCCGTGGACGGTGATCCAGTCCGCGCCTTCGCCCGCGGCGACCCTCGCCACCTCCGCCGCGTTGATGAGCCGGGGCGACGGCCCGATGCGGATCTTCACCGACAGGGGAAGGTCGGCGCTCCCGCGCATGGCGCGGACCAGCCTGCCCACGAGCGGCGGGTCCTCCATCAACTTCGAGCCCGCGCCGGCGGCGCGCACCTTGCGCACCGGGCAGCCGCAGTTGAGGTCTACCGCCCGCGCGCCGCGTTCGACCGCGACGCGGGTCGCGAAGGCCAGCGCCTCCGGATTCGCGCCCCAGAGCTGGAATTGCACCGGCCCCTCCTCGGGGGAGATCGCCAGGTAGCGCTCCTGGTTGGGCGAACCCTGCCGGACGGAATTGGCGGCGATCATCTCGGTCGCGCACAACCCCGGGCCGCCCATGCGCCACACCAGCAGCCTGAACGGCAGCGACGAATAGCCGGCAAGGGGGGCCTGGGCGAGATTGTTCGCCAGGGTCAGCCCGCGAATGGCAATGGGGCCGACGGGATTGCCGCCGCTCACCCCGTTCCGCTCCGGGCGCGCTCGAAGGCGGCGTAGGCTTCGGGGAAAAGCCGCAACGCCCGGTCGAGAAGATCGTGGCAATAGGCGATGGCGATGCCGTAATTGACGATGGGGACGCCGGCGGCGCGGGCGGCCATGATGCGCGAAAGCACCGCCCGGCGGTTGGTCATGCACGCGCCGCAGTGCAGCGCCAGCGCGTACGCGGAAAGGTTTTTCGGGAAATCGTGCCCGGCCGAGATCTCGAAGGAGACGTCCTTCCCGGTTTTCCTGCGGATCCAGTTGGGCAGCTTGTTCCGGCCGATGTCGTCCTCGATCGAATGATGGGTGCAGGATTCCGCCACCAGCACCTTGTCGCCGTCGCGGAGCCGGCCGATGCCGGCCGCGCCCTCGGCGAAGGCGGCGAGGTCGCCGCGCGCGCGCGCATAGAGGATGGAAAAGCCGGTCAGGGGCACCTCCGGCGGCGTCGCCGCGGCCACCCGCTTGAAGGCCTGGGAATCGGTCACCACCATTTTCGGCGGCCGGACCAGGTCGGAAAGCGCCTCCCTCAGCCGGTTTTCCCTGGTGATGAGCGTGCGGCAGTCGGCGTCGAGAATGTCGCGCAGCGTCTGCATCTGCGGCAGTATCATCCTGCCCCGGGGAGCCTCGGCGTCGATGGGGGTCACCATGACCACGAGGTCGCCGGGGGCGAGGAGGTCGCGGATGAGCGGCGGCGCCTCGATGAAATCGGCGGGCGCGCGGAGTAGAATCTCCCGGCGCAGCTCCTCCTTGCCGACGCCCCGGTCGGCGCTCATGGCGACCGGCTCGGCGCCGGCGGGAAAACCGGCGGGAAGACCGGGATGCAGGTCGACCTGGTTGTGGACGTAAATGATCGGCACGCCGCGGCGGACGAATTCGTCGTTCAGGTCCTGTTCGAAGCTGTCCCACGACCCGGCGAAGACGATGACGGCGAGGTCGGTGCGGTCGAACATCCGCTTGGCGGCGGCGGCGCGCTTCTCCCCGAGGCTGCCGACGTCGTCGAGGCCGGCGGTGTCGATCCACAATACCGGCCCCATGGGGATGAATTCCATGGGCTTTTCCACGGGATCGGCGGTGGTTCCCGGGGCGGGCGAGACGATGCTCACCTCCTGGCCGGCCATGAGGTTGAGCAGGGTGGATTTCCCGACGTTGCGGCGTCCGAAAATGCCGATGTGCAGGCGCATGCCCCGGGGAGCGGCGGTCACGACGCGTTCTCCCTGACCATGTTCTTGACGTGGAGAATCCGGCCGCATCCCTGGCAGCGGCAGTTCTTGACGTCCTTGCCGATGTGAACGATGTTCATGACGTTGGAATTCTGGCGGCGGAAGCAGCTTTGGCAAATGCCGTCCATGCTCATCTCGGCCAGCGGATCGCCCTTGGTGCGCTTGAGCGCGTGGTCGTAGGCCTGGTAGGCGGTCGCATCGAATTCCTCGACCAGCTTGACCGCCCGCTTGCGTTCATGGAGCAATTCGGCGTGGCGGGCCTTGATCCGGTCCGCCTCCTCCTGGGCGCTCCGCCTGGAACCGGCCAGCTTGAGCTCCTCCTCGCCCACCGCCTGGTGGCAGGCGTTCATCTGTTCCTGAAGCCGCTCGATTTCCTCCATTCCGGCGAGAACCGCGCTTTCCGCTTCGTCGGCCTTGATCTTGAGCTCCTTGATGCGGTCGGTGACGATCCGGTATTCCTTCTGGTTCTTGATGTTCTTGAGCTTGCGCTCCTGTTCGCCGATTTCGGCCTCGGCGGCGCGCATATCCATGTTCAGCCGGTCGGTGGCGAACATCTTGTCCTTGAGGGTTTTTTCCACCGTCCTGGCCTTTTCCCTGGCCGCCTCGATGTTTTTTTCCTGGGCGTGAACCGCCCCGGTCATTTCCCCGAGCCGGTCCCTGCCCCGCATGATTTTCCGGTCGATGTCGTAAAGACCGAGCATCGCCTGCATTAGGTCGAGCATTGAACCCTCCTGTCAGTGAGGCGCGAAGGCATTATATGCGAGGAGGGTTGATGAATAACAGAAAAAAACGAAACCGGACGCCCCTTTTTATGAAGCCGCCCGGTTCTTTCGGCCGATAACCTTGGAAGCGGGGATTCCGGGCGCGGCTTTTCGGAATCGGACCGGCGCCGAACGGGAGCGCGAAACGCGCCGACAAGGCATTTTTGGAGGAAACATCATGAGGAAGCATCTGGCGGCGCTCTGCGCCATCGCGCTGATTTCGGGATCCGTCATGGCGTTGGATTTGGATCTGGACATCGGCAACAGCACTTCGGGCTACGCCGCCCAGACATCTATGGACGCTTTCAACGGCAGCGTGCGCGACCGGCTTTCCGCCGTCCGCATCGGCGACCTGTTCCTGACCGGGTACAGTTCCCGCGGCCGTTACGCCCCCCTGGCCAGCGAGCGCGCCTACGGCGCCGCCCCCTCGGTCCGGGCCGCGACCCCGCGCGGCGCGTACGGCTACGAGGGCGCGCCCCGCCGCCAGCTCGAATGCGTCTACACCAGCGGCTTCACCGCCTGGGGCGACGTCTACGGCGCGTGGGAGCGCCAGAAAGCGAAGGGCGGCGGCGTCGGCTACAAGTACCGCGTCGGCGGCCCCGCCATCGGCTTCGACTGGACCTCCGGCGGACTCACCCTCGGCCTCGCCACTTCCTACAACTGGGGCACGGCCAAAAACGTCGGCGGTTTCGACAAAAACACCCGCGATACCCGCACCTGGGGGCTCATGGCGTACGGCCAGTACAACGCCAGCCGGTGGTATGCCAACGCCACCCTCGGCTACGGCCAAACCAGGTTCAAAAGCAGCGTCCGCGACGCTTCCTCCTTTACTGATCGCTATTTTAATGAAGCTCCGTATAGCGGCTTCTACACCGTTGACCTGGGCGACAGGTACCGCAACCATTCGTGGAACGCGGACGCCGAGTTCGGCATGAAGTTCCGCTTCGGCCGCGGCTTCCTCCTGTCCCCGTCGGTCGGCTTGCAGTTCTTCCACACCCGCCGCCGCGGCGTGGACGAAACCGGGGCGTTGTCCTTGGAAACAGACAGTCCTACGCAGAATAAGTTTACCGGTCCCGTCACCCTGTCCAGCGGCGCGAGGAGCTACTACTCGCTCCAGTTGCCGGTCGGCGTCAGCCTCGCCTACGAGATCGCGGCCGGCACGGCGCTGATCGTCCCGCAACTCCGCTTCGCCTGGATTCCCGAATTGGCGCGGAGCCAGGGGCGCGCCAGCGGCGACGGGGTGTTTATCCCCACTGCCACCTTCCCTCCTTATCCTACCTTCAACTACTCCGATCACGCCGCCCGGCGCAATCGCAACGCGTTCCGGATCGGAACCGGCGTCCAGGCCAAGCTCAACCAGTACCTGTCGCTGCACCTGGACTACGACGCGACCCTGCGCGCGCGGTATTACAACCACAACCTGAACCTCGGCCTCGGGGTCACCTTCTGAGGCGACAAACCACCTCCTCTCTCGTCTCTCGCACGACGAGCGCTTGCGGACAGCCTTGGGGGCTGTCCGCTTTTTTGCGGGACACCGGTTCGTGGATTTTTGGAGAGAATCAAACAAACCGCCATTTGATTCTCTCCAAAGTTTCTTGGGTTTACATTTTGCGTCTGGAATTATTGCAAGGTCGGCGGTATCGCCCGACCTGACGAAAAATCAACCCATTGGTCCGTAAGCAGTAATATCTTTGGAGATAAGATGGTAAGTCTGGAATACCGGAGCGGCGTCATTCCGGTCGAAAAGAGGATAGGGCGCCTTCTTATTCCTCTTTTCATCAGGAGACCATCATGCCATCTATCCGTAC
>JAISXA010000067.1 GCA_031270685.1 Planctomycetota bacterium
ATGCCGTGCTCGAGCTTCATCAGCCGGTACTTCGGCGTCGCGGCGGCGCTGTGGCCGTCGAGCGTCTTCAGCTGGTCGAGGATGGTCCGCATCGGCGCGTTGATCGCGGCCACGCTCTCTGGCGCCATGTCGCCCGCGCCGTACAGCTGCAGCTCGACGCCGCGGAAGGCGTCCATGCGCACCGGGTCGGGCGTCTTGTAATCGGGATTATTGGTTATTGGCGTGGGATGCAGGAACCGGTCGCCGTCGCGGCTGGAGGTGTCGGTGGTCGCACACCAGCGTCCCGTCGACCTCGCGCCATCCGATTCGAACAGGATGTCGGCGAAGTCGTTGGCCTCGACGGGGTCATGATCCTCCGGTCCCGAAACGCCGTGTTTAAACGGCGTCTCGGTGTAATTGGTGGGGGTGTTATCGCACATGGAAGTGTCCTTTCATTATCCCACAAGGGGAAGCAAGGGTGTGGCGGTGTCGGACAGCAGGAAGTAGCTGGACCGCCGTACGGTCTGGGCGTAACTTTCCTTTCCTTCGAATGAATCGACCACGTCGCGGGCCTCGGGGTCGAGTTCGGCGTATTGGGTGGCGCCGTATCCGGGGGGGAGCCAGTTCTTTTGCTGGCAGCCGAAGATATTGAATTTCTTGACCAGCTCCGGGTCTTTGAATTCGATATGGCAGGTGCCTTTCTTGAATACGCTGATGATGAAATGCCTCGATTCGATCCCTCGCTTGACGCCTTGTTCCCCCGCCTTGTCGATGCTGTGGATAAGGCTGGCGTGGTCGGGGGTGCTGGTGCCGGCGAGGTAGTCGAACACTATTTCGATGTCGCACAGTTTGGACTTGAATTCCCACGGCAGGCGGTAGCTGTCGCCGCTTCCGCAGTCCAACCAGAAGCGGTCGATATACATGGGGATGATGACTTTCTTGTTCACCTTGAAAGCCTTGTTTGTCCGCCAGCCGTTGTAGTAGTGGACGTTTTTCGAATACTCCTCGTAGTGGTGGCGATGGGTGAAATCTTCGAACAGGTCGAGAATTGCTTTTTTGATGTTGGTCAGCAGCTCGCGCGACACTTCGAGGTAGAGTGAATAAATGTTGTAGAAGCTGAAATCGTAATGGGCGAATTCATCCACGCGGGAATGCAGGTCTTGTTGCACGTTGGACGTGAGCTTGGCCGTGAAATCGGGCACGGTGAAAAGAGTCTCCCAGTAGCGGTGGCGCAGGGACATGAGGAAATTGGTCTCGGCGTCCCGCAGGTGTCCGCCGTTTTTGTCGGCGATTTCTTTGTCGTCGACGGACATTTGGAGGATGGCTTTGTTTTCCCGCGCTCCCTTGAGCATAAACGCCGACACGGAGCGGTATTCCCGCAGCAGCCTGACGCCGGCCTCGGCCTCGTTGGTAAAGTGCTCCACCAGGGCGTGGATGCGGTCGCTGGAAACCAGCGGATTGCCGGGATCGGAATGGGGAAAGCGGCTGTCCTGCGCCGGCCGCAGGTGGTCTAGGATGATGGTGGAAGGGTCGTCCTTGGGCATGTCGATGCGGACGATGGCGATTTCCACGTCGGTCGGCCGCTCGGCGTCGTGAAAGGCCAACTCGGCGAAACGGATCTCCGCTTTCAATTCGGACAGGCGTCGGGAAAGATCCTCGCGGGTCTTGGTGGACAGGTTTCGCAGCGTTTCCGCGTTCAGCAGGCACACCAGCTGGCCTTCCCCCCGCACGAAGCGGAGGGCCTGCAAAAGGTGGCGGTCGCCCTTGCTGAAAGGCGGATTCATGATGACGAAATCGTAGCGTTTAAACGTCTCGAAGGTGAGGAAGTCGTTGTGGATGACGCGGAATTTCTCTCCCTTGAGGATGTGCTGCAACTCGGGGTCGATTTCGATGGTGTCGATGTCGTATTCCATCCGGCAATCGCTTTTCGCCAATTCCCGGAGGTATTTCGCGATGTTGCCCTTGCCGGCGCTGGGTTCGAGGATGGCGTGCACCCTGCCGAGTTCGACGCCGGACAGCATATCGTTTATCAGGTTCCGGGGGGTGGGGTAGAAGTCGTCGATGTCGAATTTCATGTCATTCCTTTCTAGTAGAGGATGTCGAACAAATAGTCGGGTTCGAGGCCGAGTTCGTCGTGCAAAAGCTCCTCGGGGTTTTCGCCTTCGCTCACGCGGCGGCGGAGATCGTCGATGGTGTCGAGGGCTTCTTCGGCGCTCATGTCGTCGCGGCGCATGAGAACGGATTGCAATTCGGTCATGATGTTTTCTCCTGTTTAAACGGCGTGGTCGGGGTGGGTTTTCTCGTAGTGCTCGATGGTGTCGGCGAGCCGTCCCGTCTCGGCGTGGGCGTCGTCGAATTCGTGGCGGGCGACGGCCGGCCCCAATTGGGCGAGGATGCGCTTGAGCTTCCAGAGCAGGTCGGCGATATCCGCTTTCACGTCCGGGGTGTCGGGCTTTTTCCCCCGGCGCTTGAGGTTCGGATATTTGGCGATGATGTCTTTCGCGTGGCGGCGGGTCGGTTCGCCGGCGCCGTGCTCGAAAAAATGGTTCACCATGTCCCGCGCGATCCGCCGCCGCTCCGAGTCGAGGGGACCGATGCACTCGGGCAGCGTATAGGGATATTTGTAATAGTCCCAGAATGACAGGGAGAGCTTCGCGAGGGCTTCGGCCGCGCCGCCGTCGTTGTGGTGGATGTACTGCCATGCCTGATCGAAAGGTGTGGGTCTGGGTGTCTCCATGTTTTTCTCCTTGTTCCATAGGGTTCGGCTACAGCTCGCGCCATTTGCCGTCGTGGTCTTTGAATTGAATTTCCACGTCGCCCACTTCGGGGCCGCAAAATTTGTCCAGGGGGAGGAAACCGATACGGTCGCATTTGCCGTGGAATGAAAAAACGTTGCCGTCGCCGTCGAGGGTGCGCCAGCGTTCCTCGAAGCGCTGCGCTTCCTTGGGCGTGGCGTTGCCGGTGCCGACGCGGTGGGGGTAGTCCTTGGAATGGGTGACAATCCATTTCATGACGTATCTCCGGGGGGATGCGGGCCGGCGGGCCTGGCCGCAGGGGCGGTTGCCCGGCCAAGCCGTGCCGGCCCTTGCGGGGGTCAAAGCACCGGCGCGTATCGGGCGCGTTCGTACACCCATTGAAAATACTTTTCGTAGGGGAGACTGGGCGGCAGGGATTCGCCGGTCACAAGCTCGGAATCGCCGGCCGGCTGTTGGTCCGCCTCGTCGCTGGTCAAAAGGGCGAGGCGCTTGTCCTTGGTGCAATAAAGGTAAAACCGGGGCCAGCCGCCTCGTCCGGCGATGCGCTTCGCCTTTTTGATCGCGGCTTGCGAACATTCCGACACGGCATCGCGATATTTCGCATTGCTATCGTCAATAATTCCCATGTGTTTTCTCCGTCGAAGTGTTTAAAACACTCCCCGAGTCCAGCCCCGGCATGTCGACGATTCGGCCGGGGTATCCGTAGTCGTCCGCTTCGCGCAGGCGCAGGAATTCGCCCGGTCGCAGGGCTGCCCTGCACGTTTCCCATTGCCGGTCGATAAGGGGGGCGCGGTAGACGGGGACATCCCGCACGCGCTTGACGCCGGAAGTGGCGCGGTCGGTCTTGCGGCAAACCTGAATCCAATAGACGGCGCGTTGTCTGTTATCCACGGTGAATCCTCCAGAGTATCCGCAAGCGGAGCGTTTAAACATTTCCCCGCGGCGCTGTCGCGAGGGCGGTGATTTGTTCGGCGCGGTGGCGTATCATGGCGTCACGGTTGCGGTCGGCGTTGCTGGCCGCTTCGTGGGCTATTTCGCGGGCGATGTCGTCGACATAGTCGAGGCTGTCGGATTCGATGCCCCAGAGGGAAGCGTATCCGCAAACAATGTTGCCGAGGCGGGCGGTGGCGATGATTCCCAGCATCGCCCAATCACCCAGACAGTAGCCTTCGGCGCGGTTATGTCGATGCTGGCGGTGCCGTTTTTCCAGTCGACAGGGGCGGCGACGGCCGGGCGCATGGCGTCGCGGGCGGCGTCTCTGGCGGAATATCCCTTGTTGCGGAGTGCCTTGTAACGGCGAAAAATGGCGTCGGCGTTTATCATGGCGCTGGTCCTTTCGGGTGTGTGCGGGCCGGGCGCGGCCCCGGCCGATTCCGGGGCCGCTGCGAGGCGCCACGTTGGGCGGGAGTGGCGGCCTTGGCGGGATAAGGGGAACTAGCGGAATTCGACTTCGGGGATTTCGATGCCGGTCATGCGGGTGAAAACTCGGCAGAGATCGGCGCAATGCATCCCGTCGACTTCTTCGATGATGGCGGTTTCCTCGGGCTGGCCGTCCGGCAATTCCTGGACGCGCTTCGCGTAGGTGAGAGTATATTCGTCGGTGCGAAGGTTATAGCTCACGGCGAATATGTCGCCGTCGGGCATTTCGGCAAAGCTGGCCAAGGGAATGCGGTCGCCGGGCTGGCGGATAAATTCGTCGAAGGCGTGGCTGGCGTCGTTCATGGTGGATGCTCCAATATTCGGTGGTGTTTAAACGGTGTCAGGCGTCGGCCGGCAGGTGGCCGTTTATCTGCTCGCGGGTCCATCCCTTGTGGCGCATGACGTTGTCGATCAGTCGCTGGTTGACGCGGTTGATGCGGCGCAGGCGGAGGAATCCGGCGGTCACGTTGTCCGCATGGCGGTTGTATTCCTCCGTCAGGGTGTCGCGGTCGCCACGGAAGGCGAACAGATCCTCCATGATTTTTTTTGCATGGCGAAGGCGTGGGGCTGGCGAAACCTGTTTGCCTGGTTGAAATAGCGGCGGACGCGGTTGATCCGGACTTATTCATACGGCTGCAGACGTCATGTCTGTATGGCTTCGCGAGCCGTTTATGACGTGTATTTGTGCTGTTGAGCGTCCCGACGTACAGAACTCCCCCTTTCCCCCGGAGCGAGTCCTCCGCTGGGCGCAACCACCTGGCCATGATTTGTTCACATCCGGGGATGGAATTTCAGGAAGGCGTGACTTGGCGGCGGCATGGGAAAGCCGGGTTTGGGGACGGCAGGACACTCTGCGTTGCGCCAGCGTCGAATCCGGGCGAGAAGCGCCAGCCACAGCGGTGCTATTCCCTCGGCGAGGTCAAACCACAGTCGCCGACCGCCACGGATGAGCACCGCGCCGGGGCCTGGAGGACGACGTTCCGGAAGCGGGTCATGTCGAAGCCGTCAGCTTCTGGGCTGGCGGGAGGATTGGGCCTGGGGTCGGTGGCGGATTCCATCTCTCGCCGGAGCACTTCGAGGAGGTTGAAAGCGAGCAGGGAGAGGAGCAGGGTGACCTCGTTCTTGGCGAAAGCGTCCTGGGACAGGTTGACGCCGAGGGCGTTCCATTCGCCGAGGCGGTCCTCGAAGGTGCCGCGCTGACGATAGTGCGCCAGAAGCTTCCGGGGGGACATTCTTTTCGGCGGCCAGTTGGTGACGATGAAGAAATAGTGCGGGAAAAGCGCGAGACAGCCGTTTTTGTCCGGCTTGTCGACGACGACCAGGATGACGCGGTATTTCTTGTCCCAACCGGGGTTTTTGTACCCGCGCAGTTCGACGGCGAATTCATAGCCCTTTTTCGGCGGGCGGCCAGCCGGACGGGAGAGCCAGGGGGCGGCCAGCCGGTCGAGCACGGCGTTGTTGGGGAGACGGACGGCGAAGCGCGCCCCGGAGCGGTCAATCCGATTCAGGATGTCGGCGGCTGCGAAGCCGGCGTCGAGACGGAAGGCGACGGTCCTGGCGAGGGTGAGGGCTTTGTCGAGGGCCTCTTGGAGAAACAGGTCAATCCCCTCGGCTGGCGCGGCGTTGCCGTCCCTGAGGATGGCATGGATGAATCCCGTCCCCAGCCGTTTCGAGGCGAAATCGCCGTTCGGGGAAAAGGAGGCGACAAGGGGCGAGTAGACGGTCTTTTGGTAGTAGCCGTTGTAGACCGCGCCCTGCTGTTCGCCGTGGGTCTCGACCGGGAAGCCGTCGACGTCGACCACCCCGAGACGCACTTTTCGCTCGCCGTCTCCTTGGCGCCGATGGCGGAGAACGGGTTGGTGGAGGAACTG
>JAISXA010000111.1 GCA_031270685.1 Planctomycetota bacterium
ACTCGCCGGCAAGGCACGTCGCCTCCCGGCCGGCCGCGAGCGGAACGGCGATCGAATCCGCATCCTCCTCCCGTTCATCCTCCGGCCTGGGATCGCCGGCATAAAAATCGCGCCAGCCGCTTTCCAGGACGACGCGGGCGGTGTGGACAAAGGCATGGCCTTCGACCTCAAGGACGGCGACGGTGCGCTCCCACGTTTGCGGCGGCATGAATTGGACGAGGTAGGCTCGGGCAATCAGGAGATAGACGCGCTTTTCATCAAGCGACAACGCGGAGAAGTCGACCCGCGCCTGGGTGGGGATGACGGCGTGGTGCGCCGTCACTTTGGACGAATCGAAGGCCCGGCTCTTGAGCGCCGGATCGGTCCGCGCGACATGATCGGTGAACTCCGGGACGTTGGCGGCGATTGCCGCGATCACCGCCGGGGCGTCCTGGTGCTGCTCCTCCGAAAGATAGCGCGAATCGCTCCGGTTGTAGGTGATGAGACGGTGTTTCTCCCGGAGCGACTGGGTGATTTCCTTCACCCGGTCGGGAGCGAGTCCGTGCAGGCGGGAAGCGTCGGTTTGCAGCGCCAGGAGATTATACGGCAAGGGCGGCGGCGTCTCCCCCTTCACGGCGTCAACCGACGCGATCCGCGCCGGCTTGCCGTTGACGGCATCGGCGACGGCCTGGGCGTGTTTCTGATCGAGCAGCCGCCCTTTATCGTCCTGCGGGTCGTCCGGCTTGTTCCGGTAGGTCGCGGTGAATTCCGCTCCGCCGGTCCGGAACTTCCCCCGAATGACGAAGAAGGCGCTTTTGTGGTGGCTGGCGTGTTCCCGGTCGCGGCGGACGATCAGGCCGAGGATCGGCGTCTGCACCCGGCCGACCGAGAGCATGCCGGGATAGCCTTCCCGTTGGCCGGCCAGGGTATACAGGCGCGTCAGGTTGAGGCCGTAGAGCCAGTCTCCCACCTGCCGCGCCTCGGCGGCGGCGGAGAGGCCGGCGAAATCGGCGTTGTCGCGAAGGTTGGCGAGCGCCTTCTTCACCAGCGCCGGGGTGTTGTCGTTGATGAGGACGCGCTTGACCTTCCCTTTGAAGCCGGCGTAGTGCAATATCTCGTCCACCAGCAACTGCCCCTCGGCGTCGGGATCGCCGGCGTTGACGACGGTGTCCGCGCCTTTGAGCAATTCGAGGATTACGCCAAGCTGTTCCTTCGCCTTCTCCACCGGCCGTTTCTTCCACGGGACGAACGCCAGCGGCAGGGCGTCCAGGGTCCAGCGCTTGCAGGCGGGGTCGTATTCCTCCGGCTCTTGCAGCCGGAGCATGTGGCCGTAGCACCAGGCCACGATGTCCCTGCCGCACTCGTAATAGCCCTTCTTCTTGTCGCTCTTCTTGCCGCCTCCTCCCAGGGCTTCCACGATCGCCCTGGCCAATTCCGGTTTTTCCGCGATGTACAGCATATATCTCCTTTTGGGGCTGCTTGCCGCCGTGGTGGGTGAATATGGTCCTTCGCCGTCGCAGCGGCCGGGAGGCCAAGGCTTGCGATTGGGGAAAGGATCGGTTACGCTGAGCGTATGGAATGCCGACGGCTTCGGGCCGGCACAACGAAAGGGGTAGCGCATGATTGTCAACGTGGCCGAATTCAAAAACGGGATCGACCGCTATCTGGAACTGGTCGGCGAGGAAGAGATAGTCATCACCAAGGACGGCAAATATTTCGCCAAAATTACCCCCGCATCCGAAAGCTTTGCGGAGTATCTTGTTTCGCTTCGCGGCATCCTGCCTCCGACCGTTACGGTTGAAGAAGCCCATGAGGAACGGATAGCGAAACATGAACGTCATTATTGATACGAATGTGGTGCTGGATGTCCTGGCGAACCGGATTCCTTTTGCCAAAGCATCCGCCGAAGCTATTGCCCTGGCGGAACAGAATGGCTGTCTTCTCGCAATAACCGCCAATGCCGTGACGGATTTGTATTTTTTGCTGCTGCGGCATTTATCCGATGTGGTGCGGGCCAAAACCTTGCTGAAGGGAGCCGTGGAGCGGATTGTTGTTTTGGACACCACGCGGGAGATATGCCTCTCGGCGTTCAAGTCCCCCATTTCCGATTTTGAGGACGCCGTTCTGGTCGAATCCGCATTGCGCTGGGGGGCCGACTGCATCGTGACCCGCAATACCCGCGACTTCGCCGCCTCGCCGGTCGAGGCGATCACCCCCGACGAGCTTCTCCACCGCTTCGCCAACTGAACCCCCGCATCCATCGCCATAAAATCACCACGTCCATACCGGCGTCACCACCTCCACGATCTGCCGCATCTCCTGGATGCCGAAATACCGCGCGTCGTAGGAACGCGGCAGATGATCGGAGATGAACAACGCCTCGCCCTCGGCGAGCCGGCGGTTCTCGAAGCGGACGACCGGCAGGGGAGCGCCGATGTTGTCCCGGTCAAGGGGCTTGGTATTGGGGATGAGCGAACCGTTTACCGCGACGCCGGCGTCGGTGAGGGAAACCGCGTCGCCCGGAACCGCCAGCAGCTTTTTGAGAATCAGGCCGTAGCCGCCGCGGCCGCCGTCGTTGTAGGCGCCGGGAATGAGATAGCCGCGCCGCACCGCTTCGCGGATCGCCTCGGTGTCCTGCGGCCAGAAGGCCACGACATCGCCGCGCTCCGGTTGCTTGTCCACCACCCAGTATAGGCCCTTGGGAAGGCTGTGGGTGCGGTTTATCCGCGCTCCGCACAGGTAGGCGGCGTAGACGGCGGCGAAAAACGCCAGGCAGGCGCCGGCCATAATCCTGGTAACCCGCGCGCTGCAACCGCACGGGGCGGCGAGGGTCGGGAAGCGATCGCTTCCTTTGTCCCCGCATGCGCCCGGGACCGAAGGAACGCGCCGCCGGAGCGGCAAGACGGATATTCGCTTTTTTTCAGGGATGTTTCCCATATCGCGCCCCTAGACCGAAACCCTGGTCCTGGCCTGTTCGGAAAATTCCATGCCCAACCGGTCCGTCTCCGCCGGCGGCGACACCTTGGCCCTGGCGAGAAAGACCGGATCGAGGAAATACAACGGCTGGCGTCCGCGAATCGGCGCCCCGCCCGCCACCCGGACGATCATCTCGCCCGGTTCCTCGATGTCGCCCTGCGAGTTCTTGCGCGGTCCGGGCAGGGCCATCACCTCGTCGGGGGTGAGGAGGGAGCGCTTGTCGGTCTTGATGGACTCGGTGACCTGGCCGTGCAGCATGGCGATGCGCTTCCCCGACACCGAATACTGGCGCTCGACCACGGTGGTTTCGCCAAGCATCTGCGAGATGTACTTGGCCGTCTCCAGTCGGTTCGGGGGAAACATGACCTGGATGTGGCAATTCGAGATGATCGAATTCTTGTCCGTGTAGATGGCGTCGAACTGCACCGTGTCCTGGGAAATGAGGTAGACCTTGATGCCGTAGCCGGCGATGAAGGCGAGGCCGTCGGCGATGGGCTGCAATTTTCCGAAGGACGGGAACTCGTCCAGCATCATCAGCAGCCGGCGCTTGTGGGCCATGACCGCCCGGCCGTCCTGGTAGTCGATCTTCGCCGCCAGCTTCTTGAGCATCATGTTGACGAGAAG
>JAISXA010000152.1 GCA_031270685.1 Planctomycetota bacterium
GGGTGGGCGATCGCGAAGTCGATGTACTCGAACCCCAGCTCCCTGGCCTTGGCGATGACCCATAAATCCTTTTCGGTGAAGTTTTCGGACCAGATGAACGAATCGACTCCAAATCTGAACTTCATGGCTGTTCCTTTCGAAGGCGCCGGTTGAAACCGGCATGGTGTATGTCGCCTTTTGAAGGAAATCAAACGGCGGTTTGTTTGATTTCCTTCAAAAGTCAAATTCATGTCTGACGAACATAAAGTCGGCGCCAATCTTAGTCAAGTGGATACTCAACTCGCTGTTTTTCCCGTCTTGCCGCCGAAGTCAATCCGGCGCCGGCGGCGGCGAAGAGCGGCGCGCATGCTTTGTCCGGTGGCGGAAATGCGGTGGGCGGAAGAATTGCCTGTTCCCCGGTTCGGATAAGGCAGGAAAAATTTCATGGGTTAGCTCTGGCCCCGCCCTGGTCATTCGCCGCCGGATGCGAGTTCATCCAGGCGGTTTTTGGCGAATTCCGCGTAGTTTCCGGCGAAAA
This sequence comes from Planctomycetota bacterium, assembly GCA_031270685.1. Taxonomy (GTDB): domain Bacteria; phylum Planctomycetota; class SZUA-567; order SZUA-567; family SZUA-567; genus JAIRTL01. The sequence continues at coordinate 518 of JAISXA010000152.1, forward strand.
CCGCGGCCCGGATATCCTCCATGAGCCGGAGATAAAAACGGACGTTATGGATGGTTATCCATACCGAGGCCATCAATTCGCCCAGCACCGACAGGTGGCGGAGGTAAGCCCGGGATACGCTCCGGCACGCTTCGCAGTCGCAGGCTTCGTCTATCGGGCGCGAGTCGCCGAGAAACCTGCGGTTTTTAAGATTGATCTTGCCCCGCCGGGTGAACGCCTGGTAGTGGCGGGCGTGCCGCGTCGGCATGACGCAGTCGAACATGTCCACGCCGGCGGCCACCGAACAAATGATGTCCTCGGGCGTGCCAACCCCCATCAGGTAGCGCGGCTTGTCCGACGGCAGGAGGGGGGCGGTGTATGCGACGATCCGGCGGATGTCCTCGGTGTCCTCGCCGACCGCGACCCCGCCGATGGCGTAGCCGGGGAAATCCAACTCGGACAGGCATTCCGCGCTTTCGCGCCGCAGATCCTCGAACAGCGCGCCTTGGGCTATGCCGAACAGGGCCTGCCTGTCGCTTGTCCGCCACGCCGCCTTGGCGCGCTTCGCCCAGGCGTGGGTCAAGGTCAGGCTTTTCCCGATTGCGGCGCGGTCGGCTTTGGCCGGCGGGCATTCGTCCAGGCACATCATGATGTCGGAAGCGATGGCTTCCTGGATTCGCACCGCCCGCTCCGGGGTGAGGAACAATTCCGTGCCGTCAATATGGTTGTTGAAACGCACGCCTTCCAATTCGACCCGGCGTTTCTTGGCGAGGGAAAAAATCTGGTAGCCGCCGGAGTCGGTAAGCGTGGGGCCATGCCAGCCCATGAAGGCGGCCAATCCTCCGAGTCGCCCGACCTCGGCCTCGCCCGGGCGCAGCGCCAGGTGGTAGGTGTTGGCCAACAGCACCCGCGCCCGCGCTTCGCGGAGTTGAGCCGGCGTCATACCCTTAACCGATGCGGCGGTGGCCACCACCATGAACAGCGGGGTGGGCGCCGTCCCGTGGGGGGTATGCAACCCGCCGGCGCGGGCTTTTCCGTCCGTTCGCGCGATTTCGAGAAACACCGGGTTGCCGCCGGCGCTCACTCCCGGTCCTTGAGATGTCCGAGCACACGATCGATGAACGTCTTTTCCGGTACGGCCATCGCCTCGCCGTCGAGGCGTATATATTGGCGGTAGTTCTGGAATATCCCGGTTTCGCGCGGCGGCTTGCCGCTTTCGGTCGGATGCATGCCGGAGAAATCTTCGCTCCACGGCTCGGTTTCATAGAGGAGGGGGATGTCGGGCTCGTCGTTGGGCGTGAGCCCCGACACGTAGTGATAGGATCTTCTCGCCGCTTCGGCGGGGCCGAGCCGGAACAGCGCCCCGGGCGCGGTAAAGATTTCGCGTATTTCCTCGTTGGTCATTGAAGTGCGCATATCGGCGATAAGCTCCTCGACGTCGATCGGAAAATGTCCGTTACGGCTGGAAAACAGCTGAAGCCGCAGCCACAGCCTTTGGAGATTTTCGCGCGACTTGGCCATGCCTTCGCGGCCGGAGGAGCGGAGGCTGCTTGGGTAGCCGAGGATGGTCCACAAGCCCACGGCTCCGAAGGATGGGAACGGCGCCTGGACGGTGATGCGGAGAAATTCGTTCTCTATCGATCCGGGCGCGACCACTCCGAGGAGACCGGCAGCGTACCGGCGCATCAGGTTGAGGGGCGGGCGGCTGTTGAGGCCGGAGGAACGCGGGAAATATTTCCGCGCCATGACGGATAGATTGGGAAACTCGCGGACGACGATCTCCGGAACGTTGAGGTAGAACAGCAGGCCCTGATTCGCTTCGGCATTGGCCATGGCGTTGTTGAAGTCGCGGTTTTCGGAGAAGGTCAATCCGGAGAAGATCTGCTCGATCGCGCCGTTCAAGAGGTCGCCGGAGGAGGCGAACATCAGGAAATTGCCGGTCAGGCGGCGGGAAAGGGTTTGCGGAATCGCCGCCCAACTTACCGAGGACCGCCAGTTCCGGCTGATCGAATGGATGTTGACGCCCGCCTTTTCGGTCAACGACACCGAAGTCGGAAGCAGGCGGCTGATGTCGTTCTGCGTTGCGAGAACGGTGATCCAGGAGGCTTCGGACTGGTCGTAATCGGCGCTGAAATAGGCGGTCGCGATTTCGCCGGTTAACGAGGCGATGACCGATTCGGAAAACGCGGAAAGGCCCTCCTTGGGCACGCGCAGAAAGTCCGGGAGGGCGACCTCTCCAAAGAGCGCGTTTTCTATGCGCACCATGCGGCCGAGCTGGCCTTTTTCAAACATCGCCGAGAAAAACCGCGACGGTGAAGGCTGGTAGGGCATGCAGGTCGGCGCGGTCCAGCCTTCCGCGGGACGCAGGCCGGCCGCAAGCGACCGGGGCACCGACGCGCCGGAACGGCCGCCGCCAAGGGGGACGAGACAGGTTTCCCTTCCGCCCTCGGCGACCATCCTGACGCCGTAGTAAATGGCGTCGCCGACGTCCACGCCGCCCACGAGATTCGCCCAGGCGACAAGTTCGTTGTGAGTGACGGGATTGGCGGCCAAGCCTTGTATGACTTCCCGCAGGCGCAAGAATCCGTAAAGGTCGCTGCCTTGGGCCGTCGGCGCGGAGGCGACGAGACGCCGTCCGTAAGGCGATTCCAGAAGCGAGTCCCCGGCGTTGCCCGGCAGGGCGAAAACGCGCTTGGCCAATGCGGCGTCGTTGGCGATCACCGCGTAGTTCTCGTGGAACCCCGCGGCGATCTCGGCGCCGCGTTCTTCGCCCGCGGGGAGCGGCAATGTCCAGACGTCGAGAAAGCTTCCCGAATGCTCGTCCCGTTCCGTGCTCGTTCCCGGAGCCGTCAGGAAAAGGTTGGTCTCCCATTCGGCCAAAACGTCGAACGCCTTGTTGCGGTCGGCCCCGATGTCGAACAGAAAAAGAAGGCTGAAGTCGCCGTCCCGGCTTATGTATCCCGCGGCGGCCGCCTTGAGCGACTCGGGCAGCATCGCGATCGCCAGGTTGAGGGCGGCCTGGGCGGCGGTCACGCGTTCCTGCGGTATGACCGCGCGCGGCAGGTCGCTGAAAAGCGCGGCGACGTTGAACTGGTTGTCGCGGAACATGCGCTTGACGCGCGGCTCGTCGAGGAAGCCCGCAACCGGCGAGGAGTCCCATTTCCCGGCCGCGTCCCGGACATCGTTACAGGTAAAGAACCAGGCCGCACCAGCCGGCGTCACCAGCAACGGCTCGCCGATCATGTTTCCGGCGGCGACCGGGGATGGTCGCGCACTCTCGGCCAGTTCCTCCACCTGCGCCTTGGTAATCGGGCGCCGCAGTTCCGAAAGCGGGGGAATCTCTTGCGCCGGTCCAGGGGCGCTGGCGGCGACTGTCAACGAAAGGGCAAGTATCGCCGCTATGGATGCGTTTCTAGGCATTCTCTCCCCATTCTTCCTTCAATACGCCGATACGCTAATGCGCTTTGTTCGCGTCCGCCGTTTTGCGTTCCCGGGAAACGAAGAGCCGGCAACGACAGGTCCCTTGTTTCCTTAATTCGTCAAGATGATAGACGCAAGGGCAGATGATGTTCTTATCCTTTTCCTTGTCGCCGCTCACCACGCGGCACGGACAGTAGTATGCTCCGAATCGTTCGCGGCGTTTGACCATTGCCCCGAGTATCTCGTCAACGTCACCCGGTTGCCGGTTGAACTGAAACGATTGCCCCTCCACATACTGCTCCAGGCGTGTCCTAAGACGGGCTTTTTCATCTCTCAACTCCATGATGCGGCGATCCTTAATCAAGCGAAGGAAACGGAATTTCCCTGGTGGGTGACTATGACTTACAAGCGACAAAAGGACTCTATGGGTAGGTAATTTTGCGCCAATCAACCACTATAGACAGTGCCTTAAAGTCATAGTCACCCACCAGGGGAATTTCCCTCAATAGAGTATTGCCGGAAAAAACTCGGCTCTTTCGAAATATAACTGAAGTTTTGCAAAGTGGCGATTACACCGCCAATCGCCACTTTGCAAAAATCGAAAACACCTGTGCCGCAATGGTTGTGCCTTTTACAAATTGGGCGTTCGGCGGTTTGAAGGCCCAATTTGCAAAAGTTCAGTTATTGTGGATTTTTGGAGAAAATCAAACAAACCGCCGTTTGATTCTCTCCAAAGTTTCTTGGGTTTACATTTTGCGTCGGGAATTATTGCCAGGTCGGCGCTATCGCCCGACCTGACGAAAAATCAACCCATTGGTCCG
>JAISXA010000155.1 GCA_031270685.1 Planctomycetota bacterium
GCCAAAATCAATATCGGTAGCGATCCGGCTTGTACGGCCCATCGACCTTGACGCCGATGTACTTGGCTTGCGCTCCGGTCAACGTGGTCAATTTCGCCCCGATGCGGTCGAGGTGGAGCCGCGCGACCATCTCGTCGAGATGCTTGGGAAGGACATGCACCTTTTTCCCGTATTTGCCACCGTTGTCGCCGAACAACTCCATCTGCGCCAGCGTCTGGTTGGTGAAGCTGTTGGACATGACGAAGCTGGGATGGCCGGTTGCGCAGCCAAGGTTGACCAGCCTGCCCTCGGCGAGAAGAATGATGCGCTTTCCGTCCGGGAAAATGATATGGTCCACCTGCGGCTTGATGTTTTCCCATTTGTAACGCTTGAGTGACGCGACGTCGATTTCGCTGTCGAAATGGCCGATGTTGCAAACTATCGCCTGATCGCGCATGGCGCGCATATGGTCGTGGGTGATGACGTTCACGTTGCCGGTGGCGGTGACGAAGATGTCGGCCAGCCCGGCGACATCGTCCATCCTGACCACGCGATACCCTTCCATGGCCGCCTGAAGGGCGCAAATGGGATCGATCTCCGCAACCCACACCGTCGCGCCGAAGCCGCGCAGGCTCTGCGCGCAGCCCTTGCCGACGTCGCCATAGCCGAGAATCACCGCGATTTTGCCGGCTATCATGACGTCGGTGGCGCGCTTGATGCCGTCGCACAGGCTTTCACGGCAACCATAAAGATTGTCGAACTTGGATTTGGTCACCGAGTCGTTGACGTTGATGGCGGGGAAGGGCAACTTGCCCGCCTCCTCCATTTGGTACAGGCGATGAACGCCGGTTGTCGTCTCCTCGGTCACTCCCTTGATATGTTTGAGCCGCCTCGAATACCAAGCTGTATCCTTGGCCAGGCGTCCCTTGACGGAAGCGAAAAACGCGCCCGCCTCCTCGCTGTCGGGATGGTCGAGAATAGAGTTGTCCTGTTCGGCGGCCGATCCCTTGGCAATGAGCAGCGTGGCGTCGCCGCCGTCGTCGAGGATCATGTTGCCGGGCTTGTCTTCGGGCCATTCGAAGATACTGTGGCAATATTCCCAATATTCCTCGAGCGTTTCGCCTTTGCAGGCGAACACCGGAACGCCCGCCTTGACCATGGCGGCGGCGGCTTGGTCCTGGGTGGAGAAGATATTGCACGACGCCCAGCGCAGTTCAGCACCAAGCTCGATCAGCGTTTCCATGAGAACCGCCGTCTGGATGGTCATATGCAGGGAACCGCAGATGCGTGCGCCCTTGAGCGGCTTGGACGCTCCATATTGCTTTCGGAGAGCCATGAGACCCGGCATTTCGGTCTCGGCGATGTTGATTTCCTTACGGCCGAAATCGGCCAAAGACAAATCGGCTATCCTATACTCCACGGGTCATCCTCCTTAAGAGAAAAACGATAACTATGAGTGCCGTTGTTCTCTGCGAGCCTGAGGATAGCCCTTGCAGCACTCCTCGCATTGCCGGTCGACTTCTTATTATACCCCATGCAAATCGTTGATCAAGACCCCCAGTCGATTTTCAGGATCATTTAATTCTCTTGAGGTCGACTGTTAGCCCCGCCTGCCGAATGCGAGCCGCCATCCGGCGATCAAGGCGGCGAAAAGCGCAAAGAGGATCGCCATCACCAGGGTGAGCGCCGGAAACGCGGCCCGCGTGGCGTATACGATAAATGCGCCCGAGATCGCGAGGCCGAGCGGAGCGACCAGACGCGACGGCGGTTCCCGCCCGGCTGGATAGGATTTTCCGGCGCACGGCGCTCCGAAGAACCCTGAACCCAGCGCCCGCCCGAACGACAGCGCGCCCATGGCCACCGCTCCCGTTAGCGCAACGCCGAGAAGCGAAAACAGAAAAACTTCGGCGGCCGACGCGGAATCGGCCAGATGTCGCGCCAGCGCCGGGAAGACCCGCGTTAACACCGAAAAGCCGCTGAAAGGCGGCAGCAGCGACGCCCACGCCGCTCCGAGCAGGAACAACATCCCGGTTGCCGGCATGACCTTGAACAGGCCGCCGATGCGCGACAGGTCCCGGGCGCCGCTCGCATAGCGCATGTTATCCGCGCACAGGTGCAACAGCGTTCCCGACAGGACATGGTTCGCCATAAGCAGCGCGGCGACAGAGAAGTCGGCCGATGTCAACCTTCCTTCGCCGCTGCCGATAAGCGCGAGACCAAAACAGACGGCGACGATTCCGCTGTTTTTTCTGGAGGACCATGCAATCAGGCGGGACAGGTCCCGTTCCCCAAGCGCTTTGCCCCCGGCGAAAAGCGCGGTCGCCGAGCCGGACACGACGAGGATACGTCCCCACCATGCCGGAGGCGGTGCGTCGGCGATCAGCGCGATTCTCGCGAACCCATAGAACGCAAGCGCCGGGACGATCCCGCCCATGATCGCCGAAGACTGACCGGGTGCGGAAGCGAAGGCATCCGCGTACCTTTTCCCGAAAGGGAAAAGACCCGCAAGCGCTCCGAACCCGATCCACAACAGAATCCAAAACCAGGGCGAGGATGTGTTGGTAAAAAACGCCGCCTGGAAATTGAGGTTCGCCGCTCCGCGCGCGCCCGTGAGAAAAGCGCCGAGAAGCGCGCACCAACCCAGGCATTCCCCTGCCCTCCGCTCGATGCCGGCAGCGGGGATGGATAGGATTCGGCCGTTTCCCTTGGAAAGGAAAAACACCGCGCTCAGAAAACACCCCCATGCAAAGAGGAAAAACACCCCGTTCCTCGCCAAAAACACCAGAATGGCCGCCGCCGCGCCCAGATTATACCACACCCAATGCGCGCGCGGGCGATTGGCGGCATATTCCCCCGGCGGCTGGCGGTAGGCGGAGATCGCGCCCATGGCGAACGTCATCATCGCCGGTATCAGCCACCGGGCGCAAAGCGAATCGACGCCGAGATTGAGCGATCCGAACAGCAGTCTCCAGTTGATGATGTGTGTCGAGCTCATTCGATGCTTCAGGACGAAACCGGCGCCGTAAAGGGATAGGCCGCAACCGGCGACGCAGCCGAACGCGCCGAAAAACCGCGCCGCCCGCTCGCGGATCGAGGTGAACGCGCCGGTCGCACCCGCCATAAACGACAATAAGGCCCAAAACATCCACTGCACGATCGTTCCCCCGTCACGCCGCCGCGGGTCGGTTCGGTCCCGAAGGATCGGACATGCCTCATAAACGAAAAAACGGCAAGCCCATCCGCTTGCGGCGGACGCGCCTGCCGTGTGAGTGTCGCTCCCGGTCCCATGGCCGATTCGTTTGCGAAGCGGCGGTTTACTTCAGGCGGGTCGTGGACATTCCCGCCGGGACGTACGCCTGGAGGCGACCCCAGGTGGTCCTGCCGACGATGCCGTCCGCGGTGATGCCCTCTCTCCGCTGGAAGGCGGTTATGGCGTCTATGCTCTGTCGGCCAATCTTGCCGTCGATGGCGCCGTTGTAGAAACCGGCTTCCTTGAGCGCGGCCTGCACGGTGCGCGCCGGAACCGGAACGCGGATGCGGTTGCCGCTGGTCGAGGATGAACGCCTGGGCGCTGGCGTATTGAACTCGTAATCGCGGTTTGCCCTAGCGAGCGCCTCGAGCTGTTCCCTCTTGGTGGCGAGAGCGTAGTCGTCCTCGATGGCGATGCTCTCGATCGGGGTCGGAGCGGCGGTCATGACCGGCACTTCGGTCGCGATCGGCATCTGCTGGACGACGACGGGCGGGTTATTGCGGAAATTCGCCATTTCGGCGCCCACGCCCATAAGCTTGGAGTCGAGATCCATCTGCATCTCGTCCATGCGCTCGGTGAGGCGCTTCTCGCGTTCGCACGCGGAACGCTGCGTTTCGCAACCGGAAAAGACGGCAAGACTTGCCGCACCGCACAATAGGACGGCGAACAGACGAACTGCCTTCATGGGAAACCTCCTGGATGTTATGGTATAAAGACCATACCCCGTTTCGGGCTGCCAAAAAATCACCGCCAAAAACGCTGGCGGAAACTCCCTCAATTGGTATATCGACCCCCGATGGACTAAAATTCCGTAATTCTGGGAAAACCCGGCGATTTATCGCCGTCGGCCCGGAATCTCCAGCTTCTTTCATGCATAATAATAGATGAGACTTCCGGAAACGGAAGCCAAAAGTTATCAGACATTCCCCGCCGGATAATATTTTCCGATATTGATTGTTCCCTTTCAAGAATTTTGATTTTTTTGTCGACTTCAAGTGGATTTTTGAAGGGAACCAACCAAACTCCCGCCGCAAACCATCACGCCGCGGGTCGTCTCCTTTTCATGAAAATTCCGTGTGGAAACGCCGAAACTAGGCCGATAATATACACAGACGTCGTGGACACCGGATGCCCGCGACCGGAAACTCTTTGCTGATCCCTTCGGATATGCGACGGGGCGGCAATCGGTGAACAAAGGGTGAATAATGCAAAGATCCGATTATCTGCCAACCCAGTTCTTCCTTAAACCGGGATACGTCATGGCCAATCACGAGGCCACTATCGTTAGAACCGTGTTGGGCAATTGCGTTGCTGTGACCTTCTTCGATCTGGACAACCGCTTCGGCGGCATAAACCATTTCGTCTTTCCCACGGCGGATCGCCCCGAGGATCGCACACCGCAATATGGAAACGTCGCGATAAAAGCGCTGTACCGAATGCTTCTCGGCATGGGCGCCAGCAGGGAAAGCATAGTCGCACAGATCGTCGGCGGGTCGGAATGCCATATTCTCAACGATCAGGGCCTGGGCGTTCAAAACGTCGATCTCGCCAGAAGCATGTTGAAAAAACTGCAGGTACCGGTCATTTCGGAGGACGTGGGCGGCAGCATGGGGCGCAAGGTGCTGTACCATTCCGGAACCAACGAAATGGCGGTGTTCAAGGTCGACAACCTCAGGAAATCCGACTGGTTCATGCCGGGAATGGATCTCCGTTACGACAACACCCGCAGGTGACGCCCATCACCACCGATCGACTTCGTCCACATATGCCATGTAAGGTCAGGCATTTCCCGAAAATGCCGTCCCAGCCACTATTTTCACTCTACCCGCTTCGGCGGTGAAGCTCCCGGTCAAGACGGCGAAGCAATTCGGGGACGGACATTCCCGCGCCCGGGTTCGCTCCGAGATAAGCGTCCGCGAGTTCGGGATATTCATCCCTTTTCAACCGTGCGCCGCGGAGGAATTTCGCGAGGTCCTTGACCACAAGCTGCGTAAAGCACAAGCGCGGGCGCAGGGCGCAGCTTCCGAAATCGATAAGGCGGATTTCGACATCCCCCTTCCCCGCCTCGCGCCACATAATGTTCTTCGGCTTGAACGCGCGATGGTACAGGCGAATCCGATGCAGCGACCCCAGATACCCGACCGCCTTGCGCGCAAACATGATCCGGAGATCGTCACGTACAACCTCACCGTCGGCAAAACCGTCAAGGAAGCGGGTCACGGTGAAGGAATAGTCCCAATGCCAACCGGTTCGAGAATCGCCGACGGCGAGGAAATCCGCCGTCGGTACGCCAATCCAGGCACAAAGCTTGTAGAACGCCGCTTCCCGGGAACACGAAGTTGGATAAAACCAGTGGGCGATCTGACGCCGGCCGAGCGTGCGCTTAACCACTACGGCATAGCCGCCGACCGCTTCTGGGAGTGTCAGTTTATGGACGACGTTCGGCATGCCGCGATGGATCGCCTCCGCTCCTTCGAGTACGGCGGGATTGTCGAAAATATGCGCCAGCGCCGGCCCGAACCCTGGCACGGCATAGCGCCAGTTTGCGCGGGAAAGGCGGCCCATGGCCGCGAGCGCTTCGCGAAAACGGACTGCCGCTTCCCGGGGAGACGGCAATACGGTCATTATTTGCTCCGCCGGAACATGCGGTCGGCGACCTTTCGGCGCAGAGCCTCAAGGCCAAGCCCGCACCCCGGATTCCGGTTCCGGTAGTATTCCAAGTGCGCATCGGCCTCATCCGGCGCGAACTTCAGCGAGTCGAAAAAAGCCGCCAAATCCTCGACCACATGATGGGCGAAAATGATTTTCGGCCGGAACCGGCAACTGGCGAAGTCGATCAGGCGCAGTTCCGCCCGGCCGGGAGCAGCCTCGCGCCACATCAGGTTATAGCACTTGAACCCTTTGTGATAGAAATACATCCGGTGAAAACGGGCGAGTTGCCCAATGCCTTCCCGAATAAAGGAATCGCGAAGCTCCGCGTCGCCGGAGCATTCTCCTCCCGCGATGAACGACCGCCCGTCGCGAAACCCCTCCGCGTATCGCGTGACGATGAACGATTTCTTAAGTCGGCGGCCAACGCGAACATCGCCGACGGCAAGCAGTTCGACGACGGGAAATCCCAATTTTCCGAGCATAAGGTAATGAGCCGCCTCGCGGGCGATGGGCGTTGGGCCAAACTGGTAGCGGTAATGGCGGTCGCTTTCCGATTCCTTTAACGCCACCGTGTCGCCGCCGATTTCGGGCGGAAGAACGATTTTCCACACCGACTTGGGTTTGGCGTTCCAGATAAGGTCGCCGGGGCCGGGCGAAACATTTCCCGACAGAATGGCGGCCAGCGCGGCCTCAAAGCCGGGCACGGCGTAGCTCCATGATTCGCGGCTACGATGGCCGAGTTCGGCAAAGGCTTTCAGTCGCAATTCCTTGGCCGCGCCGACCTCAGGAAGTGGCGGCATGCTTCGCCTCCTTCGCCGATTTCCCGGGACCGGATCCCGCGGTTGGAACCAGCAGGGCGAGGCGATCCGCAGAAAGGCCGCAGCCGGGATTGAGCGAGAGATAGAAATCCATATGCCGCTTCAATGTCTCCCTCGACATGCGAAGGTTGCGGAAGAGTTTGGTCAGGTCATATACGACCCAATTGTCGAAACCGCGCGCGGATTTGAACCGGCATGAAGAAACATCGATCAGGACGACTTCCACACCCTCGGCGTCCTTGCCGGAGCGGCGCCACAGAAAACTGTACGGATGGGAAGTGCGATGCAGGCACTTGACGCTGTGCATGGCGGCAAGCTGCCGAAGCACGGCGGACAGAAACGAATCCCGAAGCGCATCGTCGCCAGCCTCGGGCGTTTGCCGCATGAAGACGATTCCGTCCCGGAAACCGTCGCCAAGGAACCGGGTGACGATGAACGAGTCCCGGAGGTACAAAAACCTGCGATTGTCGCCGACCGCCAGCAGGTCGACGGTGGGAAAGCCGAGCGAGGAAAGCATGAGGAAATTGACCGCTTCGCGGGCGGCCGGGGAAGGTACGCAAAAGTGCCGCCAGCGGCGCTTGCCGACATAGCGCTTGAGAACGACGGTGTCCTCGCCCAGCGCGCCGGGAAGGGTCGTTTTCCAGACTTTGCCATGGGCGGTCTGCCAGATCAGCCCTTGTTCGCCGCGGCGTTCCGCCAAGAGATAAGCAAGCGCCTTTTCGAAACCGGAAGCGGCGTACGACCAGGAGCGAAAAAACGAGTTGCCGATTTTCCGGAGCGCCGCGCGGCGCAATCCCCGTGCCTCCGCCTTCCTCTCCGCCGTCACGCTTTCAGCCCATTTCTGCCCATCCACACGACGATTTCCTTCTGCAAGGCCTCGTCCTTCGGCCAAACCATCTCCAGCTTCCCCTCGGGATGGCGCTTAATCATCGACGCGCGCACAAAAGTGCCGATAGGCTCTTCGGCCATCTTCACCCCAACGCCGAGAGCACTGGCGACCTGGGTGATGTTGTTGGTCTGGCCGAGATTGGAATACACATAGCGGAGAAGCCGCTGATGGATAGGGGTCGCGGTCAGGGGACCGATGGCCATGGGCCCGGAAAGCCGCATGGCGGTAACTTTCCCGGATTTGGGCACCGGCTGCACCTTGATGAAGGTGACGCCCATGACCCCGGCGTCCGACCAGCGCACAAGGCCGAGGCCGGAATACTCGTCCTCCTTGCCCGGGACAGTGAAGCGTACTTCCACCACTGTGTTCGCCGGGAATGGGTTTTCCGATTCTATGACGACGCCGCTGTCGCCGGGGATGCTGGTGATCATACGGGTAAGCACGTCGGCGGAAGCCTCGACCCGGAGAATGCGGTTGATCCGGTTTTGTGGAAGAGGCGAGAAGTTCTTACGCATCTCCAGCGGCACCTCCGCGACCTCCGAAAGGGAGGGCGGAGGCGCGGCGGGCCTGAGAATTTCTTGGACCGCCTCCAGCTCCTTGAGCAGCTCGGCGGGGCTTTGCGGCCGGTTTTCCGGTAGCTTGTCCATCATGCGCATGACCAGCGCGCCGAATACCGGGGGAAGCGACGGCTTGACGGCGCAGGGGTCGGGCCGGTCCGCGGAGATCTGTTTGAGCAACACCCCCACGACGCTGTCGGCGTCGAATGGAACGTCGCCGATAACCATGTAGTACAGCGACACGCCCAGGCTGTAGATGTCGGAGCGGGAATCCATGGGCAGACCCTTGGCCTGTTCCGGGCTCATATAGAAAGGAGTCCCCATTATCAGGCCGGAATGCGTCACCGCGGCGTCGGCGCTCATCGCCTTGGCGAGGCCGAAATCGGCGATTTTAATCGCGTTGTCGTTGGTCAGCATGAGATTGTCCGGCTTGATGTCCCGGTGCACGATGCTGGCCTCGTTGGCGACAACAAGCCCCTTGGCGACCTGGATGGCGAATTCGATCGCCTGTTCCGGAGACAGCGCCTTATTCCTATCGATCAGATCCTGAACCGAACCATTGTCGACGAACTCGTTGACAATGAAATACATCCCCTGTTCCTTGCCAAAATCGTAGACCTGGACTATATTCTGGTGATTCAATTTGGCGACGGCGCGGGCTTCCATCTCGAAACGCTCTATGTAAGAGGGATCGGCGGAAAACCTGGGATCGAGGATCTTGAAGGCGACCTTGCGGCGCATGTTGATCTGTTCGGCGAGATAGACCACTCCCATCGCTCCCTTTCCCAACAGGGAAAGTAGCTTACAATCGCCGATGGTCCGATTGGACAGGTCGGTTTGGGTCAAATTGGCCGCCATATGCTCTTCCAGGCGCCGAAGCGGTCTTTTCAGCCGCTCCCGATCGGATCATACATGAAAACCGTCAAATCATCGCCGCTTGATGATAACGCATCCGCGACATGAGTCAAATTTTAAAAATTCGTTTCACCGGTTTCAGTAATTACCGAAGTTTTGCAAAATGGCGATTAAACCACCAATCGCCACTTTACAAAAATCGAAAACGCCTGCGCCGCCAGGATCGTGATTTTTACAAATTGGGCATTCGGCGGTTTGAATGCCCAATTTGCAAAACTCCACTAAGTGTGCGGAAATAAATAAAGTTTACACTTCCGCGAGAAAAAGCATTACGCAAGCTGCAAATCATGCGCACCGGCGTAAACTTTGTTTTTTTACACGTCCTAATTAGCGAGAATTGATGCGAGGACGTCATGAACACGGATCAACAACACGCCTTCACCATCTGGGTCGACGCCGATGCCTGTCCGCGCGACCTCCGCGACATCATCGAATTGGCGGCGATCCGCCGCAAGGCGCCGACTATCTTCGTCGCGAACAGCTACATGCATGTGCACCCATCCGAATACATCGCGTTTCAACTGGTCGAAAAGGGCGGGGACAAGGCGGACGACTACCTTGCCGAACACGCCGCCCCGGACGACTTGGCGATAACGGCGGATATTCCGCTGGCGGCGCGATTGGTGGAGCGCGGCGTCGCCGTCGTCAGTACGCGGGGCGAGGACATCACCAACGCCAACGTCGGCGAGCGCCTCGCCATGCGCAACCTCATGGAGGAGCTTCGGGGGGCCGGGATGGTATCCAGTGGACCACGGGAGATGAACAAGGCCGACGTTCAACGCTTCGCCAACGCCCTCGACCGCTTCCTCACGAGAAAATTGGGAAAGCGATAAGTGGACTTTTGGAGAGAATCAAACAAACCGCCGTTTGATTCTCTCCAACGTGTCTTGGGTTTACATTTTGCGTCGGGAATTATTGCAAGGTCGGCGGTATCGCCCGACCTGACGAAAAATCAACCCATTGGTCCG
>JAISXA010000278.1 GCA_031270685.1 Planctomycetota bacterium
AGAGGAGACGCCCATTTCCCGCCGTTCTTGCGAAATATCCGGGACGCCGGCGGCGGGGAGCGCGGGCGGATACGACGGAGCCGCGGGCGGTTCCGGCCTTCTGGCCGACCGGTCAGGCGACGGGAAAGAGGGCGCGGCCATGAAGGGGAAACGCCGACTGCCGGAGGCGTCCGCGCCGGACCGGTAAGCGAACGGCGACGCCGGCGGTTGCCAGACAAGGACCTCGCCGCCGTTGAGTTGACGCCTGGAATCCGGGATGTTGCGAACCTGGGCGCGGGGCGGCGAGTCGTAAGCGCGCGGCGGAGACAGCGCGGCCTCGTCGCCCATTCCTCCGCGAGCATACGGCGTCGCGTTCCAGCGCTCCGCCGTTTCGCCGCGCTCGGGGTATGCCGGCACGCCCCCGACCGTATCGCGTCCCCTCTGGCGATAGGCGCGGGATGGCGTTTCCGATCGTTCCCCGAGCGCCACTTCGTAGCGTTCTATGCGCCCACGAATTGCATCCAGTTTTTCCTCCTCCCTGGCGACAGCGCTTTCGCCCTCGGAGATCCCGGAGCGGAGTTCCCGTATCCTGCGGTCCTGGGCGTCTTCGGCGGCGCGAAGTTTGGCGAGGTCGCGCCTGATGTTGTCGTCGCCATCGCCGGCCGCGGCCGGCCATCGTTTATCGGCGTAACCGGCGGCGGTCGCATCGGAGTCGCCGCGCTTCGCTCTCCGGCCCTGGAAAATGCCGCGTCTGCGCGGGGCCGCTCCGGTCTCCGCCAACCCGCATCCCAAGACGGACAACAGCATCCCCGCCGCAACCATCAGCGCCAGCACTCGCATCGTCATCTTGATTTCCTCGCAATTACATCGGCATCGAAAACATGGTCCGCAAAGACTCCTGGAATTATTATCGGCACCGAATAGGTTCCGACTTTCGTGAAAATGGTTTCGATTCTCGCTTCGGGAATGTATACTTTTTTCCGCATTTTTGGATTTCAACCATATGTACATCCGGGGACGCCGGTCGCGGACGGGCGTTTTTCGACAGGAGCATGCATGGCGGGCAATCGTATTCGCGATGAACGGCTGGGAAAGCTGCAGGCGTTGCGCGCGGCCGGAATCGAGCCGTACGGGGAGAAGGTCGAACGTACCGGAACCATCCAGGCGGTGCGCGAACTGTACCGGGAGGATGAAGCTGCGGGAATCCCGCCGCCGACCGTGACGATCGCCGGCAGGGTGACGGCCATCCGGGACATGGGCAAGTCGTGTTGGTTGGATCTGCGCGACCAAAGCGGGCGCATTCAACTGAATTTGCTGCAAAAGCGGCTGGGTGAAAGCTTCACGCTCGTCAAGTCGCTGGATATCGGCGATTTTGTTTCCGCCGTCGGCGCGCTGATGAAGAGCCGCGTCGGAGAGATCACGGTTTTCGCCGACTCCTTCCGGTTCCTCGCCAAGTCGCTCGAACCCCTTCCCGCGAAGTTCAAGGGCTTGCGCGACGTGGAAATCCGCTATCGCAGGCGCTATCTGGATTTGATCGCGAGCGACGAAGTCAAGGAACGGTTCATTCTGCGCAGCCGCATCGTTTCCTTTATCCGGCGCTATCTCGACGAGCGCGGCTTTCTCGAGGTCGAAACGCCCATGCTTCAGCCGATTTACGGCGGCGCGGCGGCGCGGCCTTTCATCACCCACCACCACGCGCTAGACCTGGATCTCTACCTGCGCATTTCGCCGGAGACCTACCTCAAGCGCCTCCTAGTGGGCGGCATCGACCGGGTGTACGAGCTGAACCGCAATTTCAGGAACGAGGGGATCGACACTTCGCACAACCCCGAATTCACCATGATCGAGATCTACCAGGCTTACGCCGACTTCGCCGACATGATGTCGCTGCTGGAAAATCTGGTGTGCGAGGCGGCCAGGACGCTCCTCGGCACGACGAAAATCACCTTTGCCGACCAGGAGATCGATGTGCGGACCCCCTGGCCCAGGCGGCGCATCCAGGACCTGGTGCGGGAGGCGGCGGAATCGGATCCCGACGACGACGAGGCGATGCGCGGGCGCCTGGTCAAGGCCGGCATGGAAAAGGAAAAGGTTGACGCGCTCGACCACGACCATCTGGTCAAGGAGATCATGGACGAAATCGTCGAGCCCAAATTGATCCAGCCGACCATCGTCACCCACCATCCGGCGAGTCTCAACCCGCTCTGCAAGCGCAACCGCGACAATCCCGCCCTTTCCGATCGCTTCGAGGCGATTGTCTGCGGGTTCGAGCTGTCCAACGCTTTCAGCGAGCTTAACGACCCATTGGAGCAGCGGGAGCGCTTCGAGAACCAGGCGGGATCGGCCGACGAGGAATCGTACTGCGACCAAGTGGACGACGATTACGTCTCCGCCCTGGAAGTCGGGATGCCCCCCGCCGGCGGCATGGGCATCGGCGTCGACCGCCTGGTCATGTTGCTCACCGGCCAGACCGGCATCCGCGAGGTGGTGCTGTATCCCACGCTCAGGGCGAAATCACGCGAGGAAATTAAAAAGGAGATGACGGAGATTTCCGGCGACGAATGATGAATCCGCGAATGTCGCGAAGGATTTGCGGCCGGCATATGCACTGGGCGGACATGGGTTGCCGCGAATTCAATGTCGTTCGAAAAACGGCTTTTCCCCGGGTCTTTTTGCATTTTTGTCGATTTTACGCTTGACTTCGACGCGTCCCTGGATATATTGCAATTTTGACCTCTGTCATGTTCGCAAGGAGATTATTCTCGAACCGACTCCATTTCTTGAGGGAGCCAAATAGCTGCTGATCAAGGTTGAACCTACATAGTATTTGGGTATACCGAGACAGCGGTGCGGTTCCCACCTGAGCCTGCGGGTTCAGAATGCAAGATCCGTGCGGCATTGCGATGGAGGTCTTTTTTAGGTATATTGAGCCCACCGCGAGGTGGGTTCTTTTTTATCATACAGGGAGGAAGAAGACATGCTTTGCGATAATTGCGGCAAAATACTTCCCGACAACGCGCAGACTTGCGACAGTTGCGGAAAGTCGGTTGCCCGGCGCGACGCCGCACCGGACGCCGGGCGTGGAATTCCAGGAGGTCCGCCGCCGCTTCCAGGCACGCCTCATCCTCCCCTTCCCCCGCCCCCGCCTTACGCGGCAATGAGTTCGCCGATGGTCAACCCGTACTTTCAACCCTATGCCAGACCGGTGCTTCCGGAAAATCCGCCCGTACCGTCGGTCGGCGAGTGGATGTTGACGCTTCTCGTCACCGCAATACCCCTCATAGGCTTCATCATGTTGTTCGTCTGGGCGTTCGGCGACGGCAATCCCAATCGCAAGAATTGGGCAAGAGCCAGCCTGTTGTGGACAGCCATCTTTTTGGGCCTGATCATCGCCATCGCCATTTTTGGAGCGGTCAGCGCAAGCATACCCGGGAGAGAGTATTGAAAGGAAAGAGGATGGCATGAACAGTGCGCTCGCGGCGGCGCGGAGGGAAGCGGCCTGGGCCCTGGCGGAGCCGTGCCGTATATGCCCGAGGCGATGCGGCGCGCGTCGTGCGGCGGGGGAAATCGGACAATGTGGCGCG
>JAISXA010000261.1 GCA_031270685.1 Planctomycetota bacterium
AAATTCGCCGCCGACACCGAAGTGATCGCGGCGGTAAGGGTGGTCTTGCCGTGGTCGACGTGGCCGATGGTGCCGACGTTGATGTGTGGCTTCTTCCGAACAAAGTTTTCCTTGGCCATCTTTCTCTCCTTGCGAGTTTCCCACCGGCGGCGGCCCGGCCGCCACGGACCTGGCCGCGCCGCGGCCGAAAATGACTATAACCCCCCCGCCTTTTCATCCGCGACGGGAAAGTCGGAAAAAGGCCGTTTTTTTAAAAAAAAGTCGCTTTCGCCCGCCGTGGACGCGCCGAACCGGCCGCCTTCTCCATGGCGCGTCGCGCGCTCCTCCGGATCCGGCTCGCCGCTTCGGTGGGCGTCCACCCTGCGCAACGAACGCGATGCCTGTCGAACCGGACCGCCTGTCCGCCCGATCCTGCCTCTATCTGTCGACCTTTAAAGGAAATCGGGCCAACCGCCGCCCGCTTTCCTTTAAAGATTCAACCGCTTCCGGTTCAATGGGTTGTTTTTCGTCAACTCGACCCTAGCCGGCGACATGGCAAAAAAAAACGGTTCTGAAACGAACGCCCTGAAACTTTGAAGGAAATCAATCGGCGGTTCGATTGATTTTCTTCAAAAGTCCACTATGACTCGCCGCCCTTAGGCGTGTTGCAACTTCCTGGAGCTGCTGTCGAGATTCGAACTCGAGACCTCTTCCTTACCAAGGAAGTGCTCTACCTACTGAGCTACAGCAGCGAAAAAAACCCACCACCCGCGTCAAACGCGGGTGGGAAAGAACCATTAAAGGAATTCTGGAACAAATGTCAACAAAAAAACAGACCCGATCCCGAATCCAGTTCCATTGGCGTCCGAATGCCGGCTTGCCAATCAGAGGCGCCGCCGCTATACTTGCGGGCATTGATTTCCTTCAAAAGTCCATAATCCGGAGCCCGGGCATGAAAGCCGAACAGGTCAGAAAGCTTTTCCATGAACGCCTCAATGCGGGCGACAAGCTCACGGGTGCGGCGGTCGGGTCGGGCATGGCCAGCCGTCATCTGCTCGCCGGCGGCGCGGATTTCCTGCTTATCGCCACCGGCGGGCTGTTTCGCACCGCCGGAGTGCCTTCGCTCGGTTCTTTTCTCCCCATGGCAAACGCCAACGAGATGATTTTCGAACCCGCCCGCCGGGAAGTCCTTCCCCGCGCCGGGGACAAACCGGTCATCGTCGGGTTTTGCCCCACCGACCCCACCCGTGATTGGCGGGAACTTCTCGACCTGGCGCGCGACGCCGGCTTCCATGGCGTGAACAACTACCCTTCCATCGGCTTCTACGACGGACCAATACGGCAATCCCTCGAGCGGGCGGGATTTACCTATGAAAAGGAGGTGGCCTATCTCGCCGAGGCCGGCCGGCTCGGTTTGTTCACCTTCGCTTTCGCCTATTCCGAGGACGAGGCGAGGATGATGGCCCGGGCCGGGGTCGACGCCGTTTGCGCCAATCTCAACCTGCCGGTCGGGGCCGATACCACCGCTTTCGGCTATACCACCCCGGAGGATGCCGCCTTTTCCTTCAACCGCATTTTCAGGGCGGCGGAGAAAGGCAATCCCGGCGTTTTCAAGATGTTTTATGTGGCGGGGCCGATCTCGACGCCGGAAAATCTCGACAAGGTGATGCAGGCAACGGGAGCCGACGGTTATATGGGCGGTTCGGTGTTCGAACGCCTGCCGTCGGCGGCGGCGATGGAGGAGATTGCCGGCCAATACAAAAAACTGATCCACCTCAGCCATGAAAACAAGGAACTGCGCCGGGAACTACTGCGCAAAAAAGGGTTTGACGAAATCGTCGGCCAAAGCAGCGTCATGCAGGACCTGTATGAGGTGGTAAGCAAGGTCGCCGACAAGGACGTGAACGTCCTCATCACCGGCGAGAGCGGCACCGGAAAGGAACTGGTGGTCAAGGCCATCCATTACAACAGCGCCCGCAAGAACCAGCCTTTCATCAAGGTGAATTGCGCCGCCATCCCGGAGGCACTGCTTGAAAGCGAGCTGTTCGGCCACACCAAGGGCGCGTTCACCGGGGCGATGGACGACCGCATCGGACTGTTTCAACTCGCCGACAAGGGAACCATCTTCCTTGACGAAATCGGCGAACTATCCATGGGCACGCAGGCGAAGCTGCTGCGCGTCATCCAACAGCGGGAACTCACCCGGGTCGGGTCCGACCGGGTGGTGAAGCTGGACTTCCGGCTCATCGCGGCAACCAATGTCGATCTTCAGGAAAGCGTGGTCAAGGGCAGATTCAGGGAGGATTTGTATTACCGGCTGAATGTGGTGTCGATCCGCACCCCCGCGCTGCGCGACCATATGTCGGACATGCCGCTTCTCATCACCTTTTTCCTCCGCCGCATCGCCGCCAAGTTCGAGCAGCCGCCGTTTCGCGTCGCGGGCGAGGCGCTCGAGGCGCTGCAACGCTATTCCTGGCCGGGAAACGTCCGCGAACTTGAACATGCGCTCGAAAGCGCGTCCGTGCTTTGCTCCGACTTCCTCATCCGGCTCAAACACCTGCCGCAGGCGATTCGCGATTCGGCCGGCTACCGGGAGGCGGGACCGCAATCAAGGGAAAGCGAGCGCTTTCTTCCCGCCCCCGAGGCGAAGACGGCGGTTCCGGACCTGGATGAACGGGCGAAGATCATCTCCGCGCTTTCAAGTTGCGGCTGGCGGCGGGAACAGGCGGCCAAAATCCTGGGCGTGTCCAGAAAAACGCTCTACAACAAGATGCGGAAATACCGGATAACGGGGGGCGCCTGAACCCGGGTGCGCCTTGCGGAAAGGCGGTTGCGCCGACATTTGGAGGAAATCGAACAACCCCTTGCCTATCCGCCCCCGCTCTTCCCGGCGGAGGGGCGATTCCCGTTCAACGGAACCTCGGCGGCGTCCGGTCCATCATTTCCACGATTATTTGCCGACGAACCGGTGAATAAGGCGATTCACCTCGGCGGATTGTTCCCGGTGGACAAAATGCCCGGCCCGCACCAGATGGACCTCGACCCCATTGGGATAGCTGGCGGGATCATACGCCTCGTAAACATGAACGTTGATGCATTTATCCTCTTTTCCGCCAATTATCATCAGGGGGACCGGGATGGGCGCTTCCAGAAAATCCCGATATCCCGGGCCGTCCCCCTTTGTTGAATTGACGTTAAGATGATAATAGCGCAAAGCCGCGGAAGCGACGCCCTCGGTCCGGAAAGTTTTTTTCACGCTTTCCAGCTCCTCGGGGGAATATTTCCAATTCGGGCTCCAGGTCCTCCATAAGAATTCTATGAATTCATAGTCGTTAAAGGCCAGAACCCGTTCGGGGTAATCGTTGATT
Source organism: Planctomycetota bacterium (assembly GCA_031270685.1). Classification (GTDB taxonomy): domain Bacteria; phylum Planctomycetota; class SZUA-567; order SZUA-567; family SZUA-567; genus JAIRTL01. The sequence goes on from JAISXA010000261.1 coordinate 3,348, forward strand.
TGGATTCGAAAGAATGTCTTGTACCAGAATTGCTTGACCGCGACGTCCGCGGGGTCGAGGGTTTTGCCGGCGGCCATGGTGTCGTAAGGGGATTGACCCAGCGAAACGCATTTCGCGACCATGCCGGGCGCCAGGTGCATGATTTCCATCGCGAGAAGCGCTCCCCAGTCGTGTCCGACCAGAACGACGTCCTTGAGGCCGAGATTATTCATGAACGCCGCCAGTTCCCTTGACAAATCCTCGAAAGAGTAATCGGTTCGGGCGAATGCCGACGCCTTCGAGTATCCGGGCAATTCCGGCACCACGACGCGGTATCCTTTTTGAAGAAAGTAGGGAATTTGGCGATCGAACGAATGCATGTTGTCGGGAAAGCCGTGCAGAAACACGATTGCCCGTTGACGATTCCCGGCCGCTGTTCCGTCCGCGTTCGATTCGTCAAAATAACGAAGATGGATTTCGTCGCACTTGAGCGTTTTTTTATTCACCGCTTCTCCCCTTCGCATTATACCCGGACAAGAATCGCCGCCGGGACGAAAACTCAGGGCAACAGCAAAACCTTGATCGATGTCGCGGTATCCGCCGCCTTCTCCAGAGCCTTGGAGAAGTCGGCAAGGGGAAACTTTCCGGTGATTATGCCCGCGGTTTTCACCTTCCCGGATCGGAGCAACTCCAGCGCGATGGGATAGGTGTGGGGACTGATGTGGGCGCCAAGGATGCTTATGGCCTTTTTGTCGCCGATGATCGACCAGTCGGTCGTCGTGGGGGCGCCGAAAACGCTGAACTCGACGAACCTTCCCTTTTTCCGGATCATTTCCAGGCCCTGGACGACTCCGGCCGGGTTGCCGGTCACCTCGTAATAGACGTTGCAGCCATAGCCGCCGGTGAGATCGAGAACCTTCTTGACGGCGTCCTCCCTGGCCGCGTTCACGACGACGTCGGCGCCGAATTTCCCGGCGAGATCCAGCCGGTTTTCCATGACGTCCACCACCACCAGAAGCTTGGGGTTGACCAGACGCGCCAACTGGACGATGAACGCGCCGATGGTGCCCATGCCTGCCACCACCACCACGTCGTCCAGGCGCACCGCTCCGGTTTGGAAGGCGTTCACCGCGCAGGCCAGCGGTTCCACGGTGGCGGCCTCGATCACGTCCAGGCCGTCCGGGACCCGGTGCACCAGCGAGCGCGGATTGATCAGGCAGTATTCGGCCCAGGCCCCCTCGGTGTCGCCCTTCTGGAAGCCGTACATGGTGTGGACGGCGCAGAGGTGGTAGTCCCCCCCCTTGCAGTATTCGCACTCCCAGCAGGGAAGTATCTGTTCCACCACGATGGGATCGCCCTTTTTCACTCCCCACTTCCCGGACGCCTCGTCGTCGATTTCTTCCACCACGCCCGAGAATTCATGTCCGGGCGTCACCGGGGCCCGCATCCAGCCCGGGGTCTTTCCGTCGCCCCAATAGTAGGGGGCGCCGTGATAGGCGTGAAAGTCGCTGCCGCAGATGCCGCAGGCCGCCACCTTCATAAGCAGCCCGCCGCGGCCGGGTTTGGGAACAGGCCTGGTGGTAAGCCTGAAATCATTCGGGGCGTAGGCCACCACCGCCCGCATTTCATCAGCCATGTCGTTCTCCTCGCAGTCCAATTGGTCCCGATTTCCTCGTCCGGACGCGCGTCCGGGCGCCGCCGGTTTCCCCTACGCCACTTGGGCGGCGATCCGCTTCAGGTTCGCGAGTCCCTTGACCGCGAGTTCCTCGCCCGTGTCGGTGAACCGCCGCCAGATGGCGCAGTTTTTGGACAGTTCCTCGAAGTTGGGG